>NZ_JACAKI010000012.1:0-114483 GCF_030326445.1 Myroides sp. DF42-4-2
TTGAGCCGATGGAGGGACTCGAACCCACGACCTGCTGATTACAAATCAGCTGCTCTAGCCAGCTGAGCTACACCGGCGACTCATTTTTCGAGTGCAAATATAACACGCTTTTTCAGTCTTACAACTGATTTCGCGTGTTTTTTTTACTTTATTTTAATTACAAGTTGTTAATTTTTCCAACTAATTGACCTGCAATGTTTTCTAATTTTACAAAAACGCCTTTAAAATGAGCTTTTTTATTTTCAACCCCTTTTGCATTGATGTCCATGATCAATTCGTCGAATCCTGTTAAGGCTTCTTCGATCAAAGCAGTTGTTTCTTCTGTAGGTCCTCCTACTGTCAATTCATGAATATAAATTGCCTCAATGATATCTCCTAATACTTGGTGAACATCTTTTTTTAATCCTCTTACGCTTGCCATAATAATTTATTTAAAATTTAAACAAAAGTACAATTATCTTTACTACATCGACGGTCTAATCGATATATATTTCTAACAATGTTGCTTGACCAACTGCAACGAGTTTATTTACTGAGGCGGGAATTAAAACGGTTTCACCTTGTTTAATTCCGCACGATAAATCGTTAATCTGAAGCTCACAGGCTCCGTCTGTACACACATAAAGATAGAAGCGATCTAGTGGCTTCTCTAGCTCATATCGCTGGGCTAAAGGGATGTAATTTACCGTAAAAAACGGACAAGAAACCAGTTGATTCGCACGGTTTTCTTCTTCAGTATAAGAAAGTACGACCTGTTTCTTTTCGTAATTAATCGCTTTTAGCGCCAAATCTACGTGTAATTCTCTTGTTTGTCCTTCACTATCTACGCGATCCCAATCGTAAACGCGATAGGTAATATCTGACGTTTGCTGAATTTCAGCGAGTAAAACTCCAGCTCCAATGGCGTGAACAGTTCCTGTTTGTATAAAAAAAGCATCGCCTTTTTTTACGGGAATTTCATTTAAAATTTCAGGTAGTGTTTTGGTATTCAGGTGTTGCAGATAATCCTCTTGGGTAACCCCTTCTTTAAAGTCTACAACAACCCTGGCCCCCGGATCGGCTTGCATTACATACCACATTTCGGTTTTTCCCAAAGAATTATGTCTCGTTTTTGCGAGTTCATCATTGGGATGTAGCTGAATAGAAAGATCCTCTTTAGCATCTAAGAACTTGAATAACAACGGGAATTGATATCCAAATGTCTGAACGATAGCGGAACCTAAAATATCTTCAGGATAGGTTTTAATTAGTTCTTCTAAGCTTTGTCCTTTATATGTGCCATTGGAAACAAGGCTAACATTTTCTGGAACATTAGAAATTTCCCAGCTTTCTCCAATTGAATCAGAAATCTGCTGTTTACCTAAAACAGTATGTAATTTCCGCCCTCCCCAAATTCTATCTTTTAGGATGGGTTCAAACATCATTGGATATTGTATAAAACTCATAGGCTTAACTTCTTCCTCATTTCGCAATAGTCCATCAGCGGGATTATTGCCTAAAACAAGACGCAAATGTACAACTTTTAATGGATTCTATGCATGTTAAATCCCCTCCCCTTTAAAAGTTACAAAGTTTCTATTGGTTTCATACAAAACCACCTCTAAATCTTTGTCTTTTGCAATAAAAGGCCTTAATTTTTGCCAAATCACTACAGCAATGTATTCTGCAGTAGGGATTAGATTTTTGAATTCTATAACATCTAAGTTCAGATTTTTGTGATCAAAAGCCTCTTCAATCTCGGATTTAATCAAATCTGACAGTATTTTCAAGTCCATGACAAATCCGGTTTCTGGGTCAACTTCACCAGTAACATGGACGATTAATTCGTAATTATGTCCGTGAAAATTGGGATTGTTACACTTACCAAACACAGCCTGATTCTTTTGGTCCGACCAATCTGGGCGATGTAATCGATGTGCGGCGTTAAAATGTGCTTTTCGGCTAACTGTTAATCTCATGCTGTTTTAATTTTATGTGCTTCGATATGGGGGTAAAATTCAGCGAAAATAATTTTAAACCAAGCGGTATAAACCTGTGGATTGACTTCCATATCTCTTTTTACTGCTTCAATTCCCATCCACTTCCACGCTTCCACTTCTTCTGGATTCGTATTGGGATCTTCGTTATAATACCCCACCATCACATGGTCAAATTCGTGTTCTGTCAACCCGTTGTCAAAGGGTGCTTTATAAATAAAGTGAAATACTTCTTTCAGCTCTACTTCAAACCCCATTTCCTCTCTCAAACGGCGTTTTCCTGCTTGAATATTTGTTTCTCCTACTCTTTGGTGACTACAACAAGTGTTCGCCCATAATAAAGGAGAGTGATACTTCTCTGCTGCGCGTTGTTGAAGCATGATCTCATTTTTATCATTCAAAATAAACACAGAGAACGCCCTGTGTAACAAAGCTTTTTCATGTGCTTCTTGCTTGCCCATGGTGCCAATTGGCTCATCTTGCTCATTAACTAAAATCACTTGCTCTTCAATCATACCTAGTGTTACATTTATTTTACTTCCAAAAGTACAAAAAACAAAATAGGAAACCAATGCCAAAGGGGAGTTTAAAAACTAGAGGGGAACTCCTCATCACAGTGGTAAAGATTGCGATGCTTTTTACGGTGGTCCTACACAATTTGGTTATCTTTGGCGTTTTATACAAATCATGGAAAGATTAATCAAACTAATATGGGATTTTCGAGGTCCGGATGCTGAAAAAATTGCTGAACACCATGTAATTCACTTGCGTGAATTCGTTGCTATAGAACAACTCCCTTTAACTATTATGGACAAAGAAGTCATCAATGAGGTTCACAGTATTGCGTATCTCGTAGTAAATGACCAACAAATGCGAGAAGTTAGAGATGCTTTAAAACCACATCGTGGTGAACTTTACGAAGTAAAATAACAGCTATACACCCCTATAAAAAAGAGGGTGACCTTTTGGGACACCCTCCGTATAATAACAAGTCTTTAGGACTTTTCTTAATAGATCAGCTGTTAATTTGCTTCTTTGGTGATAAACTGGATGCGCATTAATCGCAATTCATCTGTATCGTATTCTCCATCAAACTCTGTCATAGCAGTTTTGATGTTATCCGATTCAGAATCCATGAAATAATCGTAGATTTCCTCTTGTTGATCTTCGTCTAACACTTCATCTAACCAATAATCAATATTCAGTTTGGTACCCGAATATACGATTTGCTCCATTTCTTTTAATAAAGCATCCATATCCAATCCTTTGGCTTTGGCAATATCATCTAAAGACAATTTGCGATCAACACTCTGGATAATATACAGTTTTAGTGCAGAATTAGCACCTGTAGATTTCACAACTAAATCGTCGGGTCTGATAATATCGTTTTCCTCTACGTAATTTTGGATCAGATCGACAAAATCTTTTCCGAATTTCTTCGCCTTTCCATCACTTACTCCTATAATATTAGCCATTTCCTCTAGTGAAATAGGGTATTTCAAACACATTTCTTCTAGTGAAGGATCTTGAAAAACCACAAAAGGAGGGACTCCTGCTTTTTTGGCTACTTTTTTTCTCAAATCTTTCAGCAAGTGGATCAATACTTGGTCAATAACCAATTCTGTTTTTGGTGCATCGCTTTCTACCACAGCATCTCCTTCTGCATATTCGTGATCTTCTGTCATCATAAATGAGATAGGGTGCTCAATATAGCGCTCACCTGCTTGAGTTACTTTCAAGACACCATACGTTTCGATGTCTTTTTTCAGATATCCCGCTACATTAGCTTGCCTGATCAACGCCAACCAAAAGCGTTCATCCTTATGTTTACCACTTCCGAAAAAGGGCTGAGTATCTGTTTTATTTACTTTTATAACTGCATTCAACTTACCTAGGAGCACAAATACAATTTCTTTTGTTTTGTATACTTGTTTTGTTTCAGCAATAATTCTCAACACTTGTTGAAGCTCGTCTTTTGCTTCGCTTTTTTTCTTGGGATTGCGAACATTGTCATCCATGTCCGCTCCTTCTCCGTGCACTTCGTCAAATTCTTCTCCAAAATAATGAAGTAAAAACTTGCGTCTGGACATAGATGTTTCGGCATAAGCAACAACTTCTTGCAACAAGGCAATTCCTATTTCTTGTTCAGCAATTGGCTTTCCTGCCATAAACTTCTCAAGCTTTTCAATATCTTTATACGAATAATAAGCCAAACAATACCCTTCTCCTCCATCTCTTCCCGCTCTACCTGTTTCTTGGTAATAGCTTTCGAGTGATTTAGGAATGTCGTGGTGAATGACATAACGCACATCTGGCTTGTCAATTCCCATTCCAAAGGCTATAGTTGCCACAACCACATCGACATCCTCCATGAGAAACATATCTTGGTGTTTGGCTCTTGTTTTAGCATCTAAGCCCGCGTGATAAGGTACTGCGCTAATGCCATTTACTTGGAGAACATTTGCTATTTCCTCAACTTTTTTTCTACTCAAGCAATAGATAACCCCTGACTTTCCTTTGCGTTGTTTGATAAAGCGAATAATGTCACTTTCAATGTTTTTCGTTTTGGGTTTTACCTCGTAATACAGATTGGGTCTGTTAAACGACGCTTTAAAAACATTTGCATTGGGAATTTCTAAGTTTTTTAAGATGTCTTCTTGAACTTTTGGCGTTGCTGTAGCAGTTAAGCCAATAATGGGAATATCGCCCAATTGTCGGATAATATTCCTCAAATTTCTGTATTCGGGTCTAAAATCGTGTCCCCATTCAGAGATGCAGTGTGCTTCATCAATGGCGACAAAGGACAATTCAACCTCTTGCAAGAAGTTTACATATTCCTCTTTTGTCAATGATTCTGGGGCAACATATAACAATTTTGTCACGCCTCGTTTAATATCTTCTTTTACTTGATTGACTTCGGTTTTGGTCAAAGAAGAATTTAAAACATGGGCAATTCCTTGCTCTGTGGACAAGCTACGAATAGCGTCCACTTGATTCTTCATTAAAGCAATCAAAGGAGATACAACAATGGCAGTCCCGTCTAAAACCAACGCAGGCAATTGATAGCAAAGTGATTTACCACCACCTGTAGGCATGATCACAAATGTGTTGTGTCCAGAGATAATACTTTTCACTACGTCTTCTTGGAGACCCTTAAACTGAGAAAAGCCAAAAAACCTCTTTAACTCTTTGTGCAAGTCAATTTCAATTGATTTCATTATTTTTGTATGGTATTTTACATAAATTTGCAGTACCTAAAGATACTAATTTTCTTTGGTGCAATCCTAATATTTAACATTCTCGTCATTTTGAATACATCTACAACTATACTAGACCGAGCAAAAAAAACCTTACTATCTGAAAGTGAGAGCATTAAAAAGCTAATTGATTACTTAACAGAAGACTTCGCAGTGGCTGTACAAACCCTATTGGCTTGTAAAGGTCGCGTTGTTGTTACGGGGATTGGTAAAAGTGCGTTAATCGGAAGCAAAATTGTTGCAACATTCAACTCTACTGGCACGCCTTCGCTTTTTATGCATGCGTCCGAAGCCGTTCATGGAGATTTAGGGTTACTTCAACCCGATGATTGCGTCATTTGTATCTCCAACAGTGGAAATAGTCCAGAGATCAAGGTTCTGACCCCGCTACTTAAGCGTTTTGGCAATACATTAATAGCTATTACTGCGAATGAAAATTCGTTTTTGGGCAAAAATGCCGATTGTGTTTTACTGTCTAAAGTAGAGCGCGAATCAGATCCAAACAACTTAGCGCCAATGGATAGTACAACTGCTCAATTAGTGTTAGGAGATGCATTAGCGGCTTGTTTAATCGAATGTAGAAATTTCACAGCCAATGATTTTGCGATGTATCACCCTGGAGGTGCTTTAGGTAAAAAGTTACTCTTAGTCGTTCAAGATATTTTAAATAGTGAAAACAAACCGATGGTTACTCCAGATTCATCTGTTAAGGATGTAATTGTAGAAATATCGCAAAAACGCTTAGGTGTAACCGCTGTAATTGACAATAATAACTTAATTGGCATAATTACCGACGGGGATTTGCGTAGAATGTTACAAAATAACACTAGCTTTGAAAACATCCAAGCGAAAGATATAATGAGTATAAACCCCAAAACGATCGAATCCGATCAATTGGTATCAAAAGCGTTGTCCCTATTAGAAGACAATTCAATAACCCAATTAATCGTCACAAAAGAGGGGGCATATCAAGGAATCATTCACTTACATGACATTTTAAAAGAAGGAATAGTATAACAAATGGCAAAACAAAAAAACTCAGAAAAGGCGATGTCCTTTTTAGACCATTTAGAAGAATTAAGATGGCTATTAATCCGCGCTTCTGTCTTCATTTTAGGAGGGGGTATTATCGCGTTCTTTTTTAGAGATTTCATCTTCAACACCATCATTTTCGGTCCTAAAAACAGTGATTTCGTAACCTATCAATTCTTTTGTAAAATCGCGCAATACTTTAATTTTGACGATAGTTTTTGTCAGCAAGAACTTCCATTCGAAATACAAAACAGAACGATGGATGGTCAGTTCTCTGTGATGATGTGGACGTGTATAACTGCTGGTTTCATCATTTCAGTACCCTTTATTTTATGGGAAATATGGAAATTTATCAGTCCAGCGCTTTATCAAAAAGAAAAAAAATACGCCAAACTATTTATTGTCGTTTCGTCTTTCTTATTCTTTTTAGGGGTACTATTTGGTTACTATGTAATTACGCCCCTATCGATCAACTTCTTAGTGAACCTACAAGTAAGTGATGTAGTAAAGAACGACATTGACATCAACTCCTACATTGGATTAGTCAAGACGACTTCTATCGCATGTGGTCTAATCTTCGAATTACCGATCATCATGTATTTCTTATCGGTATTAGGTTTGGTGACTCCGGAGTTTTTGAGAGAATACAGAAAGTACGCCATCGTGTTGATTCTAATTTTAGCAGCAATCATCACGCCACCAGACGTTATTAGCCAAATTATCGTATCTATCCCCCTATTAATTCTGTATGAAATTAGTATTTATATCTCTAAATTTGTTCAGAAGAAACCCAAAGCAGAAGTTTTAGTACAAAACAAAAAGGACTAATCATGAAATTAAGAGCAGACAATATAGTCAAGATATACAAGAAGAGAAAAGTCGTTAAAGGTGTTTCTGTCGAAGTAAATCAAGGAGAGATTGTGGGGTTATTAGGCCCAAATGGAGCGGGAAAAACAACTTCCTTTTACATGATTGTTGGATTGGTAAAGCCTAATTTCGGACATATTTATTTAGACAATATGGACATCACCAATTTTCCGATGTACAAACGCGGACAACACGGTATTGGTTACCTCGCACAAGAGCCTTCGGTATTTAGAAAGTTGAGTATTGAAGACAATATTTTGAGCGTACTGCAATTGACTAAGCTTCCAAAAGAAGAGCAAGTAGCAAAAATGGAGTCCTTGATTGCTGAGTTCAACTTAGAACACATCCGCACCAATCGCGGGGATTTACTATCAGGAGGTGAGCGTCGAAGAACGGAGATTGCCCGTGCCTTGGCAACAGATCCAAAATTCATTTTACTAGACGAACCCTTTGCAGGGGTTGACCCCGTTGCCGTAGAAGACATTCAACGCATCGTAGCCAAATTGAAAAATAAAAACATTGGCATACTAATTACCGACCACAATGTACAAGAAACACTAGCTATTACTGACAAAACTTACTTAATGTTTGAAGGAGGTATTTTGAAAGCAGGCGTCCCAGAAGAACTTGCAGAGGATGAAATGGTTAGAAAGGTATACTTAGGTCAAAACTTTGAATTACGTAAAAAGAAACTAGACTTCGACTAAGATATCAGTAAAAAATTAACAATTAACACACTTTTAATTTTAATTGTAAAATATTGTTACTTTTACTTTTATTCAACTTAACAAAGTTCTATTTTTGAAAAAAAATTAACAATGAAATTAAGAAACTTATTTGTCGTTCTACTTATCACTACGACAGTTTTTCTCACTTCTTGTGCCTCAAGAGAGTCGATGGTATACTATCAAAATATTGAGGAAGTATTAGCCAAGAATAATACGGTAGAACAATTTGAAACGTATCTACAGCCAGATGATTTATTAATGATTATTGTATCTGCACAAGATAGAGAAGCGGCAGAGCCATTTAACTTAGTAAATACCATGCTTACCAATTTGAATAATCCTGCAGGTACTGGATCTGCTCAACAGCAGCTTTACCTAGTAGACAACAAAGGTAACATCGAATTCCCAGTTTTAGGCACTGTAAAAATCAGTGGTTTAACGAAGAAACAAGCGATCGATTATTTGACCACGGAGATTAGTAAATACATTATTCGCCCTATCGTTAATATGCGTATAATGAACTACAAAATCACGGTACAAGGAGAGGTGAATCGTCCGGGTATTCACACCGTTGTAAGTGAGCGATTGACTTTAGCGGATGCCATAGCTCTATCTGGAGATTTAACGGTTTATGGCAAAAGAGATAATATTCTTGTCATCCGTGAAGTCGATGGGAAACGCATTCCTTATCGCGTAGACATGACTAAAGCAGACTTCATAACATCCCCTTATTATTATTTGAATCAAAATGATATTGTCTATGTTGAACCAAACAAAACAAAAGTTAACTCTTCTGTTATTGGTCCAAACTTAACTGTGGGTATTTCAGCTTTATCTCTATTAATAACCATCATCTCGATTGCAACTAGATAAAAAAAATGGAAGGAAAATTTGACAATAGCGAAAACGTTAGTGTAAATATTCGCGAAGAATTAGAAAAATATCTCATCCACTGGAGATGGTTTGTTGTAAGTATTATTCTTACACTTGTACTAGGGTTCATCTACCTTCGTTATACGGAAAAAACCTATAAGGTTAATACAACTATTGTTGTAAAAGACGAAAAAAGAGGGGGAGGTATTTCTACCGAACTTTCAGCATTTGCAGATTTAGGTATGTTATCCGGTGGCAAGAGTAATCTTGAAACCGAAACACAAGTTTTGTCTTCTCGTACCTTAGCAGAAAAAACGGTACGTCGTTTGCAATTAAATATTTCTTATATCAATGAAGGTCGAGTAATAAAAAGCGAACTATACAATAACAGTCCGATAGATTTCAACTTTATTGAACGCGTTTTTGATTTTGACAATATTACCTATACTTTTCACGTAAAAGATATTACAGAAACGTCATTCACTCTTTTTGACATAGAGAAGGAAAAACTAGGAACCTTCGAATACAACACACCTATTGAAACAGTTTTAGGTAAATTAATCGTTACTCGAAATGCTCCAAAACCTACAGCTACTTTACACAAATTAAAAGTAGAGAAAGAAGAAGAACTTGAAGAAGTTAACAGTATTATCGTTGAAATAAATCCCATTGAAAAAGTAACGGAGCACTTTGTAAAAAATGTGCAAATTGCACCTACAGATAAGTTTTCGAGTATACTTGATTTGACTTTACTAAGTCCAACTCCTGCTAAAGCTATTGATTATTTAGATAATCTAATTACGATCTACAATGATGCAGCTATTGCAGACAAGCGCTATATTTCAGAAAAGACATCTGAATTTATTGACAGTCGTTTGAAACTTATTACGGATGAATTAAGCGATGTCGAAAAAACAGTAGAGGGGTATAAATCGAGAAATAGCATCACTGACATCCCAACGGAGTTAGGTTTATTCCTAGAGAATGCCAATGCCTACGACAAGCAAATTATTGAAAACGAAACAGAATTAAAAGTTGTTTCCTCATTAATTGATTTCTTAAAAAACAGTAAACAAAATGAGCTTTTGCCCAATCTAATTTCTTCTGATGCTAATGTAAACGCACAGATTAATCAGTACAATATGCTGGTATTAGATCGCAATCGCATTAGTTCAAGTTCGACAGAATTGAACCCTATGGTAGTCAAATACGACGACCAAATCGCAGCGATGAAAACTTCGGTTGCTGGAAGCTTAACGCGTTTAGAGAGTTCCTTAAAAATCACTCAAAAGGAGCTTGCAAGCAAAGAGCGTCAACTGCGTTCTAAGTTATCCCAAGTTCCTAGACAAGAGCGTGAGTTTAGAATTATCGACAGACAACAAAAAGTAAAAGAAGCGATCTACCTATACTTGTTCCAAAAAAGAGAAGAAACGGCCATTGCATTAGCTGCGACTGATTTGAATGCTAAAGTAATTGATACAGCGAAGAGTTCGGAAAAACCGGTTTCGCCTAAAAGTATGATTGTCTTATTGGCTTCACTAGTACTAGGAGGGTTAATCCCTTTTGTAGTGATATACTTGCGTTTACTATTAGACACCAAAGTGAAGAATCGCTTAGATATTGAAAATAACACGCCTGTACCTTTCTTAGGTGATATTCCGCATTCAGATGACCACGAAAATATCATTGATTTATCGAGTCGTTCAAGTTCAGCAGAGGCCTTGCGTATTATACGTACCAACTTAGAGTTTATGCTAGGAAATGTTGAAGAAGGAAAAGCAAAAACAATTTTCTTAACTTCTACTTTCCCAAAAGAAGGAAAAACATTTACCTCAGTAAATCTAGCGGCTACGATAGCGCTTTCAGGCAAGCGAACGCTTTTAATTGGAATGGATTTGCGCAATCCTCGCTTGGATGATTACTTATCTTTACCATCAAAAGGAGTCTCTGATTATTTATTGAGAAAAAATGTTGACATTGATCAATTTATTGTTAAGATTGATGGATACGAAAATCTATACGCATTACCAGCAGGAACAATTCCGCCAAACCCGGCCGAATTACTAATGGGAGATGCGATAAGCGCTATGTTTACAAAATTAAAAGCAGAATACGATTACATTGTTGTAGATACTGCTCCTGTGAGCTTAGTAACAGATACCCTATTAATCAGCAAATTCTCAGATACGTTTATTTACGTAACAAGAGCAAATTACTTAGATAAGCGCATGCTAAAACTTCCAACGGATTTACACCGCGAAGGCAAATTGAAAAATATGTCAATTATCTTAAATGACACCATTACCATGAAAGGATATGGAGGTTATGGATACGGTTATGGCTACGGTTACGGTTATGGACACGATGTTCAACAAGACAATCGTCCGTGGTGGAAAAAACTATTAAATCTGAAATAACGCGATAAAACCCAAAGGGCTGATACAGAAATGTGTCAGCCCTTTTTTATAAATATTACTTTTTTAATCGAGCAAAAATAACAATAAAGCAATTTTACTTATACATATTATAAACTTAACAATTCTACTGTTATATCACTGAATAAGCACGTTTTTCTCAATGCTTATGATTATATTTGCTAGTATAATTACAATGTTTTAGACTCAACACATACAACAATTATATTGTTATCATTTAAATCTAACAAAAATGACAAAGAATTCTAAAATCCTTTACACGTTTACAGACGAAGCTCCCATGTTAGCTACGTATTCTTTTTTACCGATGGTTCAGGCTTTTGCAAAGACAGCAGGTATTGATGTAGAAACAAGAGATATTTCTTTAGCTGGACGTATTTTAGCTAATTTCCCAGAATTTTTAAAAGACGAACAAAAAATTGGTGACGCATTAGCTGAACTAGGAGAATTGGCAAAAAGCCCAGAAGCGAACATTATTAAATTACCGAATATCTCTGCTTCAATTCCACAATTAAACGCAGCAATTAAAGAGCTTCAAGCCCATGGTTTTGCCGTACCTAACTATCCTGCTGAGCCTAAAAACGACGAAGAAAAAGAAATTAAAGCTAAATACGCTAAAATTTTAGGATCTGCTGTAAATCCAGTATTGCGTGAAGGTAACTCTGACCGTAGAGCTCCAAAAGCAGTGAAGAATTACGCAAAGAAGCATCCACACAGTATGGGGGCTTGGGCGAAAGATTCTAAAACTAGAGTAGCTTCAATGTCGGAAGGAGATTTTTATGGTTCTGAAAAATCAGTAACACTAGCAAAAGATGCTAAATTCAAAATTGAATTCATCGGTGCAGATGGGACAACTAAATTATTGAAAGACTACGCTTCTCTTTTACAAGGTGAAGTAATTGATTCTACAGTATTAAACTTAACTAAACTAAAAGCATTTGTATCTGAATGTAAAGAAGAGGCGAAAGCGAAAAACATTCTTTTCTCAACTCACTTAAAAGCGACGATGATGAAGGTATCTGACCCTATCATTTTCGGTGCTGTAGTTGAAGGATATTTTGCTGATGTATACGCTAAATATGCTGCTGTATTTGCATCTTTAGGTATTAGTCCAAACAACGGTTTAGGAGATTTATACGCTAAAATAGCAGGTCATGCACAAGAAGCTGAAATCAAAGCAGCAATTGACACAGCTATTGAGCAAGGACCAGCAATTGCAATGGTTAATTCTGACAAAGGCATCACAAACTTACACGTTCCATCAGACGTTATCGTGGATGCTTCTATGCCAGCGATGATCCGTACTTCAGGACAAATGTGGAACAAAGCAGGTCAACAACAAGATACGTTGGCTATTATTCCAGATCGTTGTTATGCGGGCGTTTACGAAGCTGTTATCGAAGACTGCAAGGTAAATGGCGCTTATAACCCAACAACCATGGGATCAGTACCAAACGTTGGTTTAATGGCTCAAAAAGCAGAAGAATACGGTTCACACGACAAAACATTCCAAGCAGAGGCTACTGGAGTAATCCGCGTTTCTGATGAAAATAATACTGTGTTCTTTGAACAAGCAGTAGAAGCAGGAGACATTTTCAGAATGTGTCAAACCAAAGACGCTCCAATTCAAGACTGGGTTAAACTAGCAGTTAACCGTGCGCGTTTATCAGAAACACCAGCCATCTTTTGGTTAGATGAAAATAGAGCACATGACAGAGAATTAATCAAAAAAGTAAACGAATACTTAAAACAATACGATACTACAGGTTTAGACATCCGTATTTTAAGTCCAATCGAAGCGACAAAAGTTACTGTTGAGCGCATCCGTCAAGGATTAGACACTATTTCGGTAACTGGAAACGTATTGCGTGATTACTTAACGGATTTATTCCCTATCTTAGAAGTTGGTACCTCTGCGAAAATGCTTTCAATCGTTCCTTTGATGAACGGTGGAGGATTATTCGAAACGGGTGCTGGTGGATCTGCTCCAAAACACATCGAACAATTTATTGAAGAAGGATATTTACGTTGGGATTCGTTAGGAGAATTCTTAGCTTTAGGTGCATCATTTGAACACTTGAGCCAAACACAAGACAACGCTAGTGCATTAGTATTAGCTGAGACTTTGGATGAAGCAACAGCTAAATTCTTAGACAACGACAAATCACCCGCACGACGCGTAGGTTCTATTGACAACCGCGGATCTCACTTCTACTTAGCCATGTATTGGGCTGAAGCATTAGCTGCACAGACGAAAGATGCAGGTTTGCAAGCTAAATTTGCACCAGTTGCAAAAGCTATGCTTGAGAATGAAGCTAAGATTAATGAAGAGTTAATTGGTGCGCAAGGAAAAGCACAGCAAATTGGAGGGTACTATCAAACGAACCCAGAGGCAACTGCAAAAGCAATGCGTCCAAGTGCTACATTAAATTCAATTATTGATGCTATTGCGTAATTCAAACGCATGTACATAATAAAGGCTTTAAAAGCCTCAAAAATAAAACCCCGTCTAAAAAAGGCGGGGTTTTTATTTTACAAAAGCCGCAAATAAATAATAGCCGCTTTTTAGATGTGATTCTCTTTATAAATTCACCCCCAAATAATTACTTGGTGTGATTTGTTTTAATTCGGATTTAATGGCATCACTTACCGCTAAAGTATCGATAAAATTATGAATAGAATCTCGGTTAATCACAGTGTTGGTACGCGTTAAATCTTTTAAGGCTTCGTATGGATTTGGATACCCTTCTCTTCTCAGAATCGTTTGAATCGCTTCTGCTACAACTGCCCAGTTTTTATCTAAATCTTCTGCAAATTTGTCTGCATTTAAAAGCAATTTGTTCAATCCTTTCAACGTAGATTCAAAAGCAATTATTGTGTGTCCCATCGGTACGCCTATATTTCGCAAAACAGTACTATCCGTTAAATCGCGTTGTAATCTTGATAGGGGTAGTTTTGCAGCTAAATGTTCAAAAATAGCGTTTGCAATTCCCAAGTTTCCTTCTGAATTTTCAAAGTCGATAGGATTTACTTTGTGAGGCATAGCCGAAGATCCAATTTCACCTGCTTTGATTTTTTGTTTGAAATAATCCATGGATACATAGGTCCAAATGTCACGATCTAAATCAATCAAAATAGTATTAATTCGCTTCAATGCATCAAAAAATGCAGCAAAGTGATCGTAGTGTTCGATCTGAGTGGTTGGGAAAGAGTATTTTAACCCTAGACTCAATTCTACGAAATCTTCGCCAAATTGTTTCCAATCGTTTTTAGGATACGCCACATGATGTGCGTTAAAATTTCCAGTTGCACCCCCAAATTTAGCTGCAAAAGGAACGTTGTTTAGCAGGCGTAATTGTTCTTCCAAACGCTGTACAAAAACGTTGATTTCCTTTCCTAAACGCGTGGGAGAAGCCGGTTGTCCGTGGGTTCTAGCCAACATAGGAACATCATTCCACTCTTGACTTAATTCTTTTAACTTGTTGACTACTGACAGAAACAAGGGCATATACACCTCATGGAACGCCTCTTTTGTCAACAAGGGAATAGAAGTATTATTGATATCTTGAGAAGTCAGTCCAAAGTGAATAAATTCTTTGTACTGTTCTAGTCCCAAACGATCAAAAGCATCCTTAATAAAATATTCAACGGCTTTGACATCGTGATTGGTTATCTTTTCTTTATCCTTAATCCAAAGCGCATCTTCCGAAGTAAAATCTTTATATAGCTTGCGCAATTCTGGAAATAAGGTAGGAGAAATACCACTCAATTGAGGAAGGTTATATTCACATAGTGCAATAAAGTATTCCACCTCAACCAAAACTCTGTATTTGATTAGCGCTTCTTCTGAGAAATATTGTGCTAATGATTGGGTTTTACCTCTGTATCGACCATCAATTGGCGATATAGCATTAAGTTCTGTAAGTATCATTTAGATTGTGTTGTTAAGAAACAAAGATAATATTTTTTTGCGTTTTTTTGCGCGGTTCGTGAGGTTTGTAAACCGTCCACCGTAATCTGTCAACCGTCAACTGTAAACTAAATCGCCTTAGACCACTCTTTAATTGCGTCTTTATTCATTTTTACATAGTCGGGATTATTTGCTTTTTCAGCTAAGTCTAGGGCTATTTTTGCCGTAGCTACTGCCCCTACTTTGTCTCCTGCTTTTGCTTGGATTTGCGATTTTAGTCGAACAAAGTAATAAGGCACGCGTTCGCCTGATTTTTCAATAGCACTGTTGATCCAAGATAATGCCTTAGACAAGTCTTTGCCAGTTAAGTAAAAGTACTCAGCTGCTGCGTAGTAATCCACTACTTTAGGACCATCGAATGTTTCGGTAATGCTTTCCATTGCTAGCTTGTCCGTTGGCACTTTGAAACGCACGGGCACCAAGGTTTTCTCCCACATGATTTCCAAATCGGCATAATCAATATTCACGTTATTAATAGCCATGGTAAAAGTTTCGAACTTGCGATCGAGGTTTTGTACTTTTACCTTAGTTGACAAAGCGATATTCGCCTCATTCCACTTCTCAGGTAGCCCCCAGTTGTTCGTGTCTTTATAGAAAATTACTTCCCACTCCTCTACTTTTGGAATTGTATAAATCGCATAGGAACCTTTTTTCAATATTTTACCGTCTATCTCAACGTCATTGTTAAAGGTAACCACTGTATTCATATTGGCTCCTGTACGCCATAAACGTCCGTATGGTACCAAATCACCAAACACTAAACGCCCGCGCATATTGGGTCTTGAATAGTCTATCTTGACATCTGTTAACCCAACGACTTGGTGTATTTCCGACTTTGTACTTGTTGGAGGGGTATATACTTGCGCTTCTGCACTTGATAGTGCAAACACAGCTAAACTTGTAATAATAAACTTTCGTATCATTTTTTGATGTATTAAATAGTCAACTTGACTTTGAATTGAAGCATACAATTTATTAATTAATCACATGATTATCTCTTAAAATATACAAAAAAAAGCGATTGAATTTTCAATCGCTTTTTTCTTATGTAATTGGATTAATTTGCTTTTTGAATACCGCCTTCCAACCAAGCTTTGTACTCATCTACATCGGGTGTATACCCTACAGGCTCAGATAAACGCTGTCCGTCTGCATCCAAGACGATATAGTATGGTTGCGCATTGGCATGGTAGTGTTTCATTTGAAAATCACTCCATTTATTTCCAATAGTCTTGATTTTTTTCCCAGTTGTTTCTGAAATATACTGTTCATTTTCAGGCAATTCTTTTTTGTCGTCAACGTAAAGAGAGATCAAAACCACCTCTTTTTTCAAAAGGGCTAAAATTGCTGGATCAGACCAAACGTAATCTTCCATTTTGCGGCAATTAACACAAGCGAATCCTGTAAAGTCAAGTAAAACTGGTTTGTTTACCGCTTTTGCATATGCCATTCCTTGTTCGTAATCCGTAAAGGCTACGATATCATGTGCGCCATATTTTGCTCCTTCAGGCAATGCTTCAGCTGTAGAGCCGCCACCGCCGTTTCCTTTACCTCCTACTCCATAAGGACTTTCAGCATAGGTCATCGGAGGAGGGAAACCTGAAATAATTTTCAAAGGTGCACCCCATAAACCAGGCACTAGGTAAATGGTAAAGGTTGTTACAAACAAAGCCATGAATAAACGTCCTACGGAAATACTGTCCATTGGACTATCGTGTGGCAATCTGATTTTTCCAAATAAGTATAAGGCCCAAGCTCCGAAAATGGTAATCCAAATCGCTAAGAACACTTCTCTTTCTAACCAATGAGCTTGCAATACAAGGTCTGCATTTGACAAGAATTTAAAGGCTAAAGCCAATTCTAGGAATCCCAATGATACTTTTACGGTATTCAACCATCCGCCAGAACGCGGCATTGAATTTAACCATCCAGGGAACATGGCAAATAGCATAAATGGAAGTGCCAAGGCTAAAGAGAAGCCTAACATTCCAACAATAGGTGCAATTCCTCCTTTTGAGGCTGCTTCTACTAGTAGTGTTCCTACAATAGGTCCTGTACAAGAGAAAGAAACAATTGCCAGCGCTAACGCCATGAACAAGATTCCGATTAACCCTCCGCGATCTGCTTGTGAATCTACTTTATTCGCCCATGAATTCGGTAGCATAATTTCGAATGCCCCTAAAAAAGACGTTGCAAAAACAACAAGTAGCAAAAAGAATATAATATTAAAATAGACGTTTGTCGAGAGCGCATTAAGTGAATCCGCACCAAAAATAGCTGTTACAATGGTACCCAATACTACGTAAATCAAGATGATTGACAATCCGTATATAATGGCGTTCTTAATTCCTTTAGCGCGTGTTTTACTTTGTTTGGTAAAAAAGCTCACAGTCATCGGAATCATTGGAAACACACAAGGCGTTAACAAAGCGGCGAATCCAGAGAAAAAAGCCAAGATAAAGATGGTAAACAACCCTCTTTTTTCTTCTGTTTTGGGTGTTTTTGCTGCTGTATCATTCGGTTGATTTGCGTCGCTTTTTGCAGCAACTGCCTCCGTTTTATACGCTTCAAAATTATCTACTTCAGTAACTTGTAAAGTCTTTAAATCGTAGACAAACAAATTACTTTGGCTAATACAAACGTCTAAACAAACTTGATACCCCAATTCTACTTGAATATTTGGTGTATCTGCATTGGTCAATTTAATATCTTGTACCAGCTGTACTGGTCCTACAAAATAGGTTTCATCCACTTCAAAGATGTCGTTATAAACCGTTTTGGTTTCGCTTTCTTTCGCTTCGCCAACTAGTTCATAATTTCCCTCGATGTTGTTGTATAAAAATTCAGTTGGTAACGGCCCTCCATCAGCTGTATATTGGGAGTACATATGCCAACCATCTTCGATAATACCATTCCATGTGATGGTATACTCGGTGTCGGATTTCTTCTCAATTTTCGTGGTCCATTTGGCAGGATTTTCCATCATCTGCGCTTGAACACTAAAAATAGACACAAAGAAAAATAGCAAATAAGCTAATTTTTTCATACGGTTAATTTAATTTTTAAAACATTAATAGTTGTATTTCTTACTTTATATCGTTCATCCATTCGACTTCCAATAATCCATACAATAGTTTCACCTGAGCATAAGACCCATAGATTTTCTCTTTCTATTTGGGTCATTTTCTCATCTTTTACATATTTCGAGATCCGCTTCGTTCCCTTCATGCCAAAAGGCACAAAATAATCTCCTTTTTTAGGCTTGCGAATTAACAGGGGAAACTGCAATTTATCTCGATCGAGATAAGCGCATAACGGATCTGTGGTTAATTCAATTTTACTTCTTTCATAATTTCTGGTTGTTAGTTGTATCGGTTGTTTAATTGTTTGGTTCTCTTGAATGTAATACACGTCTTCTGCTTGCTCAATCATTTTATTTTTCAATCGCAACAAGAGGTAGCCTCTGTCTTTGATTAAGCAATAGTGTTCTGCTAGTATTTTCTTTCCTGTTTCTGCCTTGAGCAAATCAGCGATATCTCCCCAAGCTTTAAAACCGTAGGGTTCTAACCATTTGTAGAGATAAGCCTTAGGCAAGGACAATTCGTTTAATTCATTTAGCGGGAACAACAAGTCATCGCCTTGCTTGATCACCACTTTTTCAAACATCAGTTGACTGGCATCGACACTCATCTGATGGGTTTCTTTTAAATAGGCAATCGTTTGTTGAAACGATTGATCTAATTGGTGATTAATTTCCTTAAAAACAGGCAAGATATTTTTTCTTATCTTATTTCGCAAATATTTTGTTTGTGCATTTGTATAATCCTCCCGCCAAACCAATTGATTAGCTTGTGCATATTGCTCAATTTCCTCCCGAGTAAACACGAGTAATGGCCGCCGAATATAGTCAATTCGCTCGGGTATCCCTAACAGTCCTTCGATACCAGTTCCCCTTGAAAAATTAATAAAAAAAGTTTCCATAGAATCATCCAAGTGATGTGCGGTCAATAAAAGCTTATACTTTTCGCCTTTAATAAGTGTTTCAAACCACTGATAACGCTGTTCTCTTGCGGCTACTTGAATAGACACTTTCTGTTCCGTTGCATAGTGTTTGGTATCAAATTCTTGCACAAAAGTAGGCACGTTTAGCTGTGTACCTAGGGACTCAACAAATTGCTGATCCAAATTGCTATCTCCATCGCGCAAGTGGAAGTTGCAATGCGCTAGAGCGATATTCAAGCCTATACGGTGACATAAATGCGTTAATACGACGCTATCAACCCCACCGCTGACAGCAATTACAAGTGGATGCTGGGTTAATTCAGCAAAATTTGATTCAATGTGTTTTTTAAACTTTTTTTCCATGGTCACCTCAACATAACTAAACCCAAGGGGCATAAAAAAGAACTTTTACCCACCATTATTTAGTAGCCTTCAAAAATACCTATTTTTTTACGATAAACGCGTAGTAAACATTCATTTCTATGCATAAAAAAACCACAAATCGAAATTTGTGGTTGCGTATTATTCGAGTTCAAGAGCGGAATTTTGCGAATAGGTTCTCCATTTGTCAATGCAAGCAACCATGTCTTGAGGCACTTCTGAGTCAAAGCGAACATATTCTTTGGTAACGGGATGTTCGAAGCCCAATGTTTTAGCGTGTAATGCTTGTCTTGGCAAGAGCTGAAAACAATTTTCAATGAACTGCTTATACTTGGTAAAAGTCGTTCCTTTTAAGATGAGATTTCCTCCGTAGCGTTCATCGTTAAATAGGGTATGTCCGATGTGTTTCATGTGCACGCGAATTTGGTGGGTACGTCCTGTTTCTAAACGACAAGAAA
Organism: Myroides sp. DF42-4-2; assembly: GCF_030326445.1. NCBI lineage: Bacteria > Pseudomonadati > Bacteroidota > Flavobacteriia > Flavobacteriales > Flavobacteriaceae > Myroides > Myroides sp. DF42-4-2. The sequence continues at coordinate 19,980 of NZ_JACAKI010000012.1, forward strand.
CTAGGGTTACATAGCCAAAACGCTCTAAAACTTTGTAGTGGGTAACCGCCCATTTTCCTTTTTCTTCGTCGTCAAAAGCGGCCATTTGCATGCGGTCTTTGACATGTCTTCCAATATAGCTTTCAATTGTTCCTTCTTCTTGCTCTACATTTCCCCAAACCAAAGCTACATATTCTCTTTCTGTAGTTTTTTCTGCAAATTGACGTTGTAGTTCCGTCATGGCCCATTCGGTTTTTGCCACCACGAGTAATCCACTGGTATCTTTGTCGATGCGGTGGACCAATCCAGGGCGTTCACTGCTGTTTAAGGGTAAATTGTCGAAGTGATACGCCAATGCGTTCACCAACGTACCGGTATAGTTTCCATGTCCTGGATGTACCACAAGGCCAGGTTCTTTATTTACCACTAACAAGGCATCATCTTCATAAATAATATTCAGCGGAATATTTTCGGGGATGATAATATTTTCAAAAGGCGGTTGTTTCATCAATACGCGCACAACATCCAGCGCTTTTACTTTGTGGTTGGATTTTACGGCTATATCATTGACAAAGATATTTCCATTTGATGCGGCTTGTTGAATCTTATTGCGCGTTGCATTTTCAACTAAGTTCATCAAAAATTTATCTACGCGTAAAGGCGCTTGTCCTTTACCCGCTTCAAATCGAAAATGTTCATACAATTCTTCTTCAAAATCGTCAAACACCTCATTTACATTCTCTTGCATAAATTACGTTGTCTTAATCAATAGTAGGAGCTACATCTAGTTGTTCGGCTGAAAGCCCCGCTTTCCCATCCCCTAACACGAAATCAATCTTAGAGTTTTTCACAACTAAATCTCCTTTTTTTAGTTTTTTCCCATTTTGTTGGATCCCCAAAACAACATCTTTACCAATAAAAGTAGTATAGGATATTGTTCCTTCTTTTAATCCCATCGAAATAATCGTGGACCTAGCTTGTCTGTATGTCAATTGCTCCAGTTCAGGCAAAATAACTTTACCGTAGCCAGAAGCATTAATCTTCACATAAATTTTCCTATTCTCTTTCACACTAGATCCTGGCATTGGATCTTGTTCCAATACGGTTAAAGGGGGAAAGTTTTTATCGTAATCCAACGTATCCAACACCACCATGCGCAACTCATTTTTTTCAATTACTTGCTCTGCTTGAAAAGTATCTAACTTCAATAAACTAGGTACTTCAATTCGCTGATCGTGATTTGTCGTTATTTTCAACCATTTCAAAAGGCCTACTACGCCCACAATGGAAATTACGATGGCCGCTGCCAGGGAAATTAAAAAGCTTTTGCTTTTCAAAAATTGAAATAATTTCATAGGATATATTTTTGACAAAGATATAAAATCGAAAAGATTTTTTGTTTCTGTGTTTTGTTATAAATTTGTTTTAAACAATATTATCCAATTCTTTTAAAAATCTAACTTCAAACATTCTTGGCATATGAAGCACGTAGCAATAATTATGGGGGGCTATTCGAGTGAATTCGAAATTTCACTAAAAAGTGGTCAAGTCGTATTTGACACTTTGGATCGCACACAATACACGCCATACAAAATCCATATTTTTCGCGATAAATGGGTCTATGTAGATGAAAACCAAGAGGAGTTCCCTATAGATAAAAATGATTTTTCTGTGGTACACAAGGGGAATAAGATAAGGTTTGACGTTGTATTTAACGCCATACACGGCACACCTGGGGAAGACGGTTTATTACAAGCGTATTTTGAACTAATCAAAATGCCTCACACTTCTTGTAGTTCGTACCAAGCGGCATTAACCATGAACAAAAGAGACATGCTCTCAGTATTGAAGCCTTATGGAATTAAAACGGCTATTTCCTACTACCTAAACGAGGGAGATGAGATCAACACGGAAGAGATCATTCAACGCGTTGGGCTTCCCTGCTTTGTTAAGCCTAACCGTTCTGGGTCGAGTTTTGGAATTTCGAAAGCTCATACAACAGAAGAGCTAATCCGCGCGATTGAGGTGGCTTACAAAGAGGATAATGAGATCTTGATTGAGAGTTTCTTAAAAGGTACAGAAGTATCTGTAGGCGTGATCAATTACCAAGGGGAAGTAATTGTATTACCTATTACGGAAATTGTAAGTGAGAATGACTTTTTTGATTATGAAGCGAAATATTTAGGTAAATCGCAAGAAATTACACCTGCGCGCATTGACGAGGCACTCAAAGAAAAGATTGAAGCTATCGCTATAAAAATCTATCGCATTTTAAAAATGGACGGATTTTCTAGAAGTGAGTTTATCATCGTTGGCGACACACCATTTTTATTAGAGATGAATACAGTACCTGGATTAACAAGAGAAAGTATTTTACCGCAACAAGCTGCAGAAGCGAATATTGCACTGTCCGATTTGTTTGGCAACGCAATTAACTTAGCTTTGCAAAACTAAAGACTCCCAAAGTATGAGAAGAGCTGTATTACCAGGGTCCTTTGATCCTATTACCAATGGGCATTACGACATTATTAAACGAGCGTTGCCTCTTTTTGATGAGATTATTATTGCGATTGGTGTAAATGCTGACAAAAAATATATGTTCAGTTTAGAGGAACGCAAAGCGTTTATTGAAAAAACCTTTGCGGGTGAACCCAAAATAAAAGTGGAAACCTACCAGGGATTGACAACAGATTTTTGTCATCAAAAACAAGCGCAATTTATTTTAAGAGGCTTGCGCAATCCGGCTGACTTCGAATTTGAGAAAGCCATTGCCCACACAAATCGCTTCTTAACCAAGATTGAAACCGTATTTTTACTTACGGCTGCTAGCACCTCATTTATCAGCTCGAGTATCGTGCGCGATGTCATCCGAAACAATGGAGAGTACACCAAATTAGTTCCGCCACCGGTGAGAATCTAACCATATAAAAAAGTCGCCCGCATGTAGATGCGGGCGACTTTTTATTTATTCACTAAGCAAACCTGCTTCTTCTACTAAGAGTTTAATGTTTTCATATGAATTGGACATGGCTTCTTTGATTTGATCTTTGTCGAACCAAACCACCTCTTCAATTCCCTCTTCTACTTGGCCTTTTAATTCACCTTGGTAAGATGTGGTCATCTCAAACCAACTGGTAATTTTCAATCGATATTTGCCATTGCGCTTAAAAACGTGATACGTCTTAGGCAATTTTCTGATGATCTCTAGCTGTCCGACTCCTGTTTCTTCCTCAACTTCACGCATTGCGGTTTCTCCGATTTCCTCTTGCTTTTCTATACCCCCTTTGGGCAAATCCCATTTGCCGTTGCGCTTGATAAATAGCACTTTTCCCTCTGCATTGTACACCACTCCTCCTCCTGCTTTTTGAACGGGAATTTTTTCTTTTAACCTTTTCATCATTGCTTTTTCATCAGGATGATATAAAAATGCCTTATCAATTTTATTTTGAAAATATTTAATGATAATTTTGTCAATATCAACACTGTCTAACAAGAACAACTGAAAATCGGTTTCTTTCTCAATTTTATCAGTTAGAAACAACGGTTTATCGTTTACAAAAACTTTATACATTTGTATTATGATTTTTACTAAAGAAACAGCTCAACAAACTGCCGAATTACTTCTGCAAATTAACGCAATTAAATTAAATCCAAAAAATCCTTTTACGTGGGCTTCTGGATGGAAATCACCTATATATTGCGACAATCGAATTACACTGTCTTATCCTGAGATAAGAAAATTCTTAAAAGAGGAATTTGCTAAGCACATTGTGGAGAAATATGGCAGACCAGATGTCATTGCTGGTGTAGCAACTGGAGCAATTGGAATTGGGTTATTAGTAGCTGAAGCTTTACAATTACCTTTCGTATACGTTCGTCCTGAGCCTAAGAAACACGGGAGACAAAATCAAATTGAGGGGCAACTCGATGCAGGAAAAAAAGTAGTGGTTATTGAAGATTTAATCAGCACAGGGAAAAGTAGCTTACAAGCCGTTGAAGCATTGAAAGAAAATGGGGCTGAGATCTTGGGGATGGCGGCCATCTTTACCTATGAATTTCAAGTATCAAAAGACAACTTTGCTCAAGCCGGTGTAGAATTAACGACTTTGAGTAACTATACATCCTTATTGGAAAATGCAGTAAAACAGCAGTATATTTCTGCTTCTGATCTAGAAACACTACAAGAATGGAGAGTTAATCCATCTGAATGGAATCAATAACTAAAGAAATAAGAATATGCAATTAGAAAGTCCAAAAGTAACAGTAGCGCAATCCGCTGAATATATATTTAACGCATTATCTGACGTAAAAAACTTCGAAAAGTTAATGCCTGAGTCGATTGCTAAATTTGAAGTAACAGGGGATGATTCTTTCATTTTTGCGTTGAAAGGAATGCCTGAAATCAAATTAAAAAAGAAAGAGGCAACTCCAAACTCTACTATTGTTTTAGGTGCTGCTAGTGATAAATTGCCGTTTACCTTAACGGGAACTATTGCGGAAATAGACGCTAAAAACACAGAAATTCAACTTCACTTCGAAGGAAATTTCAACCCAATGATGGCGATGATGGTCAAAGGTCCCATCGGAAAATTCATCGAAGCTTTAGCAGGAAACATGAATAAACTATAAAAAAAAGAGCTTGATAAAAAATCAAGCTCTTTTTTTTTATTTCAATTCTACGGTGTATTCTAATACACGTGGATTATCAATAATCTCTGACATTTTAAATGTTTTGACAAAAGACTTTCCATCTTGTGATATTAAAGCATCTGTATAGGATACCGATTTAATAGGTTGCTCGAAATTCACTTTCAATTGATAGGTAAACATCGCAGCCATCTGTCCCATTTCACCTAAGGATTTTTGCAAATCTCCTGATTTCATCTCGACTTTGCGTTGGAATGATTTCTTCTTCAATTCAAACATAGAAGCTTTAACAAAGGCAGGTGCATCCATTTTTTTTCCATTGTTCTCCCCTAAAGCACTCAATTCGTCTAAGTTTCTCAAAGATTTATTCAAGTCATCTACATTTTTTCCCAACACTTTTAATGCAATATTCCCCACAGAGTCATTCATCATGACACGCATGCGAATGTTTTGCGTTTTTTTCAACAAATCGGGATTTGCTTTTAAAATACTATCTTTCTTTTGCTCTGGGTTTTTACTTTCCAACAAGCTGATATCCAATAGCTGCTCAACCGACAACTCTTCTCCATTAATTAAATCCAATGCTTTTTTCACATCTCCTGATGTAGCGTTAGTAGAAGGCATTGTTTTTAGTAATTCAGAAAAATCCATATCCAAAGAAAACGTGATGTTTCCTTCTTTTTTTACGGTTACTTCTTCTGTTGTTACACAAGATTGTAACATAAAGCCTATAGCGATGGCTAATCCGATTAACTTTCTCATTTTGAAATATTTTTTTACAAAAATAGACAAAACTTATCAACAGCCATACCTTCTTTTATATTTCCCTTGTATTCTACTGAGTTCACATTAGTTTTGGTGTTTGATAAAGCTCAACTGCACTTCTCAACTCATACCGTTTGACTGAAAAAAATTAAAAACATTGTTTTACTTGTTTTACTCAAAAACTTTTTGCAAAATTTGCAATCAAATATGTTTCACCATTAAAAACGAAGAAAAAATGTTTGTACTAAATTCTACTTCAACATTGTTCACACCGGCACAGCGTGCATGGGTGTATCTTCGCGGTACTTCTTTGTAGTAAAATCAATTACTTTATATATGAAAAGCCCGAAGATGTAGATTCGGGCTTTTTTTGTTTATTCCGGACCCTTTACAAAACCCCGAATTGACGTGTTGGTCGAACGCCAACCACTTTCACACGACTCAAGCGCTAAAAAAGCGATTTCTTGAGTGGTTATTATTGTCAATTAAACAACATATCATGGGAAGGAAACTTTCGGGGAAAGACCTCATTCAATTGGGATTTCCCCAAAATAATACAATCAATATTGCACTGGGTACAATTAGTCGATATAAGAAAAAAGAAAACAAAGATGCCGTACTACGAGAGGCAAAACAAGTGTTACAAGCCCCGGAACGCTATTTAGGTGATGGCATATGGGGCAAAGTAGCTGAGAGTATGGTCAAGCAGGTCGAAGTGAGACGACACGAATTGACGCATACCCGCGCCCCTTTCTCCATTTTTGGAGAAGATGGGATTGACGAACAGACTAAATATCAATTATTCACTGCCCTAAAGCTACCTGTTGCAGAAGCAGGTGCCTTAATGCCTGATGCGCATTACGGTTATGGATTGCCTATTGGAGGTGTTTTAGCCACCAACAACGCGGTTATTCCTTATGGAGTAGGTGTTGATATTGGATGCCGCATGAGCCTATCTGTATTCAATTTACCTGCGAGTTTCCTCAAAGGTAAAGATCATCAACTAGTAAATATTCTCTCAGCTCACACCAAGTTTGGCATGTATGAAACACACGCCAACAAAGTGGATCACGAAGTATTCTACCGCAGCGAGTTTCAGGATATTCCCTTTGTTAAAGGGCTTTTAGACAAAGCTTACAAACAATTGGGTACCTCAGGAGGAGGCAATCACTTTGTAGAGATTGGAATTGTGCACTTAACGGAAACAAAACCCGAATGGAAATTAGCTCCGGGTGCCTATGTTGCGGTTTTATCGCACAGTGGATCGAGAGGTTTAGGCGCTAATATCGCCAAGCACTATACGTATTTGGCAACCAAACAATGTCCATTGCCGAGTCATGCTCAGCATTTGGCTTGGTTGGATCTGCATACACATGATGGCCAAGAGTACTGGTTGGCGATGAACTTAGCAGGGGATTACGCCAAAGCTTGCCACGATGATATTCACAGACGAATTGCAAAAGCCTTGGGAAAACAGATTGTCTTTACCATTGAAAACCACCACAATTTTGCGTGGAAGGAGCTTATTCAAGGCAAAGAGCTGATCGTACATCGAAAAGGAGCTACCCCTGCTGCTGCAGGGCAATTGGGGATTATCCCAGGATCAATGACAACCCCGGGCTTTATTGTAGAAGGCTTGGGCAATGAAGCGAGTTTACATTCAGCTTCTCATGGTGCAGGTCGTTTGCACTCGCGAAATGTCTGCAAGAGCAAATTTACTAAAAGCGACATTAAAACAGCTTTGAAAACGGCGGGTGTGCAGCTCCTCGGTGGCAGTGTAGATGAAGCGCCTATGGCGTATAAAGATATTCACGCCGTCATGCACGCACAATCGGATTTAGTAAAAACGCTCGGTATGTTTACGCCTAAATTCGTGCGGATGGATAAGTAAGAGGAAAATCAACCTATAAAACTACCTCAGCAAGAGGTGTTGCAGACACCCTAATTAATAAAAAAAGGGAGCTAAAAGCTCCCTTTTTTATTGTATTTCCGCACTTAATCCTGCGTCTAACAATTGCAGGCATTGTGGTTTTAACTTTTTAAATTCTCCCGTCTTCACGGTACACTTTCCTGTATAATGCACCAAAATAGCACATTGTTCCGCCTGTTCGGCTGTGTGGTCGCATACTTTAATTAAGGTATCAATCACGTGATCAAAAGTATTCACATCATCATTGTATAAGATAATCTCACTTTGACCATTTAATAACTCCGATACATCAATTTTTTCTTTTACTATTTCCTTTGTATCTCCCATATTATCAAAATTTTAATACGATGACTAACGTTTTTTAAACTTCAAAGATACCCAATTATTTCTTTCTAATTGATTTTCAAAGGTTAAACCTTTTTCTTCCGCTGCTTTTTTAATGCTTGGAATATCTTCTGTATAGAATCCACTAAAGTAAATTTCCCCTTGTTCTTTCATGGTTCGTATATAAGCATCCATGTCATTCAACAAAATATTGCGATTGATATTTGCCAATACTACGTCGTACTTTGGTTCTTTAACCAAGATAGAAGCATCTCCTTCGAATACTTGGATAGTAGTACACGCATTACGCGCTGCATTTTCTATTGAGTTCAAATAGCACCAGTTATCAATATCCACTGCATCAACTTGAGAAGCACCGCGCATTGACGCTAAAATAGCTAAGATGGCCGTTCCACATCCCATGTCCAAAACAACCTTGTCTTTCATCTCGTTAGTTAAAATTTGACGCACCATCATATAAGTTGTTTCGTGGTGTCCTGTTCCAAAGCTCATTTTGGGTTCGATAACGATATCGTATTTCGCTTGGGTTTTTTCGTGAAATGGCGCTCGGATGTAGCATATACCATCTACATCAATTGGATTGAAGTTTTTTTCCCACTCCTCATTCCAATTCACTTGTTCAATCGCTTCTTTGCGGTAGGTAATTGTAAATTGATCGGATTGCAAAATGTAAATATCCTCTAAAATATCCTCCGTCCACAATTCTTCTTGTACATAAGCACTTACACCGATTGCTGTTTCTTCAAAACTTTCAAAAGCCTTTTCACCTAACTCGGCGATAAGAATTTCTACACCAGGCACTAAAGGCTCTACTGTAAAATGATATCCAATATATGACATACTGTAATGTTTACTATCTTTAATTAACCATTTAATAACATTGTCCTTACATTACAATAACAACGATATAAATGCAGTAACAAAACTAATCTTATTTTTGCAATCTCAACACACGAACACATGAAAAAGATCTATTTATTAATATTGACGTTACTTTCATTTAACGCAATAGCACAGAAAATCGAAAGGGTTAACAACGATGTTAAGTTAGCTCAATTGCCTTACTACAACTTTGGTAAGGGGGTAGGAATTACTTCTGCGGATAGTATTTTCCAATTGAACTTGCGATTCCGCATGCAAAACCGATTAACCTTTGCTGAAAACGACGGAGGAAAAACGAAATACGAGGGGGAAATCAGACGTTTGCGTTTGCGTTTTGACGGTTATGTTGGAAATCCGAAATTTTTATACGTGATTCAATTGTCTTTTGCGCCAAAGGATATGGGGACAACCGTAGAAGGTGAATCTGTTAATATCATACGCGATGCGGCACTGACCTATCGTCCAAATGAAAATTGGAGTTTTATCTTCGGACAAACAAAATTACCGGGAAATAGACAGCGTATAAACTCTTCGGGCGCCTTGCAACTAACGGATCGCTCCATCAATAATGCCAAATTCAATATTGATCGCGATTTTGGTATACAAGCCTACTACCACCAAGAGCGAAAAGACAAATTTGGCTATGTTATTAAAACTGCTGTATCTACGGGTCGAGGAAGAAACTTCCAGGGATCTGAAAGCGACAGTTACGCCTTGACTGGGCGAGTTGAATTATTCCCAATGGGAAGTTTTAAAAATAACGGAGCTTATTTCGAGGGAGATATCGCCCGCGAGAGCAAGCCTAAATTAATGCTTGCAGGAACGTTTTCACACAATAACAACGCGGAGAACTCTCAGGGACAAACGGGGAATGCACTATTTGAGACTAAAAACCTCAATTCCTTTATGGCAGATGCCATCTTAAAATACAACGGATGGGCGGGAATGGTCTCTTTTATGAACCGAAATGTCGACGATGCTATTACCTACCAAACGGATCTTGACGGAATAAAACAAAGTAGCTATGTTTATGCTGGGCATGGAATGGACTATCAATTGAGTTATATTTTCCCAAGTAATTACGAAGTAATTGGTCGTGTTTCTACTCAAAAAATGAAAACGCAATTGTACGAACAGTTGAATTTACCTAATACAACGCAATACTCTGTTGGAGTAACCAAGTACTTATGGGAACACGCGTTTAAACTACAAGCTGAATTGACATATGATCAACTTAGTTTTTATCAAGGATCGAGTAAAAACAATTGGTATTTTAGAATGCAATTTGAAATCGGAATCTAATCTTTGGTTTTTTAGTTCAAATTTCACGCGATAGATAACAAAAAAACAACGCTTATTCAAATCAATTGAAAAATAATTACAATCCTATATTTTTTTTCTATATATTTATAAGAGTAACCAACTTAAGTAATTAGCTATGAACAGATTATTTTATTATTTCAGCATTATACTAGTTGGAGTTAGCGCAATGAGTTGTAAAGATAAATCAACGGCAACCACTCCAGCTGAAGTAGAGACGAGTACTCCTGTAGATCAAACAAAAATTGAGTCAGCTATTCAAGAATACGAATTAATATCCCAAGAAAAAATAGATGATTTAAACCAGGCAATTCAACGTGATAAATTGACTTCAGTAGAGGAGATTATGCGTTTTTACTCACCTGAAACTAAAGGTGCAGAAGGAAAATACACCTACGATATAACCGTATTGAAAATGGCTAATTCATCGACGATACTTGTTACTTTGATTGAGGATGGAATCAACGATGATTCGATGCGAGCGAAAAAAGTAATCATGAACGTCACTGCAAAAGACGGAAATTTTGTAGTAACGAAAATAAAACAAAGTTACAAATGCTGGGAAGGAAGAGGACATAGCGATTGGAATGCAAGCTATTGTAATTAACATAAAAAAAAAGTCGTGCAATGCACGACTTTTTTAGTTGATGTATTTCTTATTCAGCTTTCGCTTGTTCCTCATCTCTTTTCGCAATATTCATATTTGGAAATTTCTTTTGAATAGATTGCAAAGCAAATTCATTAATCTCATTCATTGCTTCTGGTGAAGGTAATTTTAATGTTTCTGCGTTGTGTTTCAAAACTTCTTCTAATAAGATCTGCGTTCTTAATAATTGAAAGTTTAAATCGATTAATTCTCCTGCTACGTCGATATCTCCTAATTTCATCTTAGTGTAATTAAATTAAATTTCTATTTTTATTTCAATCAAATTTAACAAACAATTTCTAATTTATACTAGAAAAGATTTTATTCTTTAAAATAATAATTCAGTGGTTGTCTCAAATTGTAGCGCGACGCCATGACTTCACCATAAGCACCAGCAGAGCGAATGGCGATCAAATCTCCTCGATGTAAAGGCGGCAGTTGAATATTTTTACCAAAACAGTCGCTACTTTCGCAAATGGGCCCGACCACTTCGTACAGTACGGATTCTTCTAGGGATACCTGTGTAGCTGTTAGACTATCGATTTTGTGTTGGGCTTGGTATAAAGCTGGTCGTAATAATTCGGTCATTCCTGCATCCAAGATGGCGAAGTTTTTATTTACTCCGTTTTTGATGTATAAGACACGGCTGATCAAACTACCGCAGTTGGCCACTAATGATCGCCCCAGTTCAAAATGCACTTGTTGTCCTTTCTCAGGGGTCAAAAATTGATTAAAAATAGAAAAAAAGGCAGCAAAATCAACGATAGGCTCTGCATCAGGTTGAGCGTAGTTGATTCCTACACCTCCACCAACATTTAATATAGGCAAGACGTAGCCTCTAGCGACAAACCAAGCATTCCATTCGTTTACCTTGAGACACAAACGCTTGAATACCGTCCAATCAGAGATTTGAGATCCAACGTGAAAATGCAAGCCTACGAGAGTGACTCTGCTTTCTTTTTCCTGAACAAACGACAGACAATCCTCGAGTTCATGCATAAAAATACCAAATTTATTTTCGTCCAATCCTGTGGTGATATAGTGATGTGTTTGAGCGTCAATATTGGGGTTGATACGCAAAGCGACACGAGCTTCTGTCTGCATTTTTTGCGCAAGAGCACCGATAACTTTTAATTCTTGTAAGGATTCAACATTAAAAGCTAAAATTCCGTGTTCCAAAGCGGTTTGAATGTCGCGATCGGTCTTCCCTACTCCAGCGAAGACAATATCCTCAGCCTGAAATCCATGGGCTATTGCCTGTTCGATTTCCAATCCGCTCACGCAGTCTGCGCCCATACCACTCGCGCTAATTTCTTCTAGGATGCGCGGATTAAAATTGGCTTTCACCGCATAGTGGATGTGATACCCCCAGCGATCAGCTTGTGCTTTGGCCGTGGCAATGGTTTGACGTAGCAAGGGCAAATCATAGTAGTACATTGGTGTTTCCTCTTGCTGCAGTTGTGCTAATATAGTTGTTGAAATCATAAGTATATCTTTAAAATAAGCGGTGATGTAAAGCGCGTAACGCTTCAATTTTATAGGCTGAAGGAAGGAGTAGCGAAATATTGTGTTCGCTTCCTCCATAAGAAATCATGCGGATTGGAATGTGTTTAACTGCTTCAGATACGATAGTGGCATAGCCATTTTTATTGCGCTTAAAATCCCCAACAACACAAACAATAGTCTGATTTTCATCCACTTCTACACTGCCAAAGTGATTGAGTTCCGCAATAATTTCATTCAAATGTGTAGTCTTATCAATCGTTAAAGACACGGCTACTTCGGAAGTAGTGATCATATCAATGGGCGTTTTATAGCGTTCAAAAACTTCAAAAACGCGTCTAAGAAACCCATAGGCAAGCAACATACGAGAGGAATAAATGCGAATAGCAGTAATCTCATCCTTTGCAGCGACGGCAACAATTTCATCGTGGTGATCAAAGCGAGAGGAGATCAATGTCCCTGGGGCCTCAATATGCATCGTATCAAGTAAACGCACGGGAATATTGGCTTTTTGCGCTGGAAAAACGCTCTGGGGATGTAGGATTTTCGCTCCGAAATACGCCAATTCCGCTGCCTCGTCAAAACTCAGATGAGCAATCGGTTTGGTATGCGAAACACAGCGGGGGTCATTGTTGTGAAACCCATCAATATCCGTCCAAATTTGAATTTCTTCCACTGCTAAAGCAGCCCCAACTAGAGAAGCCGTGTAGTCAGATCCTCCTCGTCTTAAATTATCTACCTCGCCAAAGGCATTTCTACAAATAAACCCTTGGGTGATAAACAGCGTATCTGAAACATAGGAAGTCATCAACTGCTCTAATCGCTGTTTGATATACGGCAAATCGGGTTCGTTGTCTTCATTCATACGCATAAATTCCAGTGCTGGGAGCAAGACCGACCTTATCCCTTTTTCCTGCAAATAACGGTGAAACAAAGCAGTCGACAGCAGTTCGCCTTGAGCTAAAACTAAGCGCGATTCGGCAGTCGTAAATAAATCATCGCCCAAAGCAATCAACAAATTAAAATGATGATGTATTAGTTGGTTCCCCTCGAGTTTCCCTTTTTCTGTCGCAAACAATTCTAAGACAAAATCTTCGTATTTGACTATTAATTCTTGAATGAGTTCCCGTGCTTGAAACACATTTCCTTGGGTATACTGGGCGGCAATCTCAACCAAGGCATTCGTTGTACCTGCAACTGCAGAGAGAACAATCAGGTGCTTATCCGTGGATTGAGATTGAATAATGGGCCATAACTTTTCGAATCGCGCTGGGCTTCCAACAGAAGTCCCTCCAAATTTTAAAACTTTCATCCTGTGATTTTTATAAAAAAAGGGGTTTGTCGTCATGACAAACCCCTTGTTATTTTATTCGATTATAAAAAAAAGGACTTTCCTCACGACAATTGACGTAAGCTAAGCTTTTTCCCCTTTTTTATAACGATTGTGTACATATTTTCTTTTCTTTTAACTCAGCAAATATATTTGTTTTTTGCTGACGATTTACCTTATTAATTTATTTTTAATTATATATTAGTTTATTTTTAACACTTATATATGTTACACCTGAGTGTGTAACCTGTAATAATCGAAAGAGGGGGCGCTTACATTTCTCCGATCCTTTTCCCATCAAAAAAGAATAATAGTTTATATTTGCCTATCCTTTAAAAAGGAGCAGAAATGGTTTTATCGCCATCTTTTTTCTTACTTTGCAAGACTAGACAAACAAACTATGCGCGCTTTACAGTCCTTAAATAAATATTTTTTTAAATATAAGTATCACTTTCTAACTGGGGTAATTATTACCATTGTAGCCCAGATCTTTACGTTATACACGCCAAAACTAGTGGGAGATTCCATTCGCATTTTGGAGCAACTCACTGCTTTTGACAAAGAAACGGTAACAGAACTGTTATTATCGAACATTTTTTGGATATTGGTTACCACGCTTATTGCGGGTTTTCTAACATTTTTGATGCGTCAGACGTTGATTGTTATGTCTCGTCATATTGAATTTGATCTTAAAAATGATGTTTTTAAGCACTATGAGGTTCTTACCCAGAGTTTTTACAAGCAAAATCGCACAGGTGATTTGATGAATAGAATCAGCGAAGATGTAGGAAAAGTGCGACAATATGTAGGACCTGCGGTGATGTATTCTATCAATACGCTTATTCGTTTTGCCGTGGTATTAACCCAGATGTACATCATTTCGCCTCAGCTGACGCTATACTCATTGCTTCCGTTGCCGCTATTGGGGTATTTTATATTTAAACTCAGCAAACAAATCAACGAGCGCAGTTTAATCTTTCAGCAAAATTTATCTGTTTTATCAACCTTCACACAAGAGATTTTCTCGGGCATGCGCGTGATCAAGGCCTATGCGATTGAGAAGAAAAAAGTGGAAGAATTTGAAGAACTCACACAAAGTAGCAAAGAGAAATCGCTAAAACTTGCAAAAACAGGGGCCTTAATTGGTCCATTGATGATATTGTTAATTGGGATGAGTAATTTAATTGTCATCACCATTGGTTCTATTCTGTATTTCAACGGTAAATTACCAGATATTGGGGTGATTGCTCAATTCATTCTCTACATCAACATGCTAACTTGGCCTGTTGCTTCTTTGGGATGGATTTCGTCTATGATTCAGGAAGCGGAAGCTTCTCAAAAGCGAATCAACGAATTTTTAAACGTGAAACCAGAGATATACAATACCAATCCCAACCCTACGGAAATCAAGGGAAATATCGTCTTCGACCGAGTGTCGTTTACCTACCCTGACACGGGAATTGTCGCTTTACAAGATGTTTCCTTTTCCTTAAAAAAAGGAGAAACACTTGCTATTTTGGGAAAGACGGGATCTGGAAAGAGTACGTTACTTTCGCTTATTAGTCGCATGTACAACATTGATCAGGGACAGATTCTGTTAGATGGAACTCCGATAGAAGATTGCAACCTGCGAGATCTAAGGCGTAATGTAGCAGTTGTTCCACAGGATTCGTTTTTGTTTTCTGACACTATAAGCAATAATATTCGCTTCGGAAAAGAAGATGCGACTATGGAAGAAATTGTCGAAGCGGCAAAAAAGGCGGTGGTACATCACAATATTGAGCAATTTGAGCACGGATACGAAACTGTACTAGGTGAACGCGGGCTGACACTTTCAGGAGGGCAAAAACAACGTGTTTCCATTGCTAGAGCCTTGATAAAAGACGCCCCAATTCTGTTGTTAGACGACGCATTATCTGCTGTTGACACGGAAACAGAAGAGCGTATCCTCAAACATTTAGAACAGCACAGCAAGCATATTACGACCCTGATTGTGACCCATCGAATTTCATCTGCTAAAAACGCCGATCAGATTATTGTCTTGGATCAAGGCCGTATCATTCAGGCCGGTACACACGATACTTTAATCGATCAAGAAGGATATTATGCGGAGTTACATGAAAAACAATTGAAAGAAAAAGAAATAGTGTAAAAAGTTGGTTTATTAGGATTTTTTTTAGACTTTTGAAAGCTATATATACAAATCAATTAATTGATAGAAGGATTATGAGAGATAACGAAATGTTAGAAAAAGAAGAGATTTTCTCAAAAGTACTGAGAGCGGGTAGAAGAACTTATTTCTTTGATGTAAGAGCTACTAAGGCAGATGATTACTACATAACCGTAACTGAAAGTAAAAAATTCACAGAAGATGATGGATCTTTTCACTTCAAAAAACACAAAATCTACTTGTACAAAGAAGATTTCACAGCATTTAAAGATATCTTAGATGAAATGACTGAATATGTAGTGAACCACAAAGGAGAAGAAGTAATTTCGGAAAGACACCAAAAAGATTTCAAAAAAGAATATCAAAAAGAAGAATCTGATTCATTGAATAATTTCACAGATGTAGAATTTGATGATATTTAATCTACTCGATAACAAAATAATAAAAAGTTCAACTTCTTGAGTTGAACTTTTTTTTTACCTTTGTACGATCACAAGGGCAATGATGTCTGCCTTGAACCGCCTAAGTAGCTGATGACGTCTAGTATACTATAGTTTTATTATCTATACCAGATCGTTATGCATACAATTAAAAAAACAAAAGACTTTCTATTACACCACCTGAGTAAACCGTTTCTCTGGTTATTTATGAGTGTGGTTATCGGTGGATTGGTTGGCACATCTTCAGCACTTTTCCTCTTTATTCTCGATTGGGTTACTGCCACGCGAATGGAACATCCCCTATGGCTCTTGGGTTTGCCTTTGGGCGGTCTATTTGTAGGTGGCTTATATCACTATATGGGAGGCACAGCCAATAAGGGAAACAACTTACTCATTCAGGCATACCATCATCCAGCAGAGAGCATTCCTTTAAAGCTAGCTCCCCTTGTGCTTGTGGGTACATGGATTACGCATTTATTCGGAGGTTCAGCTGGTAGAGAGGGTACAGCTGTTCAAATGGGAGGTGCGATTGCGGCTCAATTTATGCGACTTTTTAAACTCGGGACCTTTGACCGACAAGCACTATTGCTTATGGGGATTTCAGGCGGTTTTGCCTCTGTATTTGGCACTCCTTTGGCTGGCGCTTTATTTGCCTTAGAGCTCATGGTTGTCGGTCGCATACAATACAAGCATATGCTACCTGTAGTTGCAACCGCATTCCTATCGCATTGGGTTTGTCTTAGTTGGGGCATTAGCCATACTGTTTATACCGTGGATGTACTTCCTAACTTCGACCTCCTCACCTTGTTGAAAGTATGCCTAGCAGGATTACTCTTTGGGTTTACGGCTATCGTATTTGTCAAAGCAACGGATGCTGTTGCTCACTGGACAACAAAAGTAATAGTCTATCCGCCTTTGCGTCCCTTTATAGGTGGGATCGTACTGTTGGGGTTATATTGGATGATTCGAGATCCTCGATTTTTAGGTTTGGGCATTGAAACAATAGTTGATTCATTTGCACATGCTCAAGCCTATTCGGTTTTTTTACTTAAAATTCTATTCACTGCACTGACTTTAGGAACAGGCTTCAAAGGAGGTGAAGTCACGCCTCTCTTTTTTATTGGAGCGACCTTAGGTAGCTTTTTAGGCATTTACCTCCAAGTACCGATTGGGTTTCTTGCTGCTTTGGGCTTTGTCGCTGTCTTTGCTGGTGCTACAAAAACGCCACTCGCTTGTATCTGTATGGCAGGTGAATTATTTGGTGGTGAAATACTTATCTATGCAGCACTTGCTTGTTTCCTAGCCTATCGCATCAGTGGTAAACACGGTATATATAAATTTCAATTATACCTATAAAACTGCACTACCATTCACATTTATAGTAATAAAAAAGAACAAAGATTACATTTTATACAGCAGTATAGAAAATTACATAAAAATTATTCACTCAATCTTGATAAAATTATCATATTAGCATTTTTATAGCTTAATCTTATCAAAATAATAATTATAAAAATCTTTTAAATTCAAAATCTTTACTACCTTTGCTTTCGATAGAAGTGATTTTACATTTTGTTTTTCATTAAGCAAAAAGCTAGTAATTACAACCTATTCACCCTATTTTTAAACCATTAACATTACAAACTAGACAACAAAAAGATTGCACTAAATTTTAGATTTATGTTTCACAAAAAGTTTTTTAATCGATTTACATTTGGCCAATTGACCATAGCATTAGTTGTGATTTACGTATTATACGCAGTTACGACTTTCGCTCTTTATCAATCAACAGCTAGCATTGTTAATCTCGTAATCTCAGGAATTCTTACATATTTGACAATCTATGATTTAATCCAAAATAAACATACGATTCGTAAAAACTATCCTTTATTTGCGCGTTTTAGATATATGTTCGAATCCATTCGTCCAGAGATGCGTCAGTATTTTTGGGAGGGGGAATTAGATGGTAAACCCTTTAACCGTCGTGAGCGTTCGATTGTTTATCAAAGAGCAAAAAATGAGAAGCAAACCGTATCATTTGGTATGCAAGACGATGCAAATCGCATTGGCTACGAATGGGCGGCCCACTCTGTTTACCCAAAACACGTAACAGATACGAACTTCAGAACATTGATTGGAGGCGACGACTGTAAGCAACCTTATAGTGCGAGCATATACAATATTAGTGCAATGAGTTATGGTGCATTGAGTAAAAAGGCGATTACGGCTTTAAATGAAGGGGCTAAAATCGGTGGATTTGCACATAACACGGGTGAAGGAGGAATAAGTCAATACCACCGTTCAGGAGGAGATTTAATATGGCAAATTGGTACGGGATACTTCGGTTGTCGCGATGAGAAAGGTTTTTTCAGCGATGCATTGTTTGAAGAACGTTCGAATTACCCAGAGGTAAAAATGATTGAGTTAAAACTTTCACAAGGAGCAAAACCAGGACATGGAGGATTGCTACCTGCTGAGAAAAATACAGTTGAAATTGCTGCAATTAGAAGTATTACACCGCATACAACAGTTCACTCGCCCTCAGGACATACTGCTTTTTCAAATCCAGTAGAGCTAGTTCAATTCTTAGCTAAAATGAGAAAATTATCCAACGGAAAACCAGTTGGATTTAAAATCTGTATTGGACGCAAAGATGAGTTTTTAGCTATTGTGGACGCAATGAAGCAAACGGGTATTACTCCAGACTTCATTACTATTGACGGTGCAGAAGGAGGAACAGGAGCAGCTCCATTAGAGTTTATTGACTATATGGGTATGGCGTTAAACGATGCTTTAGTATTCGCAAACAAAACGTTAATCGAAAATGGGTTAAGAGGTAAAATTAGACTTTTAGCTTCAGGTAGAATTATCTCTGCATTCGATATTGCAAAAACGATGGCATTAGGTGCTGATGCATGTTACAGTGCTCGTGGAATGATGTTTGCATTGGGTTGTATTCAAGCTTTACAATGTGATAGTGGTCACTGTCCAGTAGGTATTGCAACTCAAGACGAAACGCTATACAAAGCGTTAGATGTTACAGACAAGAGAATGCGCGTGGCGAACTTCCACAAAAACACAATGAAAGCTTTAGGTGAATTCATCAGCGCTGTTGGATATGAAAAACCAAGCGAAATTGACCCTAGAACCTTCCATAAACGAGTGGATCACGGGGTTACAAAGAGTTTCCAAGAAATGTACTTTGGCGAATTAGATACGCGCAAAAAAGCGTAATCATAACCAAACTTATCGAAATAAAAAAAGGTCAGCAATCGCTGACCTTTTTCTTTCCCAAAAAACTCACTCATCAAATTAGGTTAGAATTTCAATGAGTGTTCAAAACAATTAAAACAAAAAATTTATTCATAGACTAAACGTCATCTCTTGTCTTACAAAATCAGGCGACAAGGTTAGGTCATCGCCTGAATACAATTCAAAACTGATAAAACTATTGTACGCATCTCACCTATTCTCCTCTGGCGCAGTTTGGCTTAATTAAGCCTAGCTGCATTAACAAAGAACTCGGTTAGAACTCTAGTCTTAGAATTGATTTTATATTGGCATTGCTTACACACAATGCTATCACTTTTTATATGGCTATTTCTGTACCTATATCGTCCCCTCATGCGGGATTATCCTTCCTTTATTCTAGGTCTTCTATACTTTTGGATGATCTCCTCCCCTTTTTTCTTAGAAGCCGCTACGCTCATTCGATTTGTCTCTTTTCTTTTCGCATTAGTATCTCCAATGGAATGCAAACCTGAGCTATATGTTGTACTAAATCTGGGACTATTCCATGTAAATAGGGCGATTAGGGATTGTAACATTCACAATACAGCAAGAACGTTGTCCTTGTTTCACCACCTTAATTCAACATTCACTTTAAGCTTCCTGAAACAAATTCTTAAGCAAAGTAAAACATTTTGTTAAAAAAGACACTATATTTGGGGTGGACATCGTGGTGGACAAAGGGGTGGACATTTTATTTTTTAACAATAATTGCTGTTTATGAAAAAGCTACTGTATCTTTTTATGTTATCGCTTCTATTTTCTTGTACTCCCTCAACCGAGCATACATCCAATCAAATTAACCTATTACTGGCTGATTTAAACAAAATAGACGATTTAGTGAACCTTGAAGAAGTGGTAGCAGCCAAGCCGGCCAAAGCGTATGATTTGAATAAAAATATGTTTAGTACAATTGTAAAAATTAAACGCGCACAAATCAAATCCAAAGAACTCGGTGCATTTAACGAGCAATCAACTTTGCTTTTTAAAGAAGTCGAAGAGCAATTAGAAACCATAAACTTTCCTAATTTAACGCATTGGGCCTATACACAAATCGGCTTTTATTACTATACATACAATTACTATGTTGAATCGGCAAATTACTACAGTAAAGTCACTATTGCCTTAGATCATAATCCCGAACAAATCACCATTCAAGCTACAGATATTTACCGAAAAATTGGATATTTCTACGGAACCATAGGCAAAGCAAAACAAGGAATTACCTATTTGACCAAGGCGCTTCAACTAACCACTAAGGACAATATCAATTACACAAGTCTACTCAATGCTATTGGCAATTTTGCAATTAAAGACAAACAAGAAGCACTAGCCTATCCCTATTTGATTCAGGCAAAGAATATATCGGAAAGTCAGGGAGATCTTTTGCGCTATGCCAAAGTACTCGGCGATCTTGCGACAATTGAAAACAACAAGCAAAATTGGGAAAAAGCGATCAGTTACTTAGAAGAAGACATTGCGATTTCCAAAAAGGTAGACGACAAAAAGAACACCATGTTTGCCTTGCTTTCCCTTGCACAGGTATATTGGGATAAATCCGATATCCCTATGGCAAAGAAAACAGCGCTAGAGGCCTTTTCTTACACCCAAAGTCTGAACTATGTCAAAGGCTTTGAATATCAAATCATGCATCTTTTACTCGAAATCGCGATTTACGAAAAAGATGAAAAAAGAGAGCTTCTCTACCGAAGAAACCTAACTACCCTACACGAATATATCAATGAAACCGAAGGACAAAAAGCAATTGATCAGATAAACTGGGATGCTGAAATTGAATTGATTAATCTGCAACTAGAAGCTCAGCGCTATCACTATGAGAAAATCAATTATCAACGCTTGTTATTTATATCTATTTCCTTCTCATTGGGTTGTATTTTAGTTTTTCTCTATCGCGTATACCGCACACAGTTATCCAAACAAGCTTCTATTTATGAGTCAAACATCTTAAAAATTGAGCAGGAGATGGCAGAATCCGAAAAGAGATGGCAGGACACTAATCACTCTTTAGATTCGTACAAAGAATATTTGGCAGAAAAGACCAAGCAGATTAATATTTTAGAGATTGAGTTAAATAAGCTAAAAGACTCTACTAGTGTAAAATCTCAGACGGAGCGAATGAAACTAGAACAAACCATTTCTTCCCATTTAATGACGGATGAGAGTTGGTTAATCTTTAAGAAAACATTTCAAAATGAACAACGGGAATATTTTGAAAACTTAATGCAACAGTTCCCCGAATTAACAGATTCAAATCTGCGCGTTGTGCTGCTTCAAAAATTAAATTTAACCAATCAAGAGACAGCAAATATTTTGGGTATTACCATTGAAGCTGTAAAAAAGACCAAACAGCGACTAAAGAAAAAATATAGGGATACATACGATCAATTATTCAATTGATCACAAAAAAAGGTTTAGTTTCCAACTAAACCTTTTTGTTATTTATTCAAAGGGTAAATTATCCAGATCTACATTACCTCCAGATAAAATTATTCCAACTTTTTTGCCTTCAAACAATTGACGTTCTTTAATTAAGACGGCAAGTGCAACGGCACTACTTGGTTCGACGATGATTTTCATCCGTTGCCAAATTAGGCGCATGGCACTGATTATTTCATTTTCTCGAACGCGGATAATCGCTTTAACTCCTTCTTGAATGATAGGAAAGTTGACATCACCCAGTTGCGTACGCAGACCGTCAGCGATTGTCTCGACAGACAGGTTGCATTCAATTTTTCCACTTTCTAGGGAGCGAAAGGCATCGTCTACCTCATAAGGTTCACCTGCATACACTTCGATTCCCGCTTTACCAAAGGCTTTGGCGGCTAAAATAGTACCTGCCAATAGCCCCCCTCCTCCAACGGGAACGATCAGGGCATCCAAATCGGGTTTTGCTTCTAGCAGTTCTTTTGTTGCGGTGCTACTACCGAGGATAACATCCATTTCATTAGACGGGTGAATAAACGTCGCTCCAGTTTCATCAATCACCTGATTACACACGCGTTCTCTGGATTCCATAGTAGGGGCACATTCGACGATTTCACCGCCGTACATTACCACGGCATCTTTTTTGACAATGGGTGCATTAAAAGGCATCACAATATAACACTTCACATCAAAGGTACGCGCTGCAAGGGCTAAAGCTTGGGCGAAATTTCCAGACGAATGCGTAACCACTCCCTTCGCTTTTTGATCTGCAGACAAATTGAGAATAGCATGGGTCGCTCCTCTCATTTTAAATGCGCCTGCGCGCTGAAAGTTTTCACATTTAAAATACAAATCACTTCCCAAAAAGTTTTCAATATGTCCCGATTCCATAATAGGCGTCAAGTGAACATAGGGCTTAATTTTTTCGTAACAGGTATTGATTTTCTCTTTCATAACTAAATTAACCTAGGATAAAAAACTCCCAAACTGATTAAAGTTTGGGAGTCTATAGTATATTACTTTACGTCCATTAATTCAACATCGAAAACTAGGATTGCATTTGGTGGAATAACTCCTCCTGCTCCTCTTTCTCCATAACCTAAATAGGATGGAATAACGAAACGAGCCTTATCACCTACTCTCAATAGTGCGATTCCCTCGTCCCATCCTTCGATTACATGTCCCATTCCCAATGGAAATTCGATTGGTTTCTTGCGTTTATAAGAGTTGTCAAACTCTGTTCCGTTGTCTAATGCACCTTTATAGTGTACGGCAACTGTTTTTCCTTTTTCTGCTTTAGCACCTGATCCGTTTACGATCATTTGGTAACGCAATCCGCTTGCTGTACGTTCAAAACCAGCGGCTACTTTTTCTAATGCTTCTTCCGCTGCTTTTTTCTGCTCTTCTATTCTTCTTTCTCTTGCTCCTTCAAATACTCTGAAAGCCTCTACCGCATTCCATTGTTGAGCTGCTTCACCAACGCGAACGATTTCTAGTGATTCGATTACGTCATCTTGTCCGATTGCATCAACAATATCTTGTCCGCTAACTACATGACCAAAAACAGTGTGTTTTCCATCTAACCATGGAGTTGCTACGTGAGTAATAAAGAACTGTGAACCATTTGTTCCAGGACCTGCGTTTGCCATAGACAATACACCAGGACCATCGTGTTTTAAAGTTGCGTCAAACTCATCGTCAAACGTATACCCAGGTCCACCTGAACCAATACCTTGAGGACAACCTCCTTGAATCATAAAGTCAGGAATAACTCGGTGAAATTTTAATCCATCATAATATGGTTTTCCTTGTGGACGTGCTGAATTTTCTAATTTCCCTTCCGCTAATGCAACAAAGTTACCTACTGTACCAGGTGTTTTATCTTCCGTTAGTTTAACTAAAATTTCGCCTTTTGACGTATTAAATTTTGCGTAAATACCGTTTTCCATTCTTCTTATGTTATTAATTTTTAATACTTTTATTTCGCTTGGCTTTTAAGTAGATCAGCCATGACAAAAAGGCTAACACCATGCCGCCTATACACACGCCTACCCAGCCAAAATAATTCCACAAATATAAACCAAAAGCCGAGCCAAATGCTGTTCCGAGGAAACTAAATGACATATAGACAGTATTTAGTCGATTACGCGCTTCTGGCAATAGGGAATAGATTCGCGTTTGATTGGACACGTGGATCGTTTGTAATCCTAAATCGATGAGGATGATTCCAATAATAATTCCGACAATAGAGGTATCCGACAGGGCAAACACGACAAAACTTAAAAATGTCATGCCAATACCATATAAAATTAGTTTTTGAGCGCCACCTGCGCCTCCAATTTTTCCGACTAAGGGAGCTGCAAAGGCACCACAAGCACCAATCAGTCCAAAAGATCCGATCAATGCGCTGTCATAACCAAAAGGTTGGTTGTGCAACAGCAGGACCATCGTGGTCCAAAACGCTCCAAATTGTGCAAAGGCCAAACTCGTAATCCACGTAGCTTCGCGCAGGATGGGTTGTTCTTTTATCAGTTTAAAAAGAGAACCATATAAACTAGATAGGCTTCCTTCATAGGTAGGTTTATTAATAGGGAGTCGAAATTGAATCAGGATAACTAAAAGCAGACAAATGGCCGTAGCTATCCAGAACATTCCACGCCATCCTAGCCACACGCCAACGAAACCACTTAAGGTACGAGAGAATAAGATACCGATTAACAATCCGCTGACCACCGTGCCAATTACCTTGCCCCTTTGTTCGTCAGAAGACAAACTCGCTGCCATAGGTAGAACCAATTGAGGTACAATAGACGTTGCTCCAAGGACAAAGCTTATCACCTGAAGCCAAAAGAAATTTTGTACGCTAGCCGTTAGTCCCAAAGCGACAATCGCACAAAGGGTTGTCAGGGTGATTTGTTTTTTTCGCTCCAACATATCTCCTAAGGGAATCATCAAAAACATTCCGATAGCATAGCCCGCTTGGGTGAGGTAGGTCAGCGTTCCCGCATCTGATTCTGACACCTTAAACTCATCGGCAATTAAGGGAATTAAGGGCTGACAGTAATATAAATTGGCGACAATTAACCCGGTAACTGCAGCCATGAACCATACATTTGCTTTAGATAAACTCATAGGTACAAAGGTAAAACTTCTGCTTTGTTCCCACCCCTATCAGGCATAATTTGTACAAGAAATAAATAATTCCACACATTTTTTATACTTGTATTTTGTAGGGATCTTTGAGTAAGGTAGATATTAGCGTTGGATTGTATTTAATTGGATTGTACCTTTGTGTAAATTTTATTAAGATGCGCATAGATATCATTTCCGTTATTCCGGAGTTAATCGAAAGTCCTTTTCAAGCTTCAATATTAAAACGAGCAATCAGCAAAGGGCTAGTAGAGGTACACTTTCACAATTTACGAGACTATAGCACGAATAAACACAAAAACGTAGATGATTATCAGTTTGGTGGAGGTGCAGGTATGGTGATGAGTATCGAGCCGATCGATCGCTGTATCAGCGCGTTGAAAGCCGAACGCGACTACGATGAGATCATATATATGTCGCCAGATGGAGAAACGTTAAATCAAACCATGGCCAACTCCATGTCACTCCTTAAGAACATCATTATTTTATGTGGTCATTATAAAGGAGTAGATCAACGTGTTCGCGATCACTTCATTACCAAAGAAATTTCGATTGGTGATTACGTCTTATCTGGAGGAGAATTGGGTGCTGCAATTTTATGCGATGCCTTGATTCGCTTAATTCCAGGGGTACTTAACGACGAAACCTCAGCTTTGACTGATAGCTTTCAGGACAATCTACTCGCTCCACCGATATACACTAGACCCTCCGAGTACAAAGGTTGGAAGGTTCCCGATGTGTTATTGAGTGGAAATTTTGCAGCCATCGACAAATGGAGGGAAGACATGGCTTATGAACACACGAAAAACAGAAGACCTGATTTATTAGAAGACCAAAACAAATAAATCTAAGTTTCTAGTTTTTAATTAGTTTCTATATTTACAACTCCTATTGCTTGTCAAATATAGGTTGTATAACCAAGTAAAGAACAATATTCCAATTATTTAGCCGAGAAATTAGGATTATTTTATTGGTTTTTCATATATTTGCACTCGCTTTAAACTAACCTCTGGCGAGGTCCGTGTATGTTGGTTTAAATTAATTAATTATTTTTTTCAGAAATGGCAGATTTAATGAAATTCGTTCAAGACGAATTAGTTGCAAAAAAAGACTTCCCAGCATTTAAAGCTGGAGACACTATCACAGTGTACTACGAAATTAAAGAGGGTGACAAAAAAAGAACACAGTTCTTTAAAGGAGTAGTTATTCAAAGAAGAGGTACAGGTGCTACTGAGACTTTTACTATCCGTAAAATGTCTGGTAACGTTGGTGTAGAGCGTATCTTCCCAATCAACATGCCTGCTTTAGAAAAAATTGAATTAAATCAAAGAGGTAAAGTTCGTAGAGCTCGTATTTTCTACTTCAGAGAACTTACTGGTAAAAAAGCAAAAATCAAAGAAAGAAGAGGATAATCTTATTTCTGAGACGCATAAAAAAAGGAAAGCAATATTGCTTTCCTTTTTTTTATGCGTCAATTCCTAGTCTTCAGCCCTCCATCAAAAACAAGATTACAAGCAACAGAATCTAAATACACATCCAGAGGCTATTCTAGTATACTCCCTAAACAAGACTTCTGCAAAAACATGTATTGTTACAACAGAACGAGACAACCTGACCCGTCCTAAAAAAACTGTACAGTTTTTAAAACATAAAAAGATGGGAAGAGAACCAAAAATCAAAGAGCGTTATCATTTAAAATTCATAGAACAAATAGTTCAAGAAATAGAGAATGGGGCAAGTCAAAATTCAGTAATTCGCAAGTATAACCTAAATAGATCTACTGTAAATCGTTGGGCTAAGAAATATGCAAGTCCTGAGTATCATGCTACACGTAAAAATAAAGTTTATTCAGAAAGTCTTAAACGTCAAGTAGTTCATAGTATTACAGAACACCATATGACAGCACAAGAAGCCTGTATAGTGTATGGTATAGAAAGCATAAGTACGATAAATAACTGGTTGTTAGTTAATTATAATAAAAATATAGATATTTGTAATGAAATTGTTATTCCGTCACTTATGGAAGAAAAAACATTCAATACAGAATCTTTAGAAATTAAAGCTTTAAAAAAGGCATTATCAGAGGCACAATTTAAGATAGTAGCTTTAAATACATTGATAGATGTAGCAGAGAAAAGTTTGGATATTGATATCAGAAAAAAGTCTGGTTCCAAGCAGTTGAAGAAGTAAAACTCTTATACCCTAATAAGGGAATAAAAAAAATATGTCAACTGTTTGGTAAAACTCGAAGTGCTTATTATCAGTCAATAGACAGATATGCAAGTCAATCTATTAAAGATGAGATTATTCTTCAAGAAGTTTTAAATATTAGAGCTACTCTACCAAGAGTAGGAACTCGAAAACTTCAACATATGTTACAAGAACGCTTAGGTTCACACAATATAAGCGTAGGAAGAGATTATCTGTTTGATTTATTAGACAGTCATAAAATGTTGGTTAGACAACGAAAGCGTAAAGCATATACAACAGACTCCAGAGCTTGGAGAGGACAGTATTTAGACTTGTATAATGGAGTAAAAGTTACTAGGCCAGAACAATTTTGGGTAAGTGACATCACCTATATCAGGTTAAATAATACTTGGGGCTATTTAAGTTTAATCACAGATGCTTATTCTCATAAAATAATGGGCTATAGTTTTAGTTTAGATTTAACTACTAATGGATGCTTACAAGCCTTGAAAATGGCATTAAAGAACAGGATTTATACAGAGAAACTTATTCATCATTCAGATCGAGGATGTCAATACTGCAGCAGTGTTTATACTAAATTACTGATAGAAAACAACATATCTATTAGTACAACACAAAGTGGTGAACCAAGAGATAATGCCATAGCAGAGCGAGTAAATGGTATAATTAAAGGTGAATTTGATTTAAACTATTCAAGTTTAGGTTATCAGAAAACGATTGATAAAATTAAGAATAGTATAGAAGCTTATAACCAAATTAGACCTCATGATAGTTGTGATAGGCTAACTCCAAATCAAGCTCATTTAAAGACAGGTGTTCTTGCTAAGAGATGGAAGAATTATTACAAGACTAATAAACAAAAAAAACAACCTGTACAGTAATAAAAGGATTAATAAAAATCTGTACAGTATTAAGTAGGATTATTAACTATAGCTGTACAGTTATAGTAGGACGAGACAACCCTGCTTCGGGCTGTGTCCATACTGAGTCCATAGTGAGTCCATAGTGAGTCCATTAAAACCCCATTTTTTAATAGACTCAGTACGGATGCACAACGCAGGTACCCTAGTCGCAATAGTACGATAACCACTAGAAAAAAGTTAAAAACTAAATATGACTGCTTTAGCGGATGTACAAAAGCAAGAGTAAAAAGTATACAACGCTCAAGTTGTGAAGAGTTGAGCGTATATCATACAAAAACCCCGTCTAAAAATAGACGGGGTTTTATTTTTTTAAGCTTTTTGACAGCCTCGTTTTTTATTGTTTTTTTACTCGCTTTTTTTAAACTCAAGCTAAAACAAAAAAAGAATCCTTTAGCTAAATGTTTTTTCTATTGTCATAGGAGCGAGTATCGATCAATTTATAGTAAGGATCAATCCCAACTTCTGTTGGTTTTTCATCTACAATGATCGTAAACTCATTCTCAATATCAGTAATCTTTACTTTTTGTAAGTACAACACTTTTTCTTTGGCCTTAGCCTCTTTTGTTTTGGCAAAAACGCCCACCTCAACATAATCTGCTAAAGGAAGTGACTCTATTTTTACATCTTTATCAGCTGTAAATAGCAGTGGTTGTTCTCCTTGATCCGCATACTGTCTCGCTCCTGTATCACCTGCTCTATATTTACTAACATAGGCTTTTAGTTTCACCTCATATTTTCCGTCAGCCAAAGCTTTTGTTTCAACTTGCTCTACGTAATTGTCATAGAGTGTGATCGTTTCAAACATATCCTTAACCATATATTGAAGAGAATCTGGTGTTGCGCGTTTAATTTCTTGTACCAGTTCAGCTGAGATGGTATAAGGAGCTTCTTGGAAAGCTACTTTTTTGACATATTCTTTCAATACACCATTTAGCACCGTATCGCCTAAATAATCACTCAAAGTATAAAACACTAAGGAACCTTTATTGTAGTGGATATACTGTTGGTTTTCGTTATACATTAATGGTTTTTCTTTTTTATCCTCTCTTGAACGTCCACTTAAATACCCATCTAAAGCGTCTTTTAGGAAACGTTGCATTTGACCTTTTCCGTATTCTTTTTCCAATACTTTCAACGAGCTGTATTCAGACAAACTTTCTGAAAGCATCGTTGCTCCTTGAACATTGGCTCCGATTACCTGATGTGCCCACCACTGATGAGCAACCTCATGTGCCGTTACAGAAAACGGATAATCGACTGCATTTTCATCGGTTTCATCCACATTGGCAACGAAACCGATGGTTTCAGAGAATGGAATAGTATTGGCAAAAGATTGAGCAAAACTTCCCATAGTCAGTGGAAATTCAATGATACGCACTTGTTTGTGTTGGTAAGGACTGAATGCTTTGGAGTAATAATCCAACGACTTTTTAACACTAGACACCATTCGATCAAGGTTGTACTCATGGCCTTTATGGTAGTAAATTTCGATATTTACACCTTGCCATGTGTCTCGTTTCACCTCGTATCGCGCTGAATTAAACGCGTAGAAATGCAACATTTTTTGATCCATTTTATAGTGGAAATAACGACGGTTTCCTTCGGTCCATTCCTTTTGTAAATAGCCTGGAGCAATGGCGATTTGATCCGCAGAAGTACTCACTGTTGTTTCGAAGTGAATCCAATCTGCATCGTGGTTGATATACGTATTTTGCAACGCTTTTTGATCGGTTTGCTCCGCCATGCGTTCTTTTGGTGCTAGTCCGTATTTTTTGCGAATCTCATCGTCGCTAATTTCCGCGCGATCAGCATACCCCAATCCTGGAAAATAACTATTATTTATGAAGGTTCCATTGTCTAATACAGGAGAGTCGGAACGGATCCACGAATTGGGTTTGTTTTGAACGACAAACTCTAAGGTTCTAGTTTCTCCAGCTTGCATAGGCGTATCGAAACGGTAGAAGCTAATGCCTTGGATAGAATCGGTTGATAAAAACGTTCCTCCTTCTAGAACGATTGTATTTTTTAAACTTGGATAATAGGACACATATAAACTGTCTAAGGCTTGATTTGTCTTGTTTTCGAGGATATAGGTTCCTCTAGCTTGAAAATTGTTTTGCTCAGGATATAAATCAACGTCAACCTTTACATCTACGATACGTGGCTGTGCCATATCTTGGTATTTTTTGTACGTTTTTTCATAAGCTACCTGAAGAAGCTCCGTGTCTTTAGAAGAGTGAAATACATTGAGTACTGTATTTTCATAGTATAAATAAGCGCCTAGACCGATAAATGCAGTAAAACAAAGTAGTGTTGGCACCACTACAATCGTTTTCGCTCGTTTCTTTGCGAAATAAAAACGCTCTTTGAGTCCACTAAAAACGCCTCTTCTCCAAAACAGTAAGGTTAAGCCACTAATCCCTCCTACAAATAACAACCAATACAAGGAGAAGATGATAAATCTACCAAATAAAGCACTTGAACCGAAGCCATTCATATCAGAGTAGGTTGGTGTAGGAATCGAATTAAAGAAGAAAACAGCTTGTTCAATTCCAATTGAACCAAGTGCTGGCCATCCCATTTGAATAACGAGCAGGGCAAAGAAACCTATGATATAATTTTTAAAGAACGTTTGTACGGCTAGCGCCATCAACGCCCATATAATAAACTCAATCCAGCTATACCCTAATAAACTCTGAAGGTACAAACCGATTTCGAACTGAAAATATCCATGGTAGCTTTGAATTCCAATACTCGTGAGGATAATCACTAAGAACAACATTAATTGCATACCCAACAAAGCGAAGAGCTTTGAGGTAAATAATACCCAGTTGGACACAGCCGTTGAGTCTACCAATAAATTCATACGCGTATTTTCCCCTCTGTGCACGAGTAATCCCGCGCCCAAAAACGTCATCATCAAGATAAAGAAGGTAAAGGTTCCTCCTGGGATCATCAGCATTTGACGGGTTAAGGGATACGTTGGTGTACCATACATCGTCATGGAGAAACTAGCCACCAAGATCATAAACATAACTCCCACACCGATAAGAATCCAAAATACGCGATTGCGCGCTAAAAATTTGAAGTCCATTTTTGCAAAGGCAAAGACATTGCTCCAACTTGTTTTTAAAGAAAAGTCGTAGTTGACTTTTGGCAGCTCAATTTTAAAGATGCCACCAAAATTATTTTTAACCAAACGCTCGCCTTTATTTTTTCGTTTCCACGAAAAAGTGGCGGGTTGCTGAGCGAATTTGAAGACACTTCCCAAAACAAGGAGAGACGCTAAAGTAACACCTAACCACAACAAACGATTGAGAATAAAGTATTTTTCTAGGGGTAGATTATTGATATTCTTTTCTTCTACGCTCCAATATTGCGTATAATAATAGATTGCTTGATCTCCATTGGGATCGAGTAAAGCGGCTAATTCTCTGTAATCTACATCTGCGGCAATACTATTGACAACTCCCTGTAGAATCATAATGATAATAATCGTTATAAAACCTGCATAAATACTACGGCTAAGTGTTACAACAGCAAAGATTATTGCCCCCATAAACAGCATATTGGGAATCAAATTAAAAAGATATCCTTGGATATAATTCCACCATAAATTAGGGCCTAATAACTCTGGCTTTGCCCAAGGCACGAGAGTTGCTAAATAGCACCCAATTCCCATCATCACGCTGATTGACAACGTAACTAGAAAGGAGCTGGCAAATTTACCCGTTAAATACTGCCATTTAGAAAAGGGATAAGAATACAGAATGTGATGAACATTATATTTGTAATCGCGATAGATTGACATTCCAATGATGGACGGAAATAAAAAATACAGCAGCGTATTGAACGAATTCAACAAGGAATTAAGGACATAAGCTGAGTTCATTTGCAAAAGCGAAGCAGAAGTATTTCGAACGGCATCAAAAACACCAATAGTGGCCATCATCGAAAAGAAGCTTATTGTAAAAAATATTGCTAGGTAAAGATAAAATACCCAGCTCTTAAACCAACGTTTAAGTTCAAAAGTAAACACAGTTTTAAACATCCCTTAGTCGTTTTT
Source organism: Myroides sp. DF42-4-2 (assembly GCF_030326445.1). Classification (NCBI taxonomy): domain Bacteria; kingdom Pseudomonadati; phylum Bacteroidota; class Flavobacteriia; order Flavobacteriales; family Flavobacteriaceae; genus Myroides; species Myroides sp. DF42-4-2. The sequence goes on from NZ_JACAKI010000012.1 coordinate 52,020, forward strand.
TAATGCAACAAAATAAACATCTTCTAACGTTGGTTTTACCAATTCAAAACCTTCATTTGTCAAGGAATCCTTGGTATGTACACGAATTTTTAGTCGGTTTTCTTGGTTGTATTTACCAGATAAAATATTGAGCTGTTGGTATTGATCTAATTCTTCTCTATTGATTTCTTTGATCCATATTTGCCCATCTAATTTTTGTTCTGCCTGTTTTGGTGTACTTCTTTCCAATAGATGTCCACCATTTAAGATGGCCATTTCGTGGCATAGTTCGTTGACGTCATCTACAATATGAGTAGAGAAGATAACGATATTGTTTGTACCAATTTCGCGCAATACATTCAAAAAACGATGGCGTTCTGCGGGGTCTAACCCTGCAGTTGGTTCATCGACGATGATTAATTTAGGATCGTTCAACAACAATTGAGCAATGCCGAATCGCTGCTTCATTCCTCCAGAATATCCACTAACGCTTTTGCGTCTTACATCATATAAATTGGTAACTTCCAATACGCGTGTTACGATTTCACGGCGTTGTGTGGCGTTAGAAATTCCTTTTAAACGAGCGAAATAATCTAATAAGTCTAAGGCAGACATATTGGGATACACCCCAAAGTCTTGCGGTAAGTATCCCAATACTTTTCTAAATTCCGTTTGTTGTTCTAAAATATTGATATCTCCGAATCGAATTGTTCCTGCGTCTGGTTTTTGTAAAGTAGCTATTGTTCGCATCAATGTAGACTTACCTGCTCCATTAGGTCCTAACAGTCCAAACATACCAGGTCCAATTTCTATTGATAAGTCATCCAATGCCTTTACCCCATTTTTATAGGTCTTACTTAAATTTTCAATAACTAATTTCATATTTCTATTTTTTGATTTAGTCTATAAGTGTTCCTTTTCAAGCATTTGTTACATAAAAAGTACTAATTATTCTATTTTCCTTTACGTTTCGTTTAATTTTTACGTTTAGTCTACTTCTTTTCTGTTCTCCCCCTTGAAAATCGGTCGTATACGTCAATTAAAATCTTATTTTTGCGGTATTTTTTAGCAGTATGATAGCAGCGTCTTTCTTCTCGAATAAAACATATAAGGAAATCAACTTTAAAAATGAGATTTTCGCAGGATTAACCGTGGCGATGACCATGATTCCTGAATCGTTATCCTTTGCCATTCTCGCGGGTTTAAGTCCGCTTACGGGGTTGTATGCTGCCTTTTTGATGGGCATTATTACGGCTATTTTTGGCGGTAGACCTGGGATGGTTTCTGGAGGTGCAGGAGCAACAGTTGTTGTCTTAATTGCCTTAGCCTCTCTTCACGGGGTGGAATACCTATTTGCTGCGGTTGTTGTTGCGGGTATCCTTCAATTCCTGGTGGGTGTGTGCCAATTGGGGCGATTTGTTCGACTCATTCCTCAACCGGTGATGTACGGGTTTCTAAATGGATTAGCAGTTATTATTTTTATGGCACAAATCGCACAGTTCCAAGTTACCACAGCTGGAACAACCACCTGGTTAACCGGAGAATCCTTATATTATATGTTAGGACTGACCGCTTTGACCATTGGTATTGTTTGGTTATTTCCTAAATGGACAACAAAAGTTCCCGCTTCTTTAGTTGCGATTATAAGTATATCCCTGCTTGTCTTTTTCTTGCAGTTAGACACCAAAAAAGTAGTAGACATTGCCTCCGTCAGTGGCTCCTTGCCTCATTTTCATCTGCCTGATGTTCCTTTTACTTGGGAAACGCTGAAAATTATTCTTCCTTTTTCTGCGGTCATGGCAGGTGTGGGTTTAATCGAATCTTTATTGACACTCAATATTGTAGATGAATTGACCAATACGAAGGGCAACAGTAACAGAGAAGCTATGGCGCAAGGAGGCGCTAATATTGTCAATGGTTTTTTTGGTGGAATGGGAGGTTGTGCGATGATTGCACAAACCCTAGTGAATATAGGAGCTGGTGCTAGAACAAGGCTTGCTGCCATCTTGGGAGCCCTCACCATTTTGTTCATTATTTTATTTGGAGGCACGATTATTGAACAAATTCCCTTAGCAGCTCTTGTTGGGGTGATGATGGTTGTGGCCCTTTCTACTTTTGAATGGGTTTCTTTTCGGTTGATTACCAAAATGCCTGTTTCCGATATTTTTACTTTATTTCTCGTTACGGGACTTATTGTATTCACTCATAATTTAGCCTTGGCGGTGTTGGTAGGAGTAATTGTATCGGCTTTAATTTTTGCTTGGGACAACGCAAAGCGCATACGTGCACGAAAATCTTGGGATGAAAAGGGAAACAAAATATACGAGATCTATGGACCCCTTTTTTTTGGAAGCACTACTGCCTTTGCGGAAAAATTTGTTCCACAAGAGGACCCAAACTGTATTATTATTGACTTTAAAGAATCACATATTGCTGATATGTCCGCTTTGGATATCCTCCAAAAGGTTATAGGCAAATACAGTGATTTAAACAAAAAAGTTGTTTTGCGCAATCTTCGGGCAGACAGCCTTCGATTAATTCACAACAGTAAGGCATTTCAAGAAATAGAGATCGAAGAGAACAGCCCCCTAGAAGAATTGCATTAATTCGTTTTATTATCAGAAAAAGTGTGAACTTTTCGGTAGAATACACCATAATTCACTCAAATACAGAATAAAAAACAAATACCATATATTTTTAACAACATTTTGAATTGCATTCGTTTTTTATTTATTTTTTTTACCTACATTTGTTTGATCTTATACTAAAAAAGACAATAAAATATAATCCTTTTAAAGTAATTACCTAAAAGGTAAAGTAAAAAGTCCAACTAGTTTAGACTATCTCGACTTCTTTCTGATAACCCCTTAATCTGAAAGGAAAAAGGCTGTTTTGATTCAAAACAGCCTTTTCTTGTATTACTTGATGTAGTTTATTTCATTTTTGGGTTCATTCTCATCGAGAAAACCTTGTTGATTCATCCACTCATCGCTGTAAATTTTGCTCATATAGCGAGAACCGTGATCAGGAAACAGCATAACTACTACGCTATTTTCATCAAACATTCCTTGTTCTGCGTACAAACGAGTTGCTTGAAGCACGGCTCCAGAGGTATACCCTAAAAACAAACCTTCCGTACGTGCTAATTCTCTTGCCACTAGAGCAGCATCTTTATCTGTTACTTTGACAAACTGATCGATCACTGTGAAATCTGTAGCTGAAGGGATTAGATTTTTCCCTAACCCTTCAATTTTATAGGGAGCAATTTCGTTTGGATCTAATTCCCCTGTTTCGTGGTATTTTTTTAGCACCGAGCCGTAGGCATCAACACCTAATACTTTGATATTTGGGTTTTTCTCTTTTAGAAAACGTGCAGTTCCTGAGATTGTCCCCCCTGTTCCTGAACAACATACAAAATGAGTAATTTGCCCTTTCGTTTGTTCCCAAATTTCAGGTCCTGTAGACAAATAATGTGCTTCTGTATTTAAAGCATTAAAATATTGATTAATATAAATTGAGCCAGGTGTTTCTTCATGCACGCGTTTTGCTACTTCATAATACGATCGGGGATCGTCTGCGGCAACATTTGCTGGACAAACGTATACTTTTGCTCCCATTGCTCTTAGCATATCGATTTTGTCTGGAGAAGATTTATCACTAACCGAAAGAATACACTTATATCCTTTGATAGCGCTAATCATTGCAATACTAAATCCCGTGTTTCCCGACGTTGTTTCTACGATGGTCCCTCCTGGTTTTAAGATTCCTTTTTTCTCAGCTGTTTCAATAATATGCAGGGCAATTCGATCTTTTGCAGATTGTCCTGCGTTAAAAGCTTCTACTTTTCCGTAAAAATGTCCTGCCAATGAAGCAGTAACCTTTTCTAATTTCACTAAAGGTGTTTGTCCTACTAGGGAAATCACATTATCATAAGCTTGGATTTCTTGTTTCATTTTTCAATTTATTTTTTACCGCATTTAGAACAGCACATATTCTAAACAAAGGTATGAATTATTATTTTTTTACTGTTTAATTCCTTCCAAGTCAAACATAAAAGCAAACTCTTTGGCTACTTCTTTGAGCGATTCAAATCGCCCTGAAGCACCTCCATGTCCAGTATCCATATTGATATCAAAATACAATTGCTTGTCGTTTGTTTTCGTATCTCTCAACTTGGCAACCCATTTTGCGGGTTCCCAATATTGCACTTGTGAATCGTGTAATCCCGTAGAGATATACATATTAGGATACGCTTGTGCTTTTACATTGTCATAAGGAGAATACGACAACATATAGTCATAGTACACTTTTTCGTTGGGATTTCCCCATTCGTCATATTCGCCTGTAGTCAATGGTATACTGTCGTCTAGCATTGTTGTTACCACATCGACAAAAGGAACTTGTGCGATTATACCTTGGTATAAATCGGGGCGTTCATTAGCGATTACTCCCATCAACATTCCCCCGGCAGATCCTCCTTCAGCAAATAGGTGTTCTTGGGAGGTATAGCCTTGTTCAATCACGTATTCAGAACAGGCAATAAAATCGGTAAACGTATTTTTCTTTACCAATAGTTTTCCGTCTTCATACCAATCGCGTCCCATGTCTTCTCCTCCGCGTACATGTGCAATCGCATACACAAAACCGCGATCCAACAAGCTCAAACGCGTCGTGGAGAAATAAGGTTCCATGGTAATTCCATAAGAACCATATGCATATAACAAGAAAGGATTTTTCCCGTTGCGTTCCATACCTTTTCGGTAGACCATGGAAATTGGCACTTTTACCCCATCCTTTGCCGTTGCCCAAATTCGCTCTTCGACGTAGTTATTTTTATCAAAGTCACCCAACACTTCTTGTTCTTTTAGAATCTCTTTTTCTTGGGTACGCATATTAAAATCAATCACCGAAGAAGGGGTGTTCAACGATTGATATACAAATCTAAATTTCTCCGTTTCGAAGTCGGCATTGATCTGTGCTTGTGCGTTATACGTTTCGCTTTGAAAAGGCAGGTAATAGGCTTGTTCACCTGTTTTCCACGGTTGAATTTTAATGTGTGGTAATCCGTTAGATCGCTCAGAAATCACCAAATAATCTCTAAAGATATCTACTCCTTCTAACAGCACATCTTCGCGATGAGGAATTAATTCTTCCCAATTCGCGCTAGATGTTTGTGTTTCTGGACAAGACATCAATTTAAAGTTATCGGCATTGTCTTTGTTGGTTAAGATATAAAATCGATTGTCATAATGAGAAATCCCATACTCTACGCCACGCTCTCTTTTTTGGAAGATTCTAAAATCTCCTGTAGGATTGTTTGCTTCTACAATGCGGTACTCGCTAGTCAGAGTGCTTTCGCTTCCGATAACCAGGTATTTCCTCGATTTTTCTTTGTAAATAAAAGTGTCAAAAGTATCGTCTTTCTCGTGATACACTAGCACATCCTCCGCCATAGGAGTTCCGATTACATGTCTGTAGATTTTATCTGAACGCAGGGTTACGGTATCTTTACGCGAATAAAAAAGTGTTTTATTATCACTTGCCCAAGTAGAAGCTCCTGTGGTATTGGGAATGGCTAAATCTAGGGTTTCTCCTGTTAGTAGGTTTTTCACGTATAGGGTGTATTCTCTGCGCGAAACGGTATCCACGCCATAAGCGACCCATTGGTTGTCTTCGGAAACCGTAATCCCCCTCAAGTGGAAATACGCATAGGGGGCGGCCATTTCATTACAGTCGAACATAATTTCTTCAGCTGCCTCTAAGCTTCCTTTTTTACGCGCGTGAATGGGGTAATCTTTCCCTTGTTCAAAACGCGTAATATAGTAATACCCGTTGTAAAAATAGGGCACAGATGAATCATCTTCCTTGATGCGGTTCTTCATCTCGTGAAACAGGGCTTCTTGTAGGGGTTTTGTGTGTTGTGTAGCTGCTTGATAGTATGCTTTTTCTTGATTTAGGTAAGCAATTACTTCTGGGTTTTCTCTGTCGTTTAACCAAAAGTAATTGTCTACTCGGGTATGCTGGTGCGCGGTTAATTCACGCGCTATTTTTTTTGCTACTGGAGCTTGAATAGATTCGTTCATTTTTATTATTTAAAATACAAAAATACTAGTTTTTAATGGGCTTCACCAAGATTAAAGCGCTTAGTTTCCCCTGTAAAAATTCGACAGCTTTACAATTTTGCTTGTAGATTTTTTTTGGCTTCTTCCAACCATTCTTCTTTCAACAAGCCAAATACGGCACTATCTCTTCTTGTGCCATCCGTTCGGATTTTGTTTTTTCGCAAAATTCCTTCTTGTGTACACCCCAAACTTTTGATGGCAGCTAAACTGCGTTTGTTTTCATTATCTGCTTCGAACTCTACGCGTTCAAAATGCGCTTTTTCGAATAAAAACTCAAACAACAAATACTTGCAATTTTTATTCACTCCTGTTCCTTGGGCTGTTTTTCCATACCAGGTATAGCCAATTGCACTTACTTTATTGCGCAAATCCATGCGGTAATACCGGGTGGAACCGACGATTTTATTTTGTTTTTTATCCCATACTACAAAGGCATAGCCCTGTTTTTCCTTTCGCATAGCCAAAGCTGCTTTGATATAGAGGATCATGTTTTCGTTGGTTGTAGGTTTGTCTGAGGAAAAGTACCAAATATCCGATTCGTGTAAGGCATAGTACAGCAAATCTGCGGCATATTTTTCACTTAAAGGAATCAATTTTACGCGGTCATTTTCCAAAACATACTCTTGTGCAAAGTCAAAAGTGTGCAGCGTTAAAGTTTGAGGTTTAGTTTGAGCCATCATGTAGAGTTTTGGTTGCGCTAGTTTATTTTGTTGCATCTAGTATTCAAATATATTCATACTTTTTGGGCTATGAATGTACATTTAACAGCATACTAACAAAAAAGAGATAGCGTATTTCCCTATCTCTTTTCTATGTTTAGTTTACTTCTTTTATTTTTTCTTTGAATTGTGCTAGCGCTTGTTCAAATTCCATGCGTAATTCATCGGGTATAATTCCTTGTTCAGCAGCGAAATTCTCGTGAAATTTAGGCAATGAAAAAGTTTGTACGATATTACCTCCGAAAGCGGGAAATATTGTTTTAGCGATATTTAGTGCATTTTGTGCGGCATATCCTCCTGGTGAAGTGGATAGCAACAACATGGGTTTGTTTTGCAAGAGTTTGAGGTCCAATCGCGAGCACCAATCAAACAAGTTTTTAAATGCTGTAGTCCAGTTGCGATTGTGTTCTGCCATGGAACAAATCAACACATCAGCTTCTTTGAGTTTGGCTAAAAAAGCTTTTGCTTCTTCAGGGCAATTTTCTTTTTCGCAATCTACAGAGAAAATAGGTACTAAATAATCATTTAAGTCGATCAATTCAACCTCATCTTCTTTAAAAAACTCTAACGCATAAGAGGCAAAGCTTTTATTGATGGACGTTGAAGAAATACTTGCTCCAAATCCGATAACTTTCTTTTTATTTTCCATTATCCTGTTATTTATAATTTATCATAAGCAGGGAAGCTAGGGTCTACCAAGCGCTTCCATGCTGGATTTTTTTTAATAAATGCAAACACCAAGGGACAATACGGCATCACCTTCTTGTTATGCGTTTCAATAAACTGCAGGGTTTTCTCAATTAAGGCCGTTGCAACGCCACGCCCTGCTAGGGCTTCTGGGCTTTCTGTATGAGTTAAATGAATGCGTTCTGCCTCCTCTTTATAATCAATAAAAGCAGTATGTCCGTCCACCGTTAATTCAAACCTTTTGTTTGCTCTATGCTGTTGTACGTCTATGTCTAAAAACTCTTCTTTCATATTTTTATTATTTACGGATCGTGTACGTTCAAAAATACGAATTATAAAAACGACATCTCTTATTGTACATTAATTTTCACCGAAAGATCAGCTAAAAATAATTTGGTCTTCCCTCACATTTGAAACAAAACTTGAAAAGAATATACTATTTTTGTGGCAGAAAAATTTTAATTTATATATTATGTTTGGCGATTTAATGGGAATGATGGGTAAATTACAAGAGACCCAAGCTAAAATTGAAGAAACGAAAAAGAGATTAGACACCATTCTAATTGATGACAAGAGTAATGATGAATTGCTTCACGTTACGTTGACGGCAAACAGAACTATCCGTTCTATATCCATTTCGGATGAACTAATGGAAGATAAAGAACAATTAGAGGATTACCTCGTAATGGTATTGAATAGAGCGATAGAAAAAGCGACTACTATTCACGAAGCAGAATTAGCAGCAGCAGCTAAGGATGGTATGCCTAATATTCCTGGTTTAGATTTATTTAAATAGTATATGATAAGAAAGTATTTGGGTGCAGCTCTAGTTATTGCTTCCCTATTTGCCGCTTGTGGCAAAGACACAAAAGGAACTGAAAACTTAACGATCACTGGAAAAGTAGATGGTTTAAAACAAGGAAAAGTTTTCTTATACCACGTTCAAGACACGACATTTGTGGTTCTTGATTCGTTGGTTGTTGATGGTAAATCTTCTAATTTCACCTTCAAACACCATTTGGAATCACCGGAAATGTTGTTTTTATCTTTAGATCGTGGGCACAGCAGTTCGATAGACAACCAACTGTCATTCTTCGCAGAACCGGGGACTATGACCATTGAAACGACGTTGAAAAACTTTTTTAAAGACGCAAAAGTAAGCGGATCACAAAGCAATGAGCTATACAATGAATATTTAAAGTCGAGAGCGCTTATTACTGATCGTCAAAACGAGTTGTACGTATCGCTTTTTGAGGCACAAAAGACGAATAATACCGCAAGCTTGGACAGCTTGCAAGAGGTAAACAAGAAACTGACAGGCCGTTTGTTTTTAAATGCCATCAACTTTGCGTTGAACAACAAAAACTCTGACGTTGCACCTTATATCGCCCTAACAGAGCTGTATGACCGCAACATCAAATACTTGGACACCATTTACAACTCCTTATCTCCTGAGATCGTGAATCACAAATACGGAAAGAGTTTGAATGAATTCATTCAAGAAAGAAAAAAAGAAGAAGCGAAAGCAAACGAATAATTGTAAATTGTCCTTTTACTCCAAAAGGACAATTTTTTTTTATGCTATTTTACTGTTCACTGCCAGCTGTAAACTACTCTCTACATCCAAGCCTTATTTTTACTTTCGATTTCGTATAGCCATTGGTCTTTTAGCTGTTTCAATTGATTGTAATCAGAAGTATTAAAACTCACCATGCCACCAGCGGTAAATAGGGTTAAGCTTCCTACATTGGCCGATTTTTGCCACCATAGTTGAGACAAGACAATCTTTTGAATTTTGTGTGGTTCTACTATAGTGTGGGTAATATCCCATACCCCTGATTTCACCACGATAAAATTAGGAGTAATGATTAGACGACCAATTTTAAAAGAGCGCCAAATCAATAAAGTTACTATCGCAAAATAGGTTGCTGCGCTAGAAAATTTCCACGTATCTTCTACAGCATCGGAAATAAAAAGCAAGAACAACACAACGGGAATACACGCCAAGAGGAAAAAGCGAAAACCAAAATAACGATAGTTATGTTTGAGGGTGGTTCCTTCTAATTCAAGGGGTTTGTTAAAAATCATTTCAAAAAACTCCTTGGTTTCTTCATTGGAGCAACCAGGAATTTCTAGTGCTGTTTTTTGATTTAACGATTCTTTGCCAAAAACTTGATGAATTTTAAATCCCGCGATTCCCCATAATTTCTGAAAGTAATTGCGGACAATTTTCACCAACTGCACGCGAGAAGGCTTGATGATTGTGCTTTTTGTTTGTAGTAATCCGTATGATAAAAACAGTCTTTGGTGCTGTACAACCATTTTATAGTTGTAAAACTTAACCACCGTACGGATAATATTAGCCACAAAAATGGCAGCTAAAAAGAATAGCATCACAACTAATCCCACATACAAGGTCACTCGTTCCTCCAAAAAGGCATCAATAGCCTCATCGTCAAGTGAATCTTCAAAAAATTTAGATCCTTCGTATACTAAGGAATTGGCGAATAGCAAAACAATTCCCATCGTATAGAGGTAATTGGTTGTTGCACCAACTTTTAATAGGGTTCCAATGCTAATATGGCGAACATCTCTAGGGGAAACCGTTGGGTGTTCTACTGATGGATTGTTTGTACTTTCGGTAGATTGGATTACATTTTCTTTATACGTGAGTAGGGTTTGTTTTAAGGCTTGTGCTACTTCGTGAGAAACAGATTTGATGATTCCTTCTTTGGCAACACTACCCGCAGAATCTACTTCGATCGAATAGATCCCCAACAATTTATTGATAAATGTCTGATTGATATTTACTTGCTGAATTTTAGCTAATTTAATAGTCGATTTCGTTTTATTAAAAATCCCTTTTTGAACAACAAAAGATTCTGTTTCCTTTTCGATGTGAAAGGTAAAATTGCGGTAATTCAAATAGGCAATGAGGAGTACCACAACAAAAAAAGCAAGTATACTCAATACAATCCAGGGTATGATTAATGTCCATTCTCCTTTGGTTACACGCAACAGCATTAGGATGAGCAACGGAAAAAAGGCCCGCACTAATTTTTGTAATCCATAGACGAAATTAACGACAATTCCTATGGGTGCTTGTTTATTTGGGACAAAGAAATTCATTCGCCTTCTGAATTAAGGTTTACCTCAGGAGCTTGAGTTGTTTCTTCTGATAGGGGCAACACTTGCTCGATAACAAAGGCTTTGATCTTATCTGCTTCATGTAACAACAAACCTGGAATTTTGAGATCGCCTAAATTTCCCCCTGCCGTAAAGAATTCAATTTGACACAAGCCAAATAAGCGCAGTAAAAATCCTTCGTAAATCTCGACGTGTTGTACGCGATTAAATGGAATGATAATTTGTTTTTGGTTGATTAACCCGGTTTTGTACATAATGTCGTGTTCTCTAACTACATATCCTTTTTTATGAACACCTGCCATTCGCAACACCGCTAGGCTAACAGCCAATACGATGCTGCCTATCAGTATCATTTCTTTGTACGCTACTAATAGGGCTTGCTCTTCATTTAGTGGTAAATAAAACCCCGAAGCGCCTACTGCAATAAGAATCAATACAATTGCGAATGTTGTAATTAACATTACCTGTTTGTATTTCGCATGAAGCGGTTCAAATTGTACAGCAGTTATTTCTGGCAGTTGTGAATTTTTAATCTGTCGGTTGCTAAAGCTCTCCATATGAAATAGGTGATTTATAATGAACAAATATATTCTTTTTCCTTATTGATCGTACGCTCTTCTGTGGAAACAAAAAAATAGCCACCACACCAGGTGATGACTATTTTCCAAAATTGATTTATAGATATAGAATTAAAACTAGTCCGCTACGTCTAACTTATCAGAAAGATATTTAATCCTTCGGTTTACAGGACCAAAGAGACCTTTTTTTATCTTTCTGGAAGTAAGTATTCGCGTCTTTGTTGATTTTCCTTTTTTACTTAGCTGCTTACAGTAGCTAGCATTTTTCCTATTCCGTATTTTGCTTTAGGCGATATCCAACTACAGCAAGCTACATACTACTATGCAAAAGGTGTACCAAAAAAGTAAAAATAAGCGCTTGTATTTAAGCTTTCGTGCTAAAGGATTAAGCATTCACGCTTGACGTATTTCATTCAACACTTAAACGATAAAAATCTTGTATTTATATTTGAAATATTATATGTTTGTCTCCATATGAAAATAAACGCATTACATAGCACACTACAAAAAACGTACAAAGCCTTGGCTTTATTTTGTGCGGTATGGCTTATTTTCTCTACTTGTTCAATGCAGACAAGTTTGGCACATTTACTTCATGATGATGCTGTTTCCATCGAACAACGCATAAAAACCAATAAAGCAAAAAAACATACAACAGTAACAGAACGCAACTGTCAGCAAAATGTTATACAAGATGACAACGCTTCGCTTATACAACAAGCAGGTTGGGATATTGCCAATCCGTTTGTGGCGCTTTTCGTTTCTACTTTGTTATTTTTATTTTTTGGTTTTCGCATAACTGGCGATACAAACAATCACCCGTTATACAAAGATACTTCCCAATTTCAGGGCAAACTGCCTCTATTTATCGAGTTTCAGAATCTCAGAATTTGATTGTTATTGTTTTTACTGATTAGTGTAGTGTAAGCTGTGAAAAGCTCACCTATACGATAGCTAGTATCTAGCGTTCAAACAATTCAACAACTAAGAGGTCTATATGCTTAGATCTCCTTCAATTCTATTTCACATGAAAACGAATTTTCGTTCGGCTACATTGCTGTGGTTGACCTGCGTATGTATTACGGTACAGGCACAGGAACATCCAGTGGCAACTTTGGGTAGCTTATGGCAAAAAGTAGAGCATAATTATCCTGGTTTACAAGCACAAGAGGCATTGGTTGCGTCCACTGCTAGCCAAAAACAAGCCGTAAAAAGTCAAGCTTTACCCCAATTAAAATTTCAGGCCCAAAACTCTTATGGTACTTTTGAGGGGAGTAATGGGGCATTTTTTCCACAACCTGGCTTTTTTAACGTCAGTGGAAATCCAAATTTACTTGATGGCAGTGATCAAACATCTAATACGTTTGGATCGGCCGTCATAGAATGGGAGGTTTTTGCCTTTGGAAAACAAGTACAAGAAAACAAAGCTGCCTCAGCGCAGCACAACCAATCTATTGCACAAAAGGAGCTCTATGTGGTAGAGCTAAAAAAGGAATTAGCCCTTCGCCATATTAAAAATTTATATGCGACAGCTAATTTCGAATGGATGAGTAAAAATGCGGCTCGTTTAAAAAATATAGAAGGGATAACCAATAGTTTAGCCTTATCGGGATTAAAACCAGAGGCAGACAATTTACTGGCTCATGCTTCTTATTTACAAGCTGCGGGACAGCAAAAATTCTGGACAGGTACCAAACAAGCAGCCCATATTGCAGTAGTAGAACTTGTAGGCGAATCTTTAGTACCCATTGATTCTACAGCAGTACAGCGCTTCTTGACGCATGCGCTACTACAGGAATCAGTCCTTGAAGCTACTGAAAGTGTGGACCACCCTATTTTACAACAATACAAACAACAAGCTTCTTATTTTGAACACAGTAGCAAATCTATTGGTAGAGCGTCCTTACCTAGCATCAAACTACTCGGGGGCTATGCCCTTAGAGGTACGGGTATTCAGGCAGAAACCGTATCGGATAAATGGAAGGATGGTTTTTCAAATTCGGTTGATAACTACCTAGTAGGCATTGGATTAACTTGGAATTTCTCTTCTTTATTTACAAATCAACACAAAAAACACGCGCGGAGAAAACAAGCAGAAAGCGCGGAGAAAAAATACAGTACGTATGAACAAGCGCTTCACGCCAATATCGAAGCGAGTCAAATTCAGATTCAAGAGCAAACACAACAGCTCGTACAAACCCATCAAGCGGTAGAACAAGCCACACAAGCCTATGTAATGTATATGGCGCGCTATAAGAGTGGTCTAATCACTTTAACGGAATTACTGCAGATTCAACAGTTGCTTGAACAAGCAGAAAAAACACATATTGAAGCCACCCAACACTATTGGTTACAGCTTGTTTCTGCTGCAACACTAACGGCCAACTTCGACTTTTTATTTACTAATTTATAATATAGACTACTTATGAATCTTATCAGATTTGCCTTAAGAAGACCTATAGTCATTCTTATTATTGTAATGGCTTTGGGATTCTTATCGATTAATTCTATTAAGAAAATCAATGTCGATATCTTTCCAGAAATAGAACTTCCTTCGATTTATATTGCTATGCCTTATGGGGGGCTTTCACCTGCCTATATGGATGGTTTTATGGCGAATGAATTTCAGAAAGTACTTCTCTTTGTGGGAGGGGTACAAAACATTGATTTTAAAAGCGTACAAGGGTTAACCTTGATGAAGCTTTCTTTTTATCCTGGAACTGACATGGCACAAGCCGCGGGAGAAGTTTCAACACAGGTATCCCGAGCCATGGGGTTCTTACCTCCAGGTGCTGTGCCTCCGATGGTGGTGCGCTTTGATGGGAGCTCCCTGCCTGTGGGACAATTGGTATTCGAGAGCCCTCAGCGGTCTATTACGGAATTACAAACCATGGTACAAACTAGAATTAGACCGATGTTTGTTGAAATTCCTGGAGTTACAGCTCCTGCACCTTTTGGAGGAAACGTGCGTTCAATCATTGTCAATATTGATCCGCATGCCATGCAAGCCAACGGATTAAGTCCGGAAGAAATTACGTTAGCTATCACCAAAAACAGTCATCCCTCACCTGCTGGGAACTTGCGCATCGGAGATCAAAACTTCATGACTCCCATCAATTCTATTGCCAATAATCCTGAAGTTTTCCTACATACTCCTATACGCACAACATCCGATAGAACCATTTACGTCAAAGACGTAGCTCAAGTTATTGATGCGGCGGATCAAACCACGGGATACGCCTTGATCAATGGCACGCGTTCTGTTTATTTGCCTATTATCAAAAAAGCAGATGCCTCGACCATTGACGTGGTGAAAAACTTAAAAGCGTCTTTGCCAATGTTGGAAAATACGCTACCTGAAGACGTGTCGATTCGCTATGAATTTGACCAATCCAAATACATTGAGCGCTCCTTGACCAACTTGATTCACGAAGGGATTTTAGGAGCTTTATTCACGGGATTAATGATTTTCTTATTCTTGGGAGATACCCGTGGAGCCATTATAGTAATCCTGACCATTCCTGTAGCTATTTTATCAGCTGTGGCGGCTTTGTACTTCATGGGACAGACCATCAACATCATGACCTTGAGTGGCCTCGCCCTCTCCATAGGAATTCTCGTCGATGAAGCCACGGTAACCATTGAAAACATACACCAGCATTTTGAAATGGGGAAATCAAAAGCTAAGGCCATTTTAGATGCGCTTTTGGAAATTTCCATTCCTAAATTGCTCATTCTACTGTGTATTCTTGCGGTGTTAACACCTGCATTTATTATGACGGGGATTCCCAAAGACATGTTTATGCCGCTATCTTTAGCTGTAGCTTTTGCCATGTTCTTTTCTTTCTTGGCTTCTCAAACCTTTGTTCCCATTTTAGCCAACTGGTTAATGAAGAACAAACACCTGCAGATTTACGATAAGAAAACCAAAAGACAACGCAAGTTCTTTGAGCGATTCCGCTTGCGATATTCACAAGTTATCCGCGTTTGGCACAAGAGATCCTTCGCGCTTTTTGTTGGTTATATCGTTATTGCTGTGGGCTGTATTGCGCTTTTACTTCAATTTATTGGAACGGATATTATGCCTACATCTAACAGTGGTGATTTCCAAATTCGAATTGAAGCACCCCAAGGCAGTCGAATTGAAAAAACAGAAGAGATTGTGAAAGAGATCATCGGTGATATTGCTAGTATACTGCCAGAAAATGGAATCTCCATTACGTCTTCTTTTGTGGGGATGCATCCTTCGGGAACGCCGATTAACCCAATATTCTTATTCACTAATGCATCACACGAAGCGGTGTTACAAGTCGCTATCGACCAGCAAGTGTACACGGGATCGATTGCGGAATTAAAAGAGGAAATCAGAGCAAAAGTTAGCGAAAACAGGCCTGGTGTCTTGATCAACTTCGAACCGATGGAATTAGTAGAAAAAATCATGGGGCAAGGAGCGATGACGCCGATTGAGGTTAAAGTTGGCGCGAGACAAATCAAGATGGCGGAGAGTCATGCGAAAAAGATCGAACAAGAACTAAAGGAAATTCCTTATTTACGCGACATACGAATTGCAGAACCCCTAGATTATCCCACCTTACAGATTGAGGTAAATCGCGATTTACTTGGTCAATTTGGTTTAACGATGAGCGATGTGACTCGAAGTTTAGCAACAGCAACTTCTTCCACGCGTTATACGGACAAAAACTTATGGGTAGATCCCAATTCGGGATTAGTATTTCAGGTTCAAGTACAAATACCAGAAGGCACCATTGACAGTGCGGAAAAACTCAAAGCGATTCCTCTAAAAAAAGGTAGCTTACGCCCTATATTGGAAGATGTAGCCACAGTAAAACTGGTCAATGAAGCTGCTCAAGTGAATCGAAAAGGTCCGAATCGTTACGTAACGGTTATTGCCAATATTCACGACAAGGATTTAGGAACAGCATCCAAAGCGGTGAAAAAGGCTATTGCCAGTGTAGGTGAACCCCCACGAGGAACTATTGTGTGGACAGAAGGAACATTGAATCTCCTAGACGAAACCTTGGGTAATTTACTTATTGGGTTAGGTGTTGCGGTTATTACGATTTATTTGATGCTATCTGCTTACTATCAATCTTTCCGACTGCCTATGGTTATTTTATCGGTATTGCCAGCTGTAATCGCAGGAAGTTTGATTCTATTATACCTCAGTGGAAGTACCTTGAATTTGCAATCCTATATGGGTATCATTATGTCTATTGGTGTTTCGGTTTCCAATGCAGTTCTACTGATTAATCAGGCAGAATACTACCGCAAACAAATGAAATTGCGCACGGTTAATGCGGCCCGTTTGGCTGCGTCTTCGCGATTGCGTCCTGTACTGATGACTGCTGCAGCAATGATTGCGGGTATGTTACCCATGTCGTTAGGCTTAGGAGATGGTGGAGAACAAGTGGCTCCGCTTGGGCAAGCCGTTATTGGTGGACTAATCGCCTCTACTGTTACTATCTTACTCTTGTTGCCTCATTTCTTTACCTCAACAATGAACAAAGCGACATTAGTTGATCCATCGCTCGATCCAGAGGATCCCAAAAGTAAATTTCACTCACTTGAAACCCATTAATTTTGATTTTTAATAGCTCAATTATGAAACGATATTTCATTTTATCTATTGTTGTATTAGGGAGTGCTGTTTTAGCAACGGCATGTAAGGACCAGGCTACAGTAGAAACAACGGAAACAAAACCCAAAACTACAGTTGATTTAAGTACGTCTCCAATACGCGAGTTAAATCCTTCGTATTCTATTACCCTACCAGGGGAAATAAATCCTTATGAACAAGTAGCTTTACACGCTAAGGTTAGCGGATTCATCAAACAACTCTATGTCGATCGCGGTGACTATGTTAGAAAAGGACAATTGCTCGCTCTACTAGAAGCCCCTGAGATGAATCAGCGGGCGTTATCTGACCGTTCCATTCAGGACAAGGCCTACAGTGATTACCTCTTAGCAAAACAAGTATACGATCGCTTGGTTGAGGCTTCCAAAACAACTGGAGCTGTAGCTCAAATAGAATTAGATCGGGCACAAAGTTCGATGAACAGCGCGAAATCTGCTTTTGAATCTGCGAAAGCGAGCACGGCACAGGCCAATCAATTGCAAGATTATCTGCGCATTGTTGCTCCTTTTGACGGTATTATCACCCAGCGTAACCTATCTACAGGCTCGCTAGTTGGCAATGCGGCGAATCAACCGATTTTTGAAATGGCTCAAAATGACAAGTTACGCCTGACCTTATCCATTCCTGAAAAACATGCAGGATCGATTCCTGAAGCTGCTACCGCAACTTTTAGTATCAGCTCTTATCCCGGTGAAGTTTTTACAGCCAAGCTCTCGAGATCATCTGGTGTACTCAATTCAAAAGATCGTTCTCTTACCTTAGAATTTGACATCGACAATAAGGATCGAAAACTACAGGGAGGAGATTACGCCCAAGTGAAACTAAACCTACAACGTAAACAACCAACGCTGTGGGTTGCAACAAAGAGTATACTCAATACGCAGTCGGGCAATTTTGTGATCACCAAAAAAACAGGCGATGAATTAGCGCGAATCCCAGTCGAGTTGGGCGTACAAATGGACAGCATCACCGAGGTATTCGGCTCGTTACAAGCCTCTGATCTCGTGATCAATAAACCCTCTGAAGATATGAAAAACACAAAAAAATAATTTTACTAAATGAAACTACAACAAAAAATTAAACATTCCATTTGGGGAATAGCCTTAGCTATTACCTTAGGATTAGGGAGTCAAACACAACTATTTGCCCAGCAAAATTCTGCTCCTAAAGTCAATACTACAACTACAGATGCAGTGTTTCTCGATGCTACTGGTAAAAAAGTATCGTTGAGTTCACTGCAGGGCAAGGTGGTTTTTGTCAATTTCTGGGCGACTTGGTGCCCGCCTTGTATAAAGGAAATGCCTTCTATTGAAGCCCTGAAAAATAAAATGAAAGGAAAAGATGTAGTCTTCCTCCTAGTTGATGTCGATGGCAAATACGACAAGGCAAAAGCTTTTATGGATAAGCGTAATTTAGACTTACCTGTTTATACTCCAGCTGCATCTATATCTAGTACATATTTAGGTTCTTCTATTCCAACTACAGTTATCTTTGATAAAAAAGGCAATATGATACAGCGCATTGTAGGTGGCGTGGACTTTGCTTCGGAAGAAGTAGAAAAATTTATGGAGCAGGTTTTAAAACTGTAAATTCATTGTTTTCAAATAGTTATATTTAAGGGTTCACTTCTAGTAAGTGAGCCTTTTTTTTGTAATTGTCCCCCTACCACCCTCCTACCGACTATAACACTTCTTATATTAATTACCCAATTTAATTGAATTAACAATAATAAAAACAACTCTTAACTAAAAACAAAAGAATAATCAAGGAGGTATACCTTAATTTATTGAAAAACAAATAATTCTCACTTTTTACCATCAAATATTAAGTTTAAGTTAATTTTTTGTTTATTTTAGCAAATACCAAAAAACAACAAAAACATATTATTATGACTATTCTATATTTATTTCCTATTCTACTCGGTAGCATAGGTATCCTAAATTTTCTCTTTCATCACAAACAAGTGCATCTTGTGGGGTATAGAAGTCACAATGCAATTAAAGATGATAAGCACTGGCGTGTAGCGCAAAGAACAAGTAGTTCATCCTTAGTAGCGGCGTCATTATTCTTACTATGTTTGAATTTTACGCTAACTCAATTTGAATACGCCTTGCAAACACAACAAGCGATAATGATTACCGCAAATATATTTTGTGTGTTATACACCATCATCCATACAGAAACTGTATTGGAGAAAGTAAATCAGAAAATCAACCAAAACTATATTCAAAAATAATTTCAATTATTATTATTTCTTCCTCTTTCTTGTGCTAACGATGACAACAGCCAGAAAATATTTACTTTGCTTTAAATCACTACTACTATATTAGTCAAGAAAGAGGTTTTTTTTTAAGATAATTATTATTTTACTTACGTTAAAAAAGGTGTAAACTAGCTTTTAGTTTACACCTTTTTTAGTTCATATTGAGGTAATCGTCTCCTTCTTATAAGGAGCAACCTATAAATACCCGAAAATAAATGTAATTATAATATACATATTTCTTATTTATAAATGAATTTTATTAAATTAGCTTTTAATAAAATTAAACAAATTGAAAACAAAACATAAATTACCTACGCATTGTCCGAGTTGCACAAATAAGCTTCACGTTACCCAATTAGCTTGTGAAAATTGTGAAACAACGGTAGGAGGACAATTTGAATTACCTCTACTCACTCAATTGACGCAAGAGGAGCAAGACTTTATCTTACAATTTTTTCTTTACAGCGGTAGTTTGAAGCAAATGGCACAACAGATGAACATTAGTTACCCAACTGTTCGAAACAAATTAGACGATATGATTGAACACATTAAAACGCTACAAGACCTATAACACAACCTTAACCACCACCAACAACATGAAAAACAGTTTACTCAAACCTTTTACGTATTTTCAAGAAAAGCAACTACTAGTCTTTGGACTAGGTATTAGTCTACTTTTTTGCTTGGTTCAATTGACCACGCATTCACGTACCATTTCTATTTTGCAAATCGCTAGCGTTGATCAGGCTCCTCCTACTTTGTTACAAGTGCTTGCTGATTTGGCAATTAGTTCTGGTATTATGACTCTTGCATTATATATTTTTGGTCGTATCATTAACCCAAAGACTCGATGCATTGATATTTTTAATACAGTAACCCTTGCAAGGATTCCTTTATTTCTTTGTATCCTTTTTGATGTCAATGGGTATTTGAGTTCAAAACAAAAAATTCTCCTACAATATATTAACGATCCCGAAGCCCTTGCAAGTCAAACAGCACTTCTTATTCCACTTGCGATTACCGGCATACTTACTATACTTCTTTTAGTTGGCTTCGGATATTATATCTATCAAGGCTTTAAGACCGCTACCCACATGAAAAAGCCCCTGCACATTATTGTATTTATTGTGCTAATTCTAAGTGTTGATCTATTAACCCGTTTATTAACAACAGTATATTAATATGAAAGCATTTATTCACTTCTTTATTTATCTCCTAACAACTCTATGTGCGTTAATGGGGTTTGCACAAGCACCACAAACCAAAGAGATTACAATTGATTCTCAGTTAATTGGCGATTTATACAGCAGGTCGACGGAAAACGACGATCTCGTTATTATCGTTCCAGGATCGGGTCCAACCAATCGCAATGGCAATAGCCATATTGGATTAAAAGGAGATTCTTATAAAATGTTAGCCACCGCATTGTCGACGGCGTCGTTGGATGTATTTACCTATGACAAACGCATTATCGCTCAATTAAAAGCCAATCAAGTTAAAGAAGAAGATAGTCGTTTCGAAGATGGAGTGGCTGATTTAGCCTTGATTGTCGATTATTTTGCTCCCCTATATTCTCGTATTACCTTAGTGGGGCATAGTGAAGGTGCTTTACTAGCTAATCTACAAGCAAACAAGTCTACGGCAATTACAAAGTACGTTTCTTTAGCAGGAGTAGGCACAACTGCTGATCAAATCATTTATGATCAAATCATGCAACAACTACCAATCTTAGGTCCAAGGGTAAAAGAAATCAATAGCGCATTAAAAAGAGGAGAAACGGTAGACCATATTCCTCCCATGCTTATGGCTTTATATCGTCCTAGCGTACAACCTTATCTAATTTCATGGATACAATATGACCCTAGTGTCGAAATAGCAAAAATAAAACAACCTACCTTGATTATTGATGGGGATAAAGATCTACAAGTTCCTGTCAAACAAGGAGACTTACTGAGCCAAGCAAATTCCAAGGCAAAACGCGCGACTTTAAAAAATATGAATCACGTCTTAAAACAAATAGAGAAAGACGAAGATAATATGAAAAGCTATGGGGATCCTTCTTATTCACTACATCCTGAATTGGTTCCAACCCTTGTTTCATTTATTCTAACACCTTAAACAATTTCATATGTCAGATAACCTTCTTTTTAACCACTTTTTTACACCTGTTATATTTCTTGCCATCGCTTTTATTCTGCCGCAGTGTAAGCAAATTGGTCCAGTAGGATATCGCACGCCACGTAGCATGAAAAACCAAGAAAATTGGGATTATTCACAGAAACTAAGTGGACAACTCCTACTTATTTTTGGTCTAACCCTACTCCTTGTCAATACGCTTTTTTACTTTGCTATCTTACCTTCCATGTATTTTACGTTAGTTGAAATGATTTTGATTGGTGGTGGTCTTCTTTCAATTATTCTCTATACAGAATATCGTTTATATCGCTTTGAAAAAAGCAGCAAAATTTAAACCACGAGCAAAGCCATTTCGCGTAACTGTTGTACGGGCTTGGAATACCAAAAGGGTTCAAAGTCCGTAGAACAAGTAGCTTCAAAACTATTTTTCATCTCTTGGTAGGTCTTGGTCTGTGTGGTACTTCCTTTTAATTCTTCAATAAACGCCGCAAACCAGTCTCCTTCTTCTCGATTCAGACTAACCGTAAGCGTATCATTCTTAGTGTAAAAGATGAGGTTGACCATCTCAAAAACATTTCCTTTTTTCTTTTTCTCGAAATACTCTTTATATGGATAGGTCCCCAACCAAATAATCTTTTGATTTCCTCTGTACGTGGGCAAAAGCTCACTTTCCAAGCAAGTCGCAATATAATCAGGCGGAATGGATGTACGGGGTACTTTGAAGTCAAACCATTCATTCAATGGCCAATCCAAACACATGCCGTGCATATAGTTAAACAAAGATTTCTTTAAGCCAAAGGAAAACTTGTCGTGTATAGCTCCATTCATTTCTACGTGGGGCACATCATTATTGGCAAAAGCACTGTGTTCCGTTTTCTGTGCAATGACTTTGTATTCCTCAGGATTCATTCCTACGGGAGAATGGGCTGTCATCGCAAATTGATGCCAAAAACCCGATTGCATAATCCCCGCTTCAAACAACTGGCGTACCATTTCTAGACTATCAATGGTTTCTTGTGCTGTTTGTGTTGGAAATCCATACATTAAATAGGCGTGTACGAGAATACCAGCTTCGGTAAAATTTCGATTCACCCGTGCCACTTGTTCCACGGTCACTCCTTTTTCAATGAGCTTCAACAAGCGATCAGAGGCTACTTCTAATCCTCCTGATACTGCAATACAGCCAGAAGCCTTTAACAAGAAGCACAAATCACGGGTAAAACTCTTTTCAAAGCGAATATTTGTCCACCATGATACTGTAATTTTTCTTCGGATAATTTCCAAGGCAACTTCGCGCATCAAGGCAGGTGGTGCCGCTTCATCTACAAAGTGAAAGCCTGTTTCGCCTGTTTGTTCAATTAACGTCTCCATGCGATCGACAATCAACTTGGCTGCTACAGGTTCGTAAATCTTAATATAATCTAAGCTGATATCGCAAAAAGTACATTTTCCCCAATAACATCCGTGTGCCATAGTCAGCTTATTCCAGCGTCCATCGCTCCACATGCGATGCATGGGATTGACAACCTCTATAACCGAAATATAATCATTGAGTTTGAGATCAGTATAATCTGGCGTTCCTACTTCTGCTTGTTTATAATCGCGTTTTAATGGATTATTGATGTAGAGCACTTCCTTGTTTCGACAAATAAACGTGCGTTTTAATTCCTCTTGAGCGATCTTCCCCTCTACGTATAGAATCAAATTTTCTAAAGGAGCTTCACCATCGTCTAAAGTAATAAAATCAAAAAACTCAAAAACGCGTACATCAGACAACGAACGAAGTTCTGTATTTGGATAACCGCCTCCCATGGTGGTTTTTATTTCAGGATGGTGTTGCTTAATCCATTGTGCACAGCGAAAAGCACTGTAGAGATTCCCCGGAAAGGGAACTGAGAATCCAACGATTTTGGGAGTAGTCTCCGTCACTAAAGGCGCTAAGAGCTCCAACGTCAACTCATCAATAAAGGTCAAAGGTTGTTGGAGCGAATGATATAATTCGTCAAAAGTATGAGCTGAACGCCCTAATCGCTCTGCATAACGGCTAAAGCCAAAATGTGGATCTATCGTGTCTACAATGAGATCGGCAATATCTTCTAAATACAAGGTTGCCAAATGCTTGGCTTGATCCTGAATTCCCATGGACCCAAAGGCCCATTCCAATTCTTCTAGCTGATCGAATCGGGAGGCACGTGGCAAAAAGTCTTCCTTTATAATCGTATGTGCAAACGTGGGATTTTTTCCCTGTAAAAATTTTATTACTGCATCGATCGTAGCAATATACTCTGTTTCTAACGCCAACATTCGATGGGTATTGCCGTTTACTTCTTCTACAACGCCGTGAATGTGATCAAACAATCGCGTCATTCCCTTTTTACTAAACAGCTTTAAAATAACTTCTATTCCCAAGTCACTATGGTGACTCGAAATGTTTAGGGTATTTAAAAAACCCTTGATATAAGCAGTAGCTGGATAAGGCGTATTCAGCTGCGTAAAAGGTGGTGTAATTAAAGTAATGGTTGTTTGCACAGTACAAAATTTGAAAGCAAAATTACCTACAATTTTTCACTCTAAATAATATTTTATTTTTTTCTACTTTTAATCGTAAATTTAAGTTAATATTAACTTATATTTACAAATAACCAATCCTAAAACAATAACCATATGAAATATTTTTACCTATTAATACTAGCATTATGCTCTAATTTAATACATTCACAACGAATAAACCCAGAGGATGTGATTCTAGTTTGTTCTAATCAGCAAATTGTTGGACAAACGCCACAAAACACTGCATACAACAATTTATATACCAGTTGTAGTGACATATTCTCTCCACTGACGAGTTCCCTTGCCTTATTTTTTGTTGAGATAGAATCAGGCAGTACCTTTACGTTTACCATCAGTCCTCAAGGACCCGTCGACTATGACTTTGCATCTTGGCAAAATCCCGATTTCAATAATTTAGGTTTATCCGATCGAGGTTCTCAAAACGATGGGGTTAACACTGCTTTATACGATATTGGATTATCATTAACCGAAACCATGTTATGTGAAGGTCCTGGGGTTCGCCCTGGAACTGGTGCTGCAACAGTACCTGGTTTTGTACGCTATTACGATGTGCAACCTGGAGATGGTATTCTTATTGCCATCAACCGATGGTCACCAGAAGACGCTGGATTTACACTTTCTTTTGGAGGAGATGCCGTGTTAAACTGTGATATATTGGGAAAAACATATGAAAAATGTGATATCAATCACGACAAAAAAGAGGTTTTTGATCTACAACCGATTAAAGAGGAAATCAACAATATCAACAATACCTTTATCATTGACTTCTTTGAGTCGATTGACGACGCGCGAAATGTAAATGCAACCAATATTTTACCTTCTCCTTATACTGTAAGTGTAGAAGATTATATAAAGAAAATTTACGCACGATTTAAAAGAAGTAATGGACTTTTTGTCAAAACAATAGAAATTACGTTAATTGCCAATGAAACACCTAAAGTACCCGATGAAGCCTTAAAAGACGCCTTGTGCTATCAAGAAGTGATAGCTGGTAAAAATGTGGCCACTTTTGATTTAACAAAGTTCGAAACGCAGCTTTCTGAGGGACATATCAATCCTATTACTTTCAGCTATTGGGAACAAGTCAATGGTCTACCTCAACAAATTGCCAACCCAACAGCCTTTAAAACAAGCGGTCAACCGATCACTATTCACATGGAGATTAATGGAAAATGTCCCGTTGAAACTACGCTCACCTTGACCGTAAATGATTTGGGTATTGAACCTACATCTTTTGTGTATTCAGAGTTTTGCGGTATAGAAACCGAAACGGGGATTATGTACAACCTAGAACAGACTATTCCTATCTTACTTCAAAACAAAGATAAAGATCCGTTTAAGTTACAATTTTTCACCAGCCTTCAAGATGCTGAAAACGAAAACAATGAGATCGTAGATCCTGCGAGATACTTGCTTCCCTATGACCAAGTTCAAACTCTTACCGTTAGGATAAGCGATGACAATTCTTGTTTTACCTATTCCGAAATTACACTAAATGCTAAACCAAGATTTAGAATAGCGGATCAGGTGAACACCGATTGTACGCCTTTTCTATTACCTAGTTTACCAGAAGGATATACCTATTATTTGAAAGCAAATGCAGAAGGAGAATCCTTGGATCAAATGGCTGCTCCACATCTCTTTTATGGGCCTAAAACAATTTATATCCACGCCAAAAAAGAATATGACCAACCGACATTAAATGTGTGTACGTTTGAAGATAGCTTTACCATTACAACAGAAGGATGCATAATTCCAAAGGGAATTTCACCGAATGGAGATGGGAAAAATGATTACTGGGATTTAACGCCTTATGGTGTACTCAACCTGAAGATTTTCAATCGCTATGGGGTTGAAGTATACAAAAAAACAGGGGGATACAAAAACGAATGGTATGGACAATCCAATGGCAACACCAAATTACCAAGCGGCACCTATTGGTATTACTTCGAAGGACTTACAGGTGTTTATACCGGATGGATTGAATTAATCTATTAATATTTGAAATAAAACCGTATTTTTACTATACTTAAAAAAGTTTTACTATCGATTAGTAAAACTTTTTTTTTAAAACAAACTTTCTAATTGGCCTTGTGTCTTATGCATATACCTACTATTACATTTCAAAACTCAGGTTACTTTTCCAAGTTGATGGTGGATTACCTCAACCAAGAAGAGCACATCAAACCGTTATATCAACATTTTCCAACGTTAGAGAACTTTAAACTGCAGCTGCAAGCGAAACAAAAACATTTTTCCAAAGACAAACGCAGGGTGCTACACCGCGCGCTACTCGAGCAATATAAAACAATAACTCCTTCTGCTAAAACGCTTCAAAACATAGCGCTATTGCAAGAGGAAAACACATTTACCATTACAACAGGGCATCAGTTGAACTTGTTTACAGGTCCGTTGTATTTCTTGTACAAGATTGTTTCGACAATTAACTTGACCGTCCAACTCAAACAACAATACCCTGATTATAATTTTGTGCCGGTATATTGGATGGCTACAGAAGACCACGATTTTGAAGAAATTAACCACTTCTATTTCCAAGATAAAAAAATCTGTTGGGATCAAGAAAGCAAAGGTCCTGTTGGGCGATTGAGTACCGCAACTCTTGACAAGGTATTTGATGTGTTCAAAGGACAATTGAACGCCGGAACGAATGCTAAAAAGTTAAGAGCGCTATTTGAAGCCAGCTATTTGCAACACGAAAATCTAGCAGATGCTACGCGTTCTTTAGCCAATGCGCTGTTTGAATCCCACGGCTTAGTTATTGTAGATGGAGATCACCCTCAATTAAAAAAGGTGTTTGCTCCTTCCATACAGCAAGAACTACTACAGCAAAACGCCATCAGAGAGGTAGAAAAAACCTATGAGATTCTACAAGACTACTTTATACAAGTAACGCCGCGTGATATCAACTTATTCTATATTCAAGATGATCTGCGCGAGCGAATTATCTGGGAAGACAACCTGTATAAGATTAACAATACCAAACTTTCTTTTACCAAAGAAGAGATTCTGTTGGAACTAGATAATCACCCAGAGCGATTTAGTCCCAATGTCATTTTACGCCCTTTGTATCAAGAGACCATCTTGCCTAATTTATGCTATATCGGAGGTGGAGGCGAATTGGCGTATTGGTTGCAATTAAAACCCGTTTTCGATTTACATCAAGTGGATTTTCCTATGCTGTTATTGCGTAATTCTGTACTTCTTGTAACTGAAAAACAAGTCAAAAAAATGAACAAGTTACAGCTATCTTGGACCGATATGTTCCAGGATACGGAAACCTTGCTCAACAGCAAATCAGCTGCTTTATCTGATGTTTCTTTCGACTTTGAAGCGCAGCGTCAAGTCTTACAACAGCAGTTCGAAGCGCTGAAGATTATTGCCAAACAAACGGATGCTTCTTTTATTGGAGCCGTAAATGCACAAGAGAAAAAACAGCTCAAAGGTCTAAACCACCTAGAAAAACGCTTGCAAAAAGCAGAAAAAAGAAAAAATAAAGAAACGCTGGATCGAATCATTGCGATTCAACTGGAATTATTTCCTAAAAATAGCCTACAGGAACGCTATTACAACTTCGCTCAATTCTATCAAGAAGCAGGCGACACCTTATTGCAAAAGCTATTTGATCAATTAAAACCTTTATCACACGATTTCGATATCATCGAACTATAAAAAAAACGCAAAGCTTAAAGCTTTGCGTTTTTTGTTCATACTCACTTGGGGTTCCTATTTTTTTGTATAGCCCATACCACGAGAGACAGGCCATACATCCTTGAATCCATATTGTTCATACAAGCGATAAGCTTCGCCGTCTGCAATTAAATTAACATAACAAGAATCGGGTATATTTGCCTGAATGAATTCATCTAATTTTGTCATGATTCGTTTACCTAACCCGCGTTTTTGATGCGCTGGAAGAACACAAATATCCACAACTTGACAATGACAGGCACCATCGCCTACTAGACGTCCCATTCCTATAATTTCGTTGTTATTCTCTCCATCTAATACGGCAACACAACAAAGTGAATTGCGCAATCCAATGGTTGCTGCTTCTGGTGTTTTGGGAGATAATCCCGATTGTACACGTAAGTTACAATAGGTGTGTACGTCTATATTTTGGTAGATAACTTGGTAATTCATTTTTTTGTAAAGTTTGTTATTTGCTCTTTGTGCGGTTTGCTCTTTGCGCGGTTTGCTCTTTGCGCGGTTTGCTCTTTGCGCGGTTTGCTCTTTGCGCGGTTTGCTCTTTGTGCGGCTTGTTAACCGTAAACCAAAAAGGAACCTTTCGGTTCCTTTTTTTAGCTCTGCGCTATATCTTCTAAATGTTCGTCTTTTAAGGTTAACTTCATCTTTTCTACTGAATTTCGATACATATTCTTCACTTCTCCAGTATAGTGTTGTAAATCGACGACATCTCCTTCTTTTAATTCTTGATCTGGGCAAACTTCGCTGATTAATCCCGCTAGGGTATCGTAGTGTTCACTTTCTTCAAATTTGAAAGGCAACCATCGGTTGATATCTGAGATATTAGAGTGGGCATCGACCATATAAACTCCTTCACCAACAGATACTACAATCGGTTCTTCGTTGTCGTATTCGTCCTGAATTTCACCTACTAATTCTTCAAGAATATCTTCCATTGTAATAATTCCGGTGAATTCTCCAACCTCATTCGTCGCAATTGCCATCTGCAAGTGTTTCGCTTGAAACTGTTTCAATACGTTTTTAATCAACGCATTTTCTGCTATATAAATAGGCTCTCTCATCAAAGAAGCAAGGGATACATCTTCTTTTTCTTTGATCATTGCTTTCATCAAATCCTTGGTATAAATTACACCTTTGATATCATCTAAAGAGTCATCGTAAACTGGAAAACGAGAATACCCTTCCGTAATTGCATAATCGATAGCTTCTTTTACACTGGTGTTAATTTCAATGGCAGAAACATTTTTACGCAGGGTCTGAATATTGTTTACACGTCTATCGTCAAACTCGAAAACATTTTGAATCAACAGGCGTTCTGTTTCTTCAATTGCTCCACCAGCTTGACTTTCGGTAATAATCATTTTTAGTTCTTCTTCTGTGTGTATATCTGCCCCATGTACAGGAGTAATACCAAACATACGCAAGATACCATTTGCTAATCCATTCATCAACCAAATAATTGGTTTAAACACAAAGTAAAACACACGCAAAGGCAAAGCAATCGAGAATGTAGTCTTTGTAGGGAAGTGAATCGCTATTGATTTAGGAGCTAATTCTCCAAATACGATGTGTAAAATAGTAATGATCGCAAATGCTATAGGGAAAGATACACTTTTAGCTACTGAATACCATTCAGGTCCGGTCATACCGAATAATTCAAAAACCTTCATGATAACTGGAGTCAATGAACTTTCTCCAACCCATCCTAATCCTAGTGAAGCTAAAGTAATACCTAATTGAGTAGCAGCTAAGTAAGCATCTAGGTTTGCTACAATATTTTTTGCAACACCTGCTACTTTAGAATTTAATTCTTGGTGTACTTCAATCTGTGAAGTTCTTACTTTTACGATTGCAAATTCTGCTGCAACGAAAAATCCATTTAGGAATACTAAGAATAAGGTAAGCAATAACTTACCAACTGAAATTTCTTCTGGTACAATACTAACGTTAGCTAATATTGTCGTGATCTGGGGGTATATGTCCATTTTACAAATTCAAAAGGTCCTGGTTAGATTTTTTAAGGACCTATAGAGCGAAGTTTTAGTTTCATCGCCAATTCATATCAAAATTAATAATTATTTTGATATAATATCAAGGTTAACACTCGTTTTTTTTGCAACGAGCAATTAACTCGGTATCAAGGAAGTAATCAACTAGCCTTTCTACTTTTTTTTCTGAGTACTTGTACTTCTAATGCTGTGTATATCACATTGATTTTGCTTCAAAATGAAAAGGCAACATATTAATTAAGGAAGGGGAATAGCATACAATTCCCTCAGCCCCCATAAAAAACAGTTCGATGGGTTGTGCTTGTTTCACTTCGTATTCCAAAATACTCTGCCTACACGCTCCACAAGGAGGAATAGGATGATCTGTTACTTTTAAGTCTGAGGTTGCTGAGATTGCTAGTTTTAAAATTCTTTTTCCTGGATGCAAAGCCCCAGCTTGAAAAATAGCCGTTCGTTCTGCACATAAACCTGAGGGAAATGCTGCATTCTCTTGATTTGAGCCTAGCACTATCGTTCCATCTTCCAAAAGCAAGGCCGCACCTACGCGAAATTGCGAATATGGCGCATACGCATTTTTTCTTATTTCAACAGCTTGTTGCATCAACACTTGGTCTTGCTGTTCCAATGCCGCTAGAGATTCATACTCTATAAAGGTTGTTGTAACTTCTATTTTTTTCATAACTCAAACAATTAGAGATAAAAAATCCAAACTCGTTTTTACTTCAACGGTTTGGATTTGGTTACAAATATAATACTTTTCTATTTATCCTTTGTGATAGGTCTTTCTTCCTAAGTCAATACTCAGTGAAAAACGCAAGGTATTTTCAAGTGGATTGGTTACTTTGGAGGTAGAGAACAAATACGATAAATCTACAGTAATAGCACTGTATTTGAATCCTGCTCCTAAAGTAGCATATTGTCTAGCCCCCTTGTTTTTGTTTTCACTAAAATAACCTGCGCGGAAGGCGAACACATTGTCATACCAATATTCTGCTCCAAACGACCAAGCTATTTCTTTCATTTCTTCGCTAAATCCTCCTGGTGCGTCTCCAAAAGATTTGAATACACCTTTAAACCAACCAATGTCGTTATACTTGCGCATTTCTTCTGAATCTCTGATATCAGCTGGAGGCGTCGGTACCATTAATTTATTAAACTCCGCACCAATTGTTAAGGTGTTATAATCATCTAAGATAAAATCAAATCCCGCACCTAATTTTAGGTTAGCCGGTAAGAAATCTCCAGTAGGTCTATCGCTATAGCTAATTTTAGGACCTAAATTTTGCAAGTTAAAACCAAATCTCCAACGACCGTCAAAATCAGCAAAAGACATGCGATCCGATTGATAGAATCCTGAAATATCCACCGCAAAAGTGCTAGCACTATTTGAATCTCCATCTCCTGTATCAGGTAGTTTTAGATTGGAATTGATGAAACGCCCGGTTACAGCTCCTGAAAAATTATCACTTAATTTCAAAGCGTAAGAAGCATCAATGGCAAATTCACTTGGTTTATAGGTAGATCCCATACTGTTGTAGTCTTGTCGATAGGTTACCTCCCCCATTCCAAAATAACGAAATCCTACGGCAAAGGCACTTCTCTCGTTGTATTTGTTGTAATAGTTCATTTGTGCCAAAGACATATCATTGGATATTTTTGACATATAAGGAGTATAGCTCAGCGCTACCCCTTGGTCTTTCTTAGCAAAAGCGTATTTTGAAGCATTGTGTTGTTGTGAAAAAACATCTGTCGTTGTAGCCACCCCCATGTCTCCCATACCTGCGGATCTAGCATCGGCTGCAATTGTAAGGAAGGGCACTCCCGTTGTGATCGGATGCATATCTGTTTGTGCATACAAGGCAGATCCACCAAGTATAGATAAAACTAATGCGGTAATATTTTTCATCCAGTTGTGTGTATTAATATTATACAAATATAATTGTTTCCTAAAGTATAACTAATTTTTCTATTTTCTCTACTTTTTTTCCTGTCTGCGTAGAACGGACAGTCATGCGGTAAATGTACACTCCTTTTCCTATTCGATCGCCAAAGTCATCTCGACCATCCCATTGGATTTCTCTACATAAATTTCCTTCTGTGACCACCTGCTGGTTAATTGTTTTTACAATTCTTCCAGCAATAGTCATGATTTGTACTTGTACATCCAATGGCTCTAACGGTCGGTTATGAGTAAACCAAAACTCGGTATAGCTGACAAAAGGGTTTGGGTAATTGAGGACATGCTCAATTTTTAAAGCCTCGTCTTGTTTAACCACAAATTGTATCTCACTTGTTGACAAATTATTGTAAACATCCCATACTTTAAATTGTATGGTATGTACTCCTGGCTCAAGATCTTTCAACTGATAGGTGACCTTTCCCTTTCTGAAGTTGTCCACTTCTGTTTCGTAATAATCATTGAGAACAACAGCTTGTTCTTCCTTGTCATTTACAACAATTGAGATATCGTGTCCGATCCCACTTGCGGTATTTATCCCACTCTCATCTTCAACAAACGCAAGAAATATTGGATTATTGTCTGTCAATCCTCCCGAAACAAAAGATTCATTGTCCATATAAAGTCTCGCCATCGGTGGTGTAGTGTCCTTTGGTGCATTTTCATTAAACCCTCCTATCACTACCTCATCATTACTTCCGGTGTATTCGACTTGATTATTAGCAGAATAAAAACTCACTTTGCCCTTGCCTTCATTCAGACGAATGTCTTTAGGCATAATAAAATCAAAGGAAAAAGCCCCGTTTTTCACACTGGCATTTCCGCGAAAAACAACTTCGCCTAGCGTTTGAAAATCCATTAAAAGCAACCCTTCATTTGTTGATACATTGTCATTACCTAAGGTTTTCTTATCCAAATACTTATCAAAAACCTCAACCGCTAAACGACCCGTATACGATTCGACTAGGTTGTCTTGTTCGTCTTGTACCTCACCTTTCATTTGCACATAATCCAGCGCTTTAACCGGTTGTTGTGTCGTTTGATCCACCTCGTTCTCATTTACTTTGGACAACACAACCTTTAATTTGGGCAGGGCGATTTTTAATGCTGGATCTCCAATAAAAGACACGACATTTTTATCGCGATTGGTATATTTATTTTTAGTGTGGCGCAGCGCATCTGCTACAGAATAGGTTGTTGAATGCTCAAAAAACAAATCCGTAAACGTGCGGTTTAACAATCGTCCAATATCAATTCCGATCTCTCGTGTAGTCCCTACCAAGGCGATTGCTCCTCCTTTAGTATTGTTGTACAGCACTTCCCCTCCACTCGTATAGTTTGGATCGTCAAAACGACTAAACTCACATGTAATGATCGAAAATACAGGGTATTTGTTTTCATTGGTTAATTTTCGGGCGTCCTCAATTGTAAATACGCGTTCCTGTCCTAGACCATCTTCCCCACCGTGTCCTAAATAATTGACAAATAACGCG
Organism: Myroides sp. DF42-4-2; assembly: GCF_030326445.1. Lineage (NCBI taxonomy): Bacteria > Pseudomonadati > Bacteroidota > Flavobacteriia > Flavobacteriales > Flavobacteriaceae > Myroides > Myroides sp. DF42-4-2. The sequence goes on from NZ_JACAKI010000012.1 coordinate 85,063, forward strand.
CCCTTTTCAATTCCATCCAAGAAATCCATACGCGCTTGAGGATAGCGATTTCCACCCGCAGCTGTTTCTTGTACATAGGCATCTAGGTAAATTTTCTTTGGATTAAAGAACGGATGATTGGCAACAATTCGCTTGACAATCGTATCGGTTTCAACTTGCAAGGCATAATCTGATTCTTTATCGACATCATCTGCCATGGCGATCAAATTGTTCTTCCAACGTCCTTTTGCCTCCTCTCCGTAGTACGTTATAATTTTTTGAACCGCTTGATTGGCTTCATCTAAATTCTTGACCAACATTCTTCCTACCGTTACGTCAATTCCAAAAGCCAAGCTATACATATCGCCCTCACCTTCATCGAGCAACCCGTAAAAATCATCCGACATAAAGGTGGTATACATCGAGAAGTTGGCATTGCTATTTTGGGCTTTTTTGTTTTTATTCATCCCATAATGCAACGGAACAATATTTGTATTTTGCTCTATGCGCTGCTTGTAATCATAAGATCCTGTTCCTACTATATTAAGGTATCTTAACTCACTGCCTTTTTGTTGCATCGCTTCGGAAACAAAGCGAACAAAGTTACGAATTGCCGTACCATCTTGCTGACCTGACGAAAATTCATTGTAAATCTGCTCCACAGCAACCACTAAGGGGTTCAGTTGACTGTGTTGACGGTGAAACTGTGCCAACTGCTGTGCTGCTGGAACTAAGGCCTCATTAGTAATAAGGAGGTAATCTACTGCAGCTTGAGCGTGAACCATGCCTTTGAGATCCTGATTGCGCACCCGACTGTTGTTCACCATTTTTGGACTATAGTAATCCGATGGAATTTCAACTTGAAAGTACTGTGTGCTTCCTCCTTGTGTTTTAAAGCTAAACTGCGGTTGATTTCCTACGGCAATAACGCGAATCGCACTCGGGTCAGTGACTTCCCAAATGCGATGTACCGCGTTGGTTTGGGTTAAACTCCAACGCAACACACCGGCCGTTGTTTTTGTTTTTGCATTGGAAAAACGATACTGTTTATTTCCTCCGACCAAAGTCCCTGTGTATAGGAATTCAATATAATCCAAATAGCCTGTCGAATTGGGAACACCTCCATTTTGGTAGGTTACGGTTACCTCAGCAAAAGGAGAACTCAAATACTCTTCCTTCTCTACATAGCTTTCGTAGGCTTTAGTCGTTGCACTGCGTATAGGAAAAAAGGAAACTCCTCCTACATATCTGCCATTAATTTCAAAGGAAAAAGAAGTATTTCCATAGGAACTTGAAGCTGAATTAGCTCCAAACACAACCGGTATACTAGGATTCAAATGCAGTAGCTCGACTGAAAAACTCCGTTCATTTACCAAACCAAACTCCTCACCAAACCACTTGCGTCCCAGTTTTCCAATATTGACCAAATCGCGTTCGTGAAAAACACGTCCATCAAATTCTGTAATTGTCTCTACTTCTCGTCCGCTAGGTTCAACCATATTGGAGATGCGCAATCCCTGTTGTTGTCCATAGGTAAGGAAGTAGATTCCCTCATCTGTATATAAATTTTGATAGGTTAAACTCTCCTCATTCCACTGATCTACCCCCGTGGCATAAAACAAAATATAGTCATTTGCATCTAGGGATCCCTTTTCTTCTCCGTGTACGTAAATACTATTTTCTTGCAGGTCGGTCGGATAATCGCCTTGATTGACGAGGGGCAACATGCTTCCTCCACTTCCGAAAATCTGAATCGTTCGTGGATCCACCCCTTGAGGCACCCCCAACTGAGTCAGAAAATTGCGATCAAGCTTGTAAATTCCAGTTTTCTCAACACCAAATTTGAACCAATTTCCCTGGCGCAAGACGGATGCAGTGGCGCTATTCTGTCCCGTTAAGAGTCGTCGATTCTGCACTGATGAAGAGGATATAGACTGATTTTCGAGACTATAGGACAAGCTTTTTACGCGTTTTAATCTACCATTTTCGTACACAATAGGAGAAAAATACAGCAAAACTTGTGGTTGATTGTTAGTATAAATCGTCTTTAATTGGAGATTTAACCCCTCTTGATATAGATTTTTCTTCTCACTTGACAGCAAATTACTGTCTAATTCTTCGTACGAAACTTGCACAATTCGTGCAGTATTTTTAAAATTAGTTGAATTATTTATTTCTGAAATTATGTAAATTAACTTATTATTAACACTTTCAAATGTTAAATTTTTATCTATTTTGGACACATCAAAATCAGAAGTTGTCAACGCGCGTTCTACCAGATTATTGTCCCACTTCAGCTCTAATCGGTTAGATTGAGAAAAAAGTGTAAAGCAAGTAAGAATCAGTAGTGTATTAATAATTATTTTCATATATATTTGCATGAGGAAGAATTGTTCCTAGGCAAAAATAATTATTTTTTCCATACACAATACGCTTCTAAAAAAAGCGTTATTTAAGTGATCATTATTATTTTGAAACATAAAAATTAAGTTTTTTTTAAAATATTCACAGCAAGGATATTGCTAATTAATCGTTAATTCTTATATTGCGTCAAATTATTTACCCGTTTTTAACATGAAGATTAATAGACTTATGACTTTACAACTGCTTGCTGGCCTACTAGCTACAGTTGGTTTAACGAGTTGCAGTAACACAAATAATGGAGTTTCTTCTGCTACTGGTTGGAAAATAAATGATAAAAAAGGAGGCTTTCAGTACAACACTAATTTTGAACAGCAGAATCCTAAGGGTATGGTATCCATTGAAGGGGGTGCTTTTACAATGGGAAGAGTACAAGATGACATCATGGCTGATTGGAACAACAATCCAAAGCAACAGTATGTGCAATCTTTTTATTTAGATGAAGCTGAGACAACAAACATCGCGTATAACGAATACTTATACTGGTTAAAAAGTGTTTTCCCTCCTACGAATCAGGTGTATGCAGAAATTTACAAAAGCGCTTTACCCGACACAACAGTTTGGAGAAGTGGTTCTGGATTTAATGAAACACTAATTTCCAGCTACTTAAGACATCCTGCTTACGCAAATTACCCTGTAGTTGGAGTAACTTGGTTGCAAGCCAATGATTATGCAAAATGGAGAACAGATCGAGTTAATGAATTAACGTTAGAAAGAGCTGGGTACCTAAAAAAAGATGCTAAAATTGTGGAGGCTTACGCTGATGCACACTTTAGCACTGAAACTTATTTAGCAAATCCTGAAGCTGTATACGGTGGAAATAGTGATATCGTATACCGCGGAGTAAAAAATAAAGCAAAAGAAGGTGAGAAAAACCTCTATGCTACAATGAATTACGGACTTTTCACTGCAGAATACCGCCTACCTACTGAGGCAGAATGGGAATATGCTGCAATAGGAATGGCTGGAACAAGAGAATACAACAACTACCAAGGAAGAAAAACATATCCATGGGAAAATCCTACGAAAAAGAGAGGAAGCAATGGACGTAACAATACGTTAAAATCACAATATGCTAACTTTAAACAAGGTCGTGGTGATTATGGAGGAATTGCTGGTTGGGCAACTGATAACGCAGATATTACCAATGCGGTAAAATCATATGCTCCAAACGATTTCGGTCTATACGACATGGCTGGAAACGTTGCGGAATGGGTAGCTGACGTTTACGATCCTCAAATCGACCAAATTGACACTGATTTCAACTTCTTCAAAGGAAACATCTACTACAAAAATCAAATAGGTCCTGACGGAAAACCGCAAATTGTAACAGATCAAACGGTTGTGTTTGACACTTTATCTAATGGTCGTCTACGCGTGCGTAACTTACCTGGACAAGTAGCTCAAACGGTGTATGATGCTAATACAAATGAGGCTACAGGAGAAGAAAACGCTGAAGAAACACAAACTTCAAGAGCGAAAAAACAAACGCAAATTGCCAATATTTACAACGAGAAAAGCCGTGTAATTAAAGGTGGTTCATGGAAAGACAGAGCTTATTGGTTAGATCCTGCTACAAGAAGATTCCATCCAGAAGATCAAGCTACTGATTATATCGGATTCCGTTTAGCCATGACGAAAGTGGGGCAAAAACAAGTAATCCGCAAAACGAAAAACTAATATATAACGCTATATTTCTTTTAAAAGTCCTAATTTTAATTAGGACTTTTTTTTTACTTTTGACTTATGAATATACAAGAACTATACAGCTGCTTCTTAGAGGCTGACGGCATATCAATTGATACGAGAAATATTACTCCTAACAGTCTTTTCTTCGCTTTAAAAGGTGATAACTTCGACGCAAATGAATTTGCACAAGAGGCTTTGAACAAAGGTGCGCGTTATGTGATCATGGACAATTCCAAACTCGTAACGGATCGCGATAAGATGTTTCTTGTTCAAAATTCTTTAGTCGCGCTCCAACAATTAGCCAATTACCACAGACAACAATTGGGTCTTCCTATTATTGCACTAACGGGAAGCAATGGAAAAACAACGACCAAAGAATTGATCAAATCTGTTTTAAGTCAAAAATACAACGTCAAAGCAACCCAAGGGAATTACAACAATCACATTGGCGTTCCTTTAACTCTGTTGCAATTTGACGACGAAACTGATATAGGCATTGTAGAGATGGGTGCAAACCACCTCAACGAAATTGCTCTTTTATGCAGCATTGCACAACCTGATTACGGCTATATTACCAACTTTGGCAAAGCTCACTTAGAGGGATTTGGCGGTTTTGAAGGCGTAATTAAAGGGAAAAGTGAGCTCTATGACTACCTTGAAGACAATCATAAGATGGCATTTGTCAATGCAGATGATCCACGTCAAGATGCCAAAACGATGACCTTTTCACGATTTACCTTTGGCTCCAAAGACACAGAACCCAACCTAGAGGTTACTTATCTTCCTACAGCAGAAGTAGCTCGTATTCAAGTCGGTAATCAAGAGATACACTCACACCTCACTGGAACATACAACGCCACAAATATGGCTGCAGCAGTAGCCATTGGACATTATTTTGGTGTTAGTCTTGATGCTGCAAACCGAGCCATTCAAAATTATGTTCCAACGAACAATCGCTCACAATGGATGAAACAAGCGCCTTTTACCATTCTACTTGATGCGTATAATGCCAATCCATCAAGTATGGAGCTATCTATTGCCAACTTTGATCAATTGACTGCCACTACGCCTAAAATTTACATCTTAGGGGATATGTTTGAGTTAGGAAGTGCAAGTGAGAAAGAACACCAAGCCATCGTACAACAACTAACAGAAACCACACACGCCAAAGCGTTTTTCATTGGTAGAGAATTCTTCAAAACAAAAAAATCAACTCAAGTAGAATCCATGGAGTTCTATGAAACCCTCGATAATTTCTTTACGCAATACCCCAAGATAGAAGAACTCTTGGCAAATAAAACCGTTTTAATTAAAGGTTCAAGAGGAATGGCTTTAGAAAAAATCGTTTCTTTTTTAAAATAATCCAAAGGCTGAATAACGTATTCAGCCTTTTTTGTTTTACCTTCATCTCCTCAAAACAACAAAAATGCAAGAAAAAGTTTATCCTAACGCAATTCCCACAGTGGATATTGCGGTACTGCGTTTAAATGCAGACCAAACCTATTCCCTATTACTGGGTAAAAAAGAAAATGAACCCAAATGGCGTTTTGTAGGCGGATTTGTCGATGCAGATGATTCTAGCTATGAATCAGCCGCTGTAAGAGAGTTATTCGAAGAAACCAACCTCGTAGCTACTCCAGACGAGATACGCTACTTAGGCTCAACTAAAATCGATGATCCCCGCTACCGCAACCACAAAGACAAAATCATCACCCATTTGTATCTGTTAGAAATTCCTGCAACAACAGCAGATATTCAACCCAAAGATGACATCAAAGCCTTACAATGGTTCCCGCTAACTACTTTCTCTACAGAAGAGGTTATGGAAGTGCATCATCCCATCGTTACGCTGTTTATGCAGTATTTTGAAAGACTTTAATTTCCTAAAATAATCAGGTCAAGGATAAGCTCAAAAGCTTATCCTTTTTTATTTTCATCAAAACAACTCTTTCTCATTTTCCTACATTACGCTTTTACAAAAAAATCACATCGTGAGCTCATTGGAGTAAAATCAATAAGTACCCACTAAATTTTGACTATACTCTAAGTATTAAAAGGGGAACTAGAGTCGTCAAAATTAAGATCATTATGACATATTCAGAGTTTTTTACAAAAGATTCAATGTATACGAATTGTCTTCTTCTTCTACTTACCATCTACTTTTATAAATTTCATATTTCACCTCCTAAATACGAATACTTTCGAAATAAATTAAAAAACAGGACTGCTTTTTGAAGGCATCATGAATATAACAATTTAAAATTTTTATACCATGAAAAAACTACTTTTATTAGCCCTATTATTTCTATCTATTGGTTTGTATAGCTTTAGTGATGCTTTAAATCTTAATCAATTAGAAGGTTGTATGGATGATGGTAACACTAGCGCTATGAATACGGATGCTCCAACATGTCAAGGTGGAGCACGTACTTGTTGTGTTGCAGTAAGTCAGAAACATTCTTAATCTACAAGGAATTAGTAAAAAAAAGGAGGTTCGATTAAGCCTCCTTATTGCACTCGAGAACATGAAAAAAAAAATAATTAATATCTTAGTTATCTTACTTTGTTCACTATCATTCATATTTTTATTATTGATAATATCAACTAAGGAAAAACAAAAAATACAATTCATTGGTGAACGATCTTTTAAAAACACTCCTACAATTATCAGCAAAACACAGCTAGATAATAATTACGCACTTTTAAAAATCTACAAAGAAGATATCCTTGTTACAAGTTGGGAAGGAGATAATAGAGGGGTGATTTTTAAATTAGACTTAAATTCTAATAAGTTCAAACAATTAATAAATTTAAAAGAAATAGTAAATAAAAACACTTCAATAGCTGATTATCAGTTCATTAATCAGGATGGAAATGATTTATTATATTTTGTAAATATTTCAGATTCAAAGAATATATTTATCGCTTCGAAAAATAAAATTATCGACAAATACTCGACTAATCATGCTATTCAAAGAGTAAATTTTAGCATAGAAGGGATATTTACTACAACGTGGGATTCTACTATTAGTCCTCAGTATTTTAAAAGTAACTTAAAAAATAGAATTACCAAACCTATTCCCTTTAATTATTCTAGTAAATTTAATTACGATGGAATATTACTTGACGGAATTGTTAGTTCTAATGAAAATTATATAACTATAACTTCTTATGCACAAAATGTAGTATTAATATTTGATAATAATTTTACATTTATTCGAAGCATGAATTTAAATTTTGTCAATCCTGAATTTAAATTTAACGAGATTTCAGGTAGAGGTCCTGTAATTAATCCTAATAATATTTATCCTAATATACATGCCGATTTATATAAAAAGCATTTGTATGTTTTGACTAATGATACAGGTGTGTTTGAAGATGGGGACTATTATATCGATATGTATGATCTGGTTACAGATAAGTATTTAAAAAGCTATAAGTTTAATTTTTTAGCAGGAGAAACACCAAAAGAGATTAAAATACTAGAAGATAAAATCTATTTATTAACTAATAAAGCTTTATATATATATGAGAAAAATTAGTTTAAATACTTTCAGGTATGGATTAGTTATTTTATATTTTTATACTTTAATCCATAAGCTTATGGACTTGAGTTTTCTTGAAGAGAATTTAAGAAAATCAGCGTTATTAACAGATTATGCTCAAAGTGTTAAATATATACTTCCAGCAATTGAAATTTTAGTAATTATTTTGTTGGTGTTTAATAAACTAGCTTTAAAGGGGCTATATTTTTCATTATTATTGCTTCTATCGTTTACATTTTATTTAATTGCTCTCAATAACTTTTCTTTCTTTGAGGGGTGCTCATGTGGTGGTATTTTCAATGAAATGGAATATCAAACACATGTCTTTGTAAATATCGCTTTTATTGTGTTCAATGTGATTGCTATAATTTTATATGATCCTAATGATTTGATATGATAAAAAAGGTATTAATTATTTTGATACTCTTTCATCAAATGAACGGCATTGCTTCTGATTATTTTTTATTGTTTTCAAAAGGGATAATACAAGATACTATTTCAATAAAGAGTCAAGATTCAATAGTAATGAAAGAAATTATAATTACGAAGCAAGATTTAAAAACAGATAAAGGAAACGTTATTTTTGATGTATGGAGTTCAAGGTTTAAAGAAGGTTTTCAATCAACTGATATATTAAAAAGAATGCCATTTATAATTGTTTCTGATCAAAACATATTTATTAAAAATCGAGATAATATCATTGTGTATGTAAATAATGTTAAGATAAATTTAGAAGGAAAGGAGTTGATCGAATATCTTAATAATCTCCCTACTGATAAGATTAAAAGAATTACGATTAGTGGAAATAATTCATCTAAATTAGAGTCCAAAGTTGGAGGTGTAATTTATATAACATTAAAAAACACAAAAAATGAAATTGGATATTTTTTAAACTCCTCTGTGATACAGAAGCAGTACACCAATTATTCTAATAATTTTTCAACTAATTACAATAAAAATAATCTTACTCTTCGTTATAGTCTAAATTTACTTAATAATAACACTATTTCTGATGTAGAATCTGAGTTTAGAGGAAAAGAATCTCAATGGCTTAAGACATTTTCTAAAGTTGATAGAAATAAAATTTCTCAAAATTTAGATTTAGATTATCAAGTAAGTAGTAATTTAAATATAGGGATAAATTATAATTTAATATTAAATAAGTCAAATGTAGAAAGCAATAACCAATTAAATAATAATGATTTAAATAGTCAAGAAGATTATTATAAGAGAGAAAATATTAAAAATAATATTTTACTTTTTTATTCATCCTATAAAATAGATAGTTTAGGGAGTAATTTATCTTTTAATACAACTTACTTAAGTCAGCAATTAACTGATAATAATGAGTTGTATTCTTTGAACTATTTAGATTATAAAACCTCTACTCAAATAAAAAATTATGATACTAAATTAGATGTATTATTAAAAAGAGAGAAGATATTTTATGAATTTGGTACTAAGATTAATTTAACAAATAATGCTTACACATTAGAAGAAACATTTAATTTTAATGAAAATCTTTATAGCTTTTATGCAACTACAGGATTTAAAATTATTGAACCTATAGATATAAAAATCGGTTTACGATATGAAAATTATAATTATAAAATTGTTGAAAATTATATTAATAGAAATTTTTTAATTCCTAATCTATTGATTTCTTATACAAATAATCAACATGCTTTGAGTTTTTCTTACAATAAAAGAGTTATAAGACCCTATTTTATATATCTTAATCCTCATAAACGATGTACATCTAGTGAATCATTTATACAGGGTTCACCAAGTTTAAGCCCCTCAATATATCACGATTTGAATTTAACTTATTCATTGGACAACAAATTTTTCTTTAATTTATATTACTCTGATATGAAGCAGCTAATTTCAGCTACTGATAAATTAAATCATGGAGTAATAGAGAAAAAATATGTTAATGATTCTGATTTAAGAGTTGCTGGTACAACAATAAATGTTTTATTATCTCCATTTCCTTGGTTAAGTTCGCAGATGCTATTGGATGGACTTTATTCTAATTCTATCTTGTATGATAAAAAGGCTATTTCCAAAAGTGGATTTGCATTTAATTTTTATTTAAATACTGATTTTAAAATAAATGACAATATTTTCCTTTCAACTTCTTTTTCATATATCCCATCAAGTGCTTCTTTAAATGTTATTTATAAATCAGAATCGTCTTTATCACTCGCAATGAAAGGGACAGTGATTAAAAATAAATTAACATACAGAATATTTGCAAATGATATTTTTAGGCAAGGACGAAAAGATCAAAAAGTTTATTTCCAAGATTATATAAATATTGTGCATAGTTATAATGATAGTAGAAGTATAGGCTTTTCTTTAAATTATAAATTTGGAAAAAAAGTAAAAAGTAAGTATTCAAATCTTACTATGGAACGTGTTGAAATATGATAAGAGTAAGTAATACTGCCTATAATAGTGTTCTCTCATAAAAGATACGGAGAATAAAGGATAATGGATAACCATAAAAAAAGCAACTTAAAAGTATTTTTTAAGTTGCTTTTTTTTATTACTGTGACCGGAATGGGATTTGTTTTAAGTCAAAAATAAAGGATACAATAAGCTATAATTCAATAAATTACTAATTAAAAATAAAATAAATTGTATACTTTATGTATACTTAATTTTTTTTAATGGTTTTCTGAATAAGTAAATTAAAAAGGCAATTACTGCTATTGGTATAATAATCCCCCACCAATTAAACTGTTTTCGATCAATCTTTACATCGTCTCGACCTTCTTCTTTCTTTTCATTTTGGTTAATGTAAAGGTTAGTATTTTCTTCCTTTGTTAATTGATTTTCTTGTTCTTCCCCAGCCTCTTTATTTTTCAAATCAATCTCATCGCCATTGGCCGTTATGGAACCATCAGTATTAAAAGTAATAGATCCATTACGAATATTCAGCTCTCGCATAATTTCAAACACCTTCTTACGATCAAAATGAATCTCAGTCACTTTGGCTAGTTCCTGGAAAGAACTGTTCGTTTCTTCAATAGACAGTTTACTGTGCTTCTCAACTTTTCGCGATCCACAAGATTGTGCTGCTAAACCTAACAGCACAACCAACAACACAACTACTCTCATAAGCGTTTAATTACCGATTTAGCGACGCTTTTAAGGTAATCTGCGTAATTATCCGCAGTTGCATATCCAGCTTTGGCAATCTCTTCAAAAAAGCGATTGTAATCACCGCGAACTTCCCAAGCTTTAGCATAGCGCTTATTCTCCTGAAAGAACAAAGCATGGTCCTGAAAGCTTTGTTCCGGTGTATCGTATTTTCTAAAGTAATCTTTCACTTTATAGACGTACTTTCCATCTGCGCGTCTTGTCATAGATAATACTTCAGGAAATTTCACATTTGGACTCCAAAGAATTTCAGTTGTTGTAACGAGCTGCTTCTCTCCTTTTCCGGTCCATTTGATACCAAAGAAGTTATTTCCAACCACTTTTAATCCCCAACCACTCTCAAGCGCTGCTTGTACCAGAATAGCAATGTAATTCAAACCTGTTTGCTTCTCGATCTCTTTGGCTGCTTCTTTGTACGTATGTACAAAAATTGAGGCATTGTCGAGTGACAACGCTTCAAATACTTCAAAATTAATCTCCTTCATTTTCTTTTCCTTTTTTTAATTTTTCAACACTTAAATCCTTTTGGAAACTATCAAACTTGCCAACTAAAGCAGCTGGAGGGAACACCCCTCTTGTTACAAAATTCATATTTCGCATTGCGGATAGTCCTGGGTAAATACACACAATTAAACGCGTTGTCATCTTGAGATAAGTATAGACTAAATCTTGTTCTTTGGTAATATGTGCCAACCCTTCAAATATTAATCCGCCACACAAAACCATGGATAGTTTAATCATCAAACCAATGATATTCTTTGGCCATTGAAAATCCTTCTTTAACCATAGATGCACACCAGAACCCAACAAATGATCTACTGCAACTAATCCCAGAGCGATTACAACATAATCGATATTCTCACTCCACCACTGCGTAAATACTCCAGACACATTTCCTACAACTACTGCCAATACTCCTACCACTCCTGATAATTTTACACTCACCCCAATCTGCTGCAGATTATACAACAGATATTCTTGTAAATCGATTAAATACTTCATTGTTTTTTTTTCTATAAATTTTGAACTAGCTGAGCGTACCATTTACCATCTACCATAAAAAACATCCAAAATTGATTGCGATTGATTTCTACCTCTTGCATATTAGCAGTGTAATATATATCACTCCCACCATCTACACGAACCTTAAACATATAAGTATCGTATAATGTTCTTAAATACAATACCTTCCCATTGTGATTAGAATTAACACCTGGATTTGGTAATTTTAAATCAATCCGCCTAGAATTACCATGACACAACAATAGTCCTGCCTGAAGGTAACGATCGTAGGTTAGATATTTCACGTATTGATTTCCTTCAATAAAATCGTAATCAGAATTTCCAATCACCAAGGCGTAGATATTAAATCCTCCATAAGCCCCGGCAGTAACATTTATTGCATAATTAGCATTAGAAGGACCGTGAGAAGATAACTCTATTGCAGGATTAGGTGTATTCACTAGTGCCGATTTAGATTCTACCTTTATAGCACCAACCCCCTGATTAATTACATCCGGTTGCTCTTGAGAATATCCTCCAATTAATACCTTTTTACTAGTATGAGTACCAAGGACATTTTGAACCCACAACAACATATTATTACGCTCAACCAACCCTTGACCTTGATTAGACAAGGCATTTCCTGATAGAAATAAATTTCCAAACCAACCATGTTGAGCCTGAATTGCGCCTCGAAACACACCATCTGTAAAAACTACCTTACCCGTCTTCCCATCTATAGAGATAATCGGATTACCATCCTGATCCTTATCCTGACTAATCAGTTTATTTTCCTTAAATATTAAACCTCCTAAATTCGCATTTTCAGCAATTAATAAATTTACTGCCAACTGCTCCAAAGAGTTCAACTGGATAAAAGCGTTGCTTGGATATATTCCTGCAACCACATTATTATATCCTGGCTTTAATTTCCACCAACTATCTGTTGCACGGTGATAGATGTAATCAACTACTTCGTCATTGTTTCGGTAAATATCCCCAACCTTCCATTCGCGTTGAATAGGCAATTGCCCTGGACGACCTTGCGGACCGTCTATAACCTTTGAAATGGATATCGAATCTTCGTATTCTTGGTTTTGGTTGTTCTTTACAACAACGCGATAAGTTTCCACTGTAGCGACTTGGTTGTTTGCTACTACAAAATTTTGATTTGTTCCCACAATCACAGCTCCTGCCCCTTTATACCAGGCATAACTAATCGCTTCAAAATTCTGTGCAACTGCCTTTAAAGTAATGGTTGAAGGAGTGTTGCTTTGAAACTGTGTCCCCGTAGCTTGAATGCGCACCGATTTGATGCGCTCTCTAAGCCCTATTCTTCTTGATCCTCGTACTACTTGTCCCATACACTTTAGTTTTCTTGCGCTTCAAATAGCACACTAATTTCACTTACCCCTGCAGCTTCAATTTCTGCATAAGTAATTGTCAAACTAGCGCCGGTTGTTTGCGCCCCGATATTCGAACCATTCAGTTTAATTTTTTGATACTTATACGTCCATGTACCCGATGCAGGAGTAACCGTTCCTCTATACACAACCTTAGGCGTATACTTGATCGATCCTCCAGGTTGCAAGTCGTCTTCAATCCCTTCAACATTATACATCAGCTCTAAACTATCCGTTTCATCTCTCACCGGCATTGTAGTAGACTTAACGAACTGACCATTTTCAAAAATATCTACCATATAGGTATCGTATGTTTGAATATCCGCTGCAGTCAAGGTCAACATTTGTTGTGTTTTCCCAGGCAATAACATGCGGTTATCTGCTATTGGATCGTTAGCCAAGTCTTCTGATTCATCCAATGTACTTTTATACCACTGATAGGTTATCCCTGTTGTTGTGACAATTCCACCTTTCTCTAAGATTGCTTTTAAAGTCACCGTAGGATAGGTTGTAGTTATCGTCGCTCCACGTCCATTCGCATCGACTATGTACGCATTATAAGTGTTTGCACTTATGTTTTCCTTGACTACATTAATAAGCGCAGAAATCGCAGTGGTATAGCCTCCGGTGTATGCATTCGCGTTAAACTCAATTGAACTTGTTGTATCGATTGAATTCATGATATCCGCTTTAATCTTTAAAGCAGGCACTTGAACAGATCCGATATTATACATTGTTTTTTCAAAACGAGTATCTTCGTCTGATATCACTTGTCCATTGAACTTCCAAACAGCGCCTGTTAATTGCGCAGTTGACAATGGTGCATTGGTAAGCGATGTAAGAACCTGCGCATACACTGTGCGGTGTTCTGCTTCATTGCTCCAAGAACCAACTACAACACCATTCTGATACTTGGCTACAAGTGGCTTATCTGCAATAAGCGAACTAGAGATCGTATCACCTTTTTTCCCGAGTTTAATCGTTCTCGCTCCTCTAACTAATTCCATGATTCAATTCTTTCAATTGCTTCTCGCGTTTCTAATTCTTCATATTCGAAATCAACCTGATTCCCTTGCTGACCAAAAATGGTCAAGATATCCTTTTTAAAAATCACGTCACCATCCTTTTGAGGATAGTAATGACCTGTTGGAATAACCCCTTTCTCAATAGCCGTAGCCTCTTGCATTAATACATACTTCATTTTCTTTATGGTTTTAAGGTTAAATCTTCGCGCAGTTCGTAGTCCAATTGTTTATTTGCGTCGTTCAATGCCTTGATGTCCGCAATCGCTATATTGACTTTAAATCCCTTGTATTTAAAAGTACCATTCGCTTGCTTGAGCCATCCAACAGAAAAGAATCGCTCCGGTTGTTGGATAATTCCATTGTTCGTATTTAATACCATTTCCACTTGTACTGTCGCTGACTCAGGCGAAACAGAAGTAGGATATAACACTTCTTCATGATACTCAGGAAACTTTTTCATCAGCATGAAATCTGCTGTATAAAGTTTCGCTGGTTTTGGATTAGGACGATAGTTTTCTGGGAGAGATGTTTGCGTTTTGTAGTATTCTTTTTTTTGATTGATTAAATCCTGAATATCCTTTTTAGAAGGAGACCAAACTTCACTTTCAGTATTAACTGAGAGCTTTAAATTTTTAAAATAGAAACCAAAATAATTAGGGTTAGAGTATTCTCCAGCAGGACGCCTAGCACCAATTAAAAACCTTGCGCCAACCATGTTTCGAGGAACTGAGAAAACTAATTCCATCATATGTCCTTTATTATTAGCTACAATATCCACATCAGTTATTTTTTTCCATTTAATAACATCTAACCCAATATTACCTGAAGGATGCATTATATAACAGTAATTCAATAGTGTTTTCAAGTCAGGATCAAAATACGGAAGTGCGAGTAATTGCACTTTATACTCAACATCTTTAATCAAATCGAAATTCGTCGAATTAATTACTCCCACAGCAGTAGATGTCGTATCATTTACCTTCCAAACACGCACCGAATCGTAATCAGGTATTTTAACTACATTAGTATAAGTAGCCCATTTTCCCCAATCAGAATTATATTTACCAATTAGGTTCTCAGACTCTTGTTGATACAATCTTCTCCACTCAACCACCTCCGGATCCGCTTCGACTTTCTGATCAACCAAACCATTAAAATACTCTGAACAATCCGCGACTTCGCACTTAAATACATCACCCGTTTTTGATAAAGCTGAAGCAGGAACAAATAATTGATTCTTTGCTGTACCGAAATAACCATTACTATTGGTGAGTAGGGTATTTCCCTTATACCACCAGTAAGCAGCAGGAAGCTTTTCAGCCCCTTGATACAAATCAGCTTGACAAACAAGCCCTTGGTTGTTTTCCGTTGGAAATAGATTGTATCCCACAGGCGCACTAGTTTCGATCAATATTGGCGCCTGAGCAACAGGTAACGTTATAAGATTAAAAGACTCTTGAAAGTTTACGACACGCTTTGTCGTGCTATCCATGAATCTTGCAGAAAACAAAATAGTTACTGGATCCGTATCGCTTACATTTTTAAAGATGGTGATCTTTCCTTTGTCTGCTCCAGTACCAATTTTAAACTCTCTATCAGTCGCCTCGATTTCTTTGTAACCCGATGGTGTTGATTGCTTCCAGCTAACATCGGTTAGATTAGCATTAACCAATCCCGTTACAATATCGTGCGTATCGTTTACCCCGCACTCGACAAGCACAACGTACGGGTCAATACGCCGATCAGGCTCAAAATAACGCGTGTTAGCGTTGTAATTTTGTCTATTTGAACCACTGCGCACAACTACATTTTTGTACGTGTTTAACGGCTTGTAATCTACTTTTATCTTTAGAATTCCCTTTTTCATTATCCTATATTTGTTTGAGCAATTAAACGTTGATTTTGCACGATCGCCTGGCATGTGAATACAATTGATCGCGAGTAAATATTTGGCGTAAAGTCAGCTGCTGTTAAGTGAATAATTCGTTCGGTTTTTCCTTGGGACCATATTGCATCTGAATCGTGATCTTCTTGTGTATCACCTGACTCGCGAAACCATTGCCAAGAAACAACCTCGTTGGTGTAGTCGTTGAAGTATCGCTCGACTGTTGCCGTTAAAGTGGTTTGTAAATTATCTGCTGCGATGGTTTCACCTTCTGAACTGTCGATGAATAAATGTAGAGAATCAGTCCCTAGGATATCATCTACATTTTGATAGGTCAATTGGATATCTAATCCACCACTGACAACAAAGCAAGCTTCATTTTTGACATATTTTAAAACGATAGTTTCATTCGGGCGCAGAAAATAATCCTTTTGCGTGTACAGCTTAATTGGAAAATCAACCCCTACAGCATCGTGAACAATGGTTATATAATCCGTTCGTCTGTTTCGTATCGATACTTCAAAACCATCAGGAAAATTTTGATCAACCAACAATCCGAACACTCCGTTCATCACACCATTAATAAAACTATTCCCACCGATCACCTCAATATTTCGCTTATTAACATCAGCTGCTAAAAGTTTATCCTGGTGATTGACTTGCACCCAACGATACGAAAGTTTAGATACAAAATCACCCACAGCTTCAGATCCTACATTTTGCAAGCCTACATCACTCACATACAAATATAGATACGGTAAGTAGTTTCCTGCTATACGAGGAACAACGTATCCCTCTGCGTTTTCTATTCCAGTGATGAGCTCAAACGAACCACTTGCATTTGCCGCAACTACATCCACTCGATACTTTGCCCAATCCGCTCGCGATACAATAAAAGTAAAATCAACAGCACTTTCAATTTCTTCACCACCAATCTGCCATTTAAAGCCTGTATTGAGCGTAATCGAATTACCCATTAAAGAATACCCTGCATCGTAAATAAAATAATCCTTCTGAGCAATTTTGTCGATTCTCTCATCTAGGTATTGAAAGTTTCCATCCACTTCTGCAGCATTCAACTGCACCCCCTTCTCTCTTCTATATACTATTCTATCTGACATAATCTTCTACACAATATTCATCTACACAATAAATTCGCTCTCTTGTTATGGGGCCAAATACCTCTCCTGGTACGCGAATAAAAACTACATGTCGGATCCAATAATCATTAGTATACGCCTGCAACATGTTCAAATACGTTTTCAATCATTGTTAATTCTGTCTTCCCTTCTGAAAAATCAAGCTCAATACGTGTGGGAATAAACTTTTTATTTTCTCGCCAATGGAATTCAAATAACGTCAACGGACTATGAACCCCAACTGCACGGCCATCTATTTTAATATGTGGTTTTGGTTGCACATCGTGCACCATGCGAGCAAAACATTCTCCATAGCGCAAACTCTCATTTACCCCATTTCGTTTCCAACTTTGTCGCCAGGATTTCTGCTCACTTACCCCTTCTCTTTTAAAAATGAATTTTTTCTTACTATTATCTTGCGCATTGTCTATATGGGACAATCCTATTGTTTTTTTAGTAGAATAATCAATCAAACGAATCTTATTTGAAATAAATTTATTTTTCGAGGATACTTTAATAGACAACTTCGCAATACCAATATCATTGAAAACCGGATCGAAATTATTTAACAATACTGGAGGATATAATCGCAACTGCAACCAACCACTCTTATCGATAAGAAGGTGTTGTTTTTTTACTTTACCACTCAAAGAACTACGAGATTCTATCCACACACGATTGACACCAGTACTATTTTCATTCTGCCACTCATTACGACCTTGAGAAAAACGCAAATCCAAAACAGAATCTTTATACTTTTCTGAATTCGGAAAATTTGAATTCAAAACTTCATTCCCTAATAACAATTCGTAACGCATTACATCCTCATACTCCTTATTATCAAACTTTTCCTTAGTACCATTAACCGTATAAGCCACCAGCTCCAGTTCAAAATCTACTTTTTTCCATTCCCATTGCGAATCGGACTTTTCTATCCATATAGGTTTCTCCAATTCGATATATGATCCACGGACATCAGACTCTATTTTCCACCCAGCCGGACCTATAACTCTAGGCCAACCAGGATTTATATCAGGAAAGGTCTGCCCTGGATAGGTAAACTCATAAAACCATTTACCCTCAGAAGGAACCTCATTAATAGCACAGTTGACTCTTTTCCAATGAACGTAAGGATTATTTGAAAATACCGTCTGATCCTTTTCATAAAACTTCTCATTCACGACATCCTTATCCGCATCATAGGAAGCAGTAACTTCCACCCTCTTCCAAGGAGATTGAACTGAAATCAATGGATCTGATAGAAATGTAACTCTTTCACTATGCAGGGACACTTGTTCCACACCTTTATACACACCATCATACCCATAACGAAAGCAAGAAATCACATCTTTATGTTGCTGATTTATACCAATCAACCACCATTTTCCATTAAACGTAAATAATTTACAGCCTAGATCATGTACAATATTTTCAAGAACATCATAAACAGAATCCTTTTCCCAAGTTCCCGCTATTCCAAACTCATCCTCTTCATAATCTTCTGTATAAAGTCGGCCGTTTACATAAATCTCATCCCAACGGAAACCATTTCCTGCAACAATTGCAGGAGAGAAATACAAATCTTGCAAAAGTCCGGTTGCTTCTAAAGCCTTACATAAGTAACTAATAATTGAATTATCACTGGTGTAGTAAGTATTATCCGAAAACTCTTTTCCCTCAAGAGCCGCAATACCATCTGTTGCTGTCATAGACACAAATAACGTTGGAGATTTATAAGGCTCACTATACTGATCAGGCAGCAAAAAACCTCGCCATAAGAGCACATTATGTTCATCCGTTAAATCCACTCGATATCGAGTTTCAGAACCAGTAAACAAATGATAGAATTTACCATCAGCCCCATCTTTAACCAATAAATCAAACACCAAAGACGATGTCATTAAGGATTGATACTTATCATCAGCCCCTTCATAGATAAGTTTTATAGAGCTTTTCGCAGCTTGATTTTCAATTGTTTCAAACGGAAATAACGCTGAATCAATAGACTGAACAACAACATTTCGTTGTGTATCAATAATCTTAATCACAACTTGCTTCATTATCCTACTCTTTTACGTCTTGTTGCATGTCGATCTAGTACTAACTGTAAATCGCTTCCACTAGCTATCAATTTACCTCCTAATAAAATTTGAGTCACTCCACCATTCGCTGGCTCAATCAAATCTTTTAGTTTATTCAAAGGAGCAATAACCTCCGGGTTTCTAGTTGCCCCAGCATATTCCCCCATTAATCCCAAGGTAGGACCGTATACAACCCCACCATCTGCAAATTTTGGAATAGATGCAAATGCACCTAATATTCCTGCAATAGCTGTAGCTATAAATACCGGAGTAGTAAATACAGCAGCAGGCCCTGTAGAATTTGCTGATTGCGTTGCTCCCACAATTGCATTAGCCATAGCATTGGACAATGCCATTGCAATTAGCTTTAAGATTGTTGCTGCCATTGCTTGCCCAAAGCGTGCCAATCCATCTTCAGCTTGCCCCATGGAGTCTAAGAAGCTATTACTCATTTGACCAAAAGCACCACTAACAGATTCGGCGTAAATAACCGCTTCTTCCCGTTGTTGTGTTAACAGCTGCTGACTTCCCTTTGCTTGACCTTCAATAGAATCTTGAAGGTTCCTGATCGATTCTTTTGCAGTACTTAAGGCAGATTCATTCGTCTTAACTTTAATTTCAAACTCAATGTCTTTAATTTGATTAGACAAGGCTTGATATGCAATATTAGCTTCGCCAAAAACAACTCGGATAGCTTCCCGCTGTTTCTCTAATGTTTTAATTTGTTTTTCCAAAGCAACTGTCGACCCCTCTATTGACGGACTATAATCAACCGTCACTGCAGTTGCTTTTTGTCTTTTTCCTGTAATAGCATCAATCTTCTGTTGTACAGCTTCAATCTTAATCGCAGTCGCATTAAATTCATCAACAGTTAAAGCTTGCTCATTTTGATATTTTTTAAGTTCAGCAATCTGCGACTCGTAAAATTTAATCGTATCTAATTTGACAGCATCAAGTTGTTTGCTTTTTTTTGACGAAACAGAAGAACCTCCTTCTATATCAGCAATTTTAGCTTTATAACCATCAATTTGCTTTTGAATAGCCTTATACTGGTCTGGAGATTTCGCAGTTTCTTTTTGAAGTTTTTGCAAAGACTTGATTTGCTCTTCATAATAAGAGATTGTATTTTGGCTAGAATTTTTAATCACACCCGATTTATCTCTCTCTGCCTTTGCATACTTATCAAGTGCTGTAATTTGCCTATCATACATAGCCAAATCTTTTTCTCTCTGTTTTAAGTAAGGTTCATAAACAGCTAACAACCTCTTTGTATCTTCCTCAGTTTTATTCAAAGATTTAGCATAATCTAGAATTTCTTGCTTAGTTGAAAACACTATATCGGATTGAACACCCAAAAAGGAAAACAATGCATTTGAAGCATCTTGCAAAAAACCCGTTTCCCCCAATTTACTTGTTTCGAGCTCAATTTTTTTTTGAAAAAGTTCAGTTTTCTTAGCCACCATAGCTTGCTCTCTAGCCTTTGAGTTTAACGCATCTATATATTGTCCTATTGCATCAGTTGCTTTTTTCGTATTGATTGTTTCTAGATCAATATTTCCTAAATATTGAGGAGAAATTTCATTAAGCCTCTTAATCGCATCCAAACGATCCCTTTTCATCGCCATTCCATCTTGAGCAACAAGCAATAGTGAGTCCAATTCCGCACGTTCTTGCGCTGTATTCTTCAACGCTTCAGCATTCACATCGTTTAACATTTTTTGCATTTGAGCAGCTTCACTTCCTTTTCTTGTAAAAAAATAAAGCGCCGTTCCAGCCGCAGTAATAACAGTCGCTAACGCAACCCAAGGATTAGCAATAAGAATCGCATTAAGTTTCGAAATACCTGATATAATCTCAGGAATAAAAGCTACTACGCCGCCTATTGTTGAAATAACAGTCCCAGCCATTTGATCTACATAACGACCGATATACATACCTGCTTGACCAATAGCGCTTCCTATCTCTTCAAATCTAGCCTTATGCTCCTCCAACTTAGCAGCCGCTTGATTTAATTTATCAGCCAATTCCTTTACGTTAACCTGAAAACCTACATTTATTGATGCTACTGACATACTATCTCTTATTATTTAATTCCCTTTGCCTATCTACCTTTTCCCAATACGCTTTCTGCTCCTCCACTTCACTAATTTCTTCTTCTAAATCAACCAATGGATCCAATTCTTTTTCAAAATCCAACAAGAATAAATCTTGCTCTTTAAATCCTTTCTTTTGATAAGGCAAAAGACAGGCATACATTATTTTTCGTACCAACATCAAAGACTCATTTTGTCTAAATTGTTTCTTCTTAAAATAACCTTGACAGATGTTAGAGAATTGGCGCATAGTCAATGTATAGAAGTAATCCAACTGCAAACCAATCTCACCACAGGCTAATTGTTCGTAATCATCCCAGGTGAGGTTATTTACTTTCCCAAATCTTCTGATCCTTTAGGATTATTTTCTGCCGGAGCTGAAATCGCCTCAATCAACAATTCAATGACTTGTACAACAACTTCAGGATTACTTCCTAAATAATCCAAAGCCTGATCCTTACTTATCAGATCATCTGAACACTCAACTAAAATATCTGATAGCACATCCAAAGCCTCTAAACTGATATCACCATCTATAACAGCACACACCTTGACTACTTTTTCAAGAATCTTATTCACAGACTCCAAACCCCACTTTTTCCCAAGCCTATACAAGACTGAAAAAGGAAAGTGCAGATTTACATCTACACCTTCAACACTTATTTTAATTTGCCTTTTCATATTATACAACCACCTCTCTTGTTAAATCCCCTTGTCCTACAAAACTAAAAGACCCTTTTACCGCTGATCCCGTAGACGCATCAACGGACGCCTGAGATACTAGCACTTTTCCCTTCAAAACAAAATCTCCTGTTACCGATGTAGTAAACTCAAAATCCAATTCCGTACCGGCTAATTGATAATCAATCAAATCCATCGCGTCTGCTTGGGTTGAATTTGCGGGTTTATCTGCTACTAAAGCTTCTGTTGATGCGCTCCAAGAATACCCATCAGGCACACTAATTTTTCCATCCGTATCCTTCGTTGCTATTTCTTCTAGTTCCGTTGATATATCAACCTTACAAGAAGTAGCGTGGTACAGCGTTTTTCCACCTAAGGAAATACGCACTTTTTTTCCTTTATAAAATTTTTCACTCGCCATTTTATCCTATTGTTTTAAAATATATTGAAACTACTATACTTTGATCCTTATCAATAAAGTCAATTCCTGAACCCTCATAAATGAAATTATCATCTATAAACTCACGCAAAGAGTCAACAAACCTCATTGCCTCACTAATTTTGTTTGGAGAGAAGTAGGTATGCAACCCTACACTATACTCATCACCATCAAGAGAAGCAGGTAATTGCTGAATATTGTAAATTGAAAAAGGATATTTAACTCCCTCACCAGCAACAACTGGAAAGATTCTTTTTTCCACCACAGAAGTAAATAAATCTGAAGTAGAAAAAAGCTGATACAATTCTTTACTTAACTCAAGCATTGTTGTTTTGTTTTATCAACGTTTCTAAATTGACCCCTACTTTGTTCTTCAATGAAGTTTCTAAACCTCTCTTTTTACTTTCAAATGTTTTTGTAATGAACGGATCCGCTTTTACATGTCCTTGAGTTTTTTCAGGTAGTGTTTTCTTACGCCATCGCTTCAAAGGATTTCGCTTTAGCGTGTTAATATTTCGATAAATTCGATGTCCATTGTGAACCATTTGAGCATACCAACCATCAAATCCATTTTGCACTCTAGCGCCAACCCAAACACGCACATAATTTTGACTATTTGAATCGAAAACACCAATCGATTCTTTCAAATTACCAGCTCTTTGCTGGACCCTGCCCGCACCATTTTTTCGACCAGAAGAAAAAGCCTTTGATTTAACCGGAGTTTTACTCTTAACTGATGACGACAACTCAGAAGCAACCTCAGTCAAAATCTTCCGATAACGCCCCTTCTCTCTCGCCCCATCAGCCAATTGCTTAAGATTGCTACTCACCTGAATCGTTGCCTTAATCATAAACGAAACAAATCAATTGTAGATTTGATCTCCTCCCAATCTCAGCAACATGCGTAATGTTGTAAAGCTGCTTATTGTACTCTACAACAAACTCATTTCCACGTTCGAAAATGACCCGGTTGAAGCGAATTGTAAAACTCTTGTTCAGCAAGTGACGAACATTTCCTTCAACTTTCTCCGATCCTGTATCCGTATCCACTCTTGCCCAACACTCAGCAATCTTTTTCTTCTCCTCTTTAGCCTCTCCAATATCATTCTGCGTTTTGATATTTTCATAGACGACTATCTTACGATCCATTTGCCCGATGTACGGTTTTCTTACTGCCATTTTCGATAAGGTCTTAATAGATTATTTACTGCTGTATTATTTCCTTGATTTCTATCCTCCCGCTTTTCGTACGCATCTCCAATCATCAAAAGCATTGCTGATAAAATATCTTTTGGCAACGTTTCCGAATCAAAGCCCAACTCAATTGTTACTTTCAATTGTTGCCCCGGATCTAGCACCACATCCTTAAAAGATACTTCATAAATCTCTGGACCTCTTTTTGTTTGAGAATAAGCAGAAGCAGGAAGAAGAACTGAACCAACACCTTCTTCCAACACTTCTACCTTTTGAACCTCGTCATTCAAAGACGATCTTTCAATAACTATCGATTCAGCATTATGAGTCAAAAATTCAATTATCCCCTTCTTTAAAACTCTTTCAGTGTAGTTTTCCGCTTGAGTAATAGCAGATGCTATCGCTACCTCAATCAACATATTCTCATCGTCATTATCAACATCCAAGCGCAAGTGCTTTTTTGCTAATTCCAACTTCACTACCTCTACATTTTCTATAGCAATAACATCTGCATTCATACCAAACAAACTATTTATTATGAAAGATTTTTTATTTCACGTATTCTGCGTATTTCGCTTCTACGATTTCCGCTGCCACTTCCTTATCCATAGCGACTTCTTGACCTACATTGTAAGGAAGTTTAAATTTCCCCGCTGGAGACAAAGTGAAACGAATAATTGTTTCGTCTTTTTTTGCCTTCACTTGCTTTGGCTGTTTCTTTTCCAACTCCGTAATCTTAGCTTCAGCCTTCTCCAACTTCCCTTGCAACTCAGCCTTTTCTGTTTCTAAATTCTGAATCAAGGTTTCTTTTTCAGAAACAGCAGCCTCCAATGCTGTCACTTTCTCTTCTAATCCTTCAGCATTTGCATTAGAAACTGTTTCTGTTTGCTCTGAAAGGCCAGGAGCTTTTTCCGCTCCTGGTCCTTGTTTTTTATTGTCTGTACTCATGACTTACGCTTTTAAGAATTTATTTACTGCGAACGCTTCAGGATTAGCTGATTGAATATCCGCATACAAGTTAGAATACAACAATACCTCTCCTGTGCTAGCACCTGTAGCCGTATCAGTAGTAAAGTTCACACCACCCCATTGACCGATATACAACTCAGAGAAGTTTCCATAAATCAACGTTTGCAAGCCTGCTAACTCTTCAACTAAATTGGTAACGATAGTTTTTTGCCCGTCAATCAATCCATTTTCCATAACAAAGCGTCCGCTTCCCGCATCCTTTTTAGTTGTTTTGGCTGCTGCTGCTAATTTTGAATTAAGAATAAACACCTCGTTCCCAGCATCCGCATTCGCTCCAGCAATCAATCCCCACAATTCAACGGCCGCTTCATAAGACATTTCCTCTTCAGCAACAGCTTTCGCAAGCTGAACACCTGTCATGTTTAAAATACCCAGAGGTTCTTTATTACCATCGCCATTCAAAGCTGCTTTATTCAAGGCTCTTGCAGCTGCAAAACGCAACTTATTGTAAAGCATATTCTCTACAGCAACAGACGACTGCAATATCAACTGTTTCGAAACAGAAACCCCAGCACCCGCTCTTTTTGGTTTCATAATTGGCCCATCGATTTCTTCTGCCTCTAATTTGATCTTCTCTCGCTCAGACAACCATTTGTATTCGTAGTCTGAAAATTTAGGTAAGGAAACATTTCCAACTAACCCCGATAAGAAACTAGCACCTACATCTTCAAGAAACAATCTTGGAATAAAACTCTCCACTACATTAATATCTGTAGGCACCAATTTCCCCCCAAACTTTCCTGAATCTTCAGTAACTGTCTGCCCGGTTGCGCGAACCATAGAAGCAGGAATAGAGAAACTGTTTTTTGTATCAAACCCCAAATGCAAACGGGTAGCTTCTCTAACAGCTTCGTCGTTCATTTCTTTTTCTACACCGTCTAATGCTTCTTCCGTAATAACACTTCTAGCTGCTTTTAAAAACGAATAACGTTTTGCAATTTTTTCAATTTCCGCTCCTTCACCATCACCCACAGAAGCACCCGCTAACCCAGCAAATCTTCTTTGCCTTTCCTCGTGCTTCTCAGCCTTTTCAATTTCACCATCTAGATCCGAAATCTCTGTATCAGAATCATCCAACTCAGTTTGTTCTTCCGCAGACACCTCTCTATTTTCCTTTTCAACTAACTTGTAAATAGCTTGTTGACGTTGCAGAAGAGCCATTCTTTTCTGCTTTAATTCATCAGACTTTTTCATCTTACTTTAACATTTTAATTTTTAAATCAACCAAAGCAGCTCTAACTGCATATTTATTTCTCACATCTCCTCTTGCTTTAGGAAATCTTTGTTCAAAGTCACTTTTGTATTCCGCTGATCGCTTTAATGCATCAGGATTACTCCCAATTGGAACGATACTCCATTCCAACAGTGATTGTCTATCGAAGTACAATAAATCGGGATTCTCACCTTCATCAAAATCACCCCAATGCCAATCGTGTATATCCGCCCCAATGGATGCCATTCTAAGCGTTCCGTTTTGAACTTTTCTAAACACTTTTTCTGCCAATGGATTGTCTTCCGCGTTCTCAAAGGTTACTGTAGCAATCAACTCTCCATTTTCAACCCTCACAACAGAAGTACCAATTACCATATCCGGATCACCTGAATAGGATTTATGCGCATATAACACCACCGGATTGAGCGCATATCGCTCCAACTCCCAACCATCTATTTTAAAGACCGTTCCGTATGTATCTGGAGTTTCCGAACTGATTACAAACTCAGCTTGTCTATTTTCAATCTGCTCTTCAGTTAAAACTCGTACAACTGCTTCCCTAACTACCTTACTCATTCTTCAATTCCTTTTTATTTTTATCAATCATAAAGCTCAACAATTCCATATTCACAGGAGTAAGCGGCTCATCAAGCCCTTCAATTGGATTCAAATCTTCCAAAGCCCTTACTTCATTTCTTGTCATTATTCCTGCGTAAACCATGGCTGAATAATAAGATTGCCTTGCTTGTAAATCCCCTCTTAACAAAACTTTTTCATTAAACTTCACGTATAGCGATTCTGAACTTTCGCGAGCAAACATCTTTCTATTTAATTCTTGCTCAATCCTTGTTATCCAGGGAAGCAAAGAATCTTGAACGTGTTCGATACTTTGTGCTTGAATATTACTGTAGTTTGCATTGGTAAGGTCCTTTAGCTTATGAGGAGCAATGTTCAACCAACGGGCAATTTCTGTAACAGAATGCTTATTAGTCTCTAAGAACTGAGCTTCTTCAGGAGTCACACTAATAGCTTTATATTTCAAACCTTCATCAAGAACAGGTACTTTAAACTTATTCTTCTCAGCCATCTTTTTAGTAAATCCCTCTGAGATAGATTTTTTATTATCTACATGAATAGCTTTGTCACTCTCAATAACTCCATATCCAATACCACGATCACTATAAATAGTAGAAGCGTATTTTTGTGCATCTAGATTTACTCCTAGATTATACGCTGCCCATTTTATTACAGGGATTCCCATAATTCCATCTATACTAAATGCAATAAAATGCAATATATCACTAGACAAAAACACTTCTCCTTTTATTACATAAAACAGCTCGTCACCTACACGCTTAACATCTACATCATAACCGTCTTGAATGACAAGCTTTTCTTCTATTCCCATGCTATTACGGTGAACACGCACATAACAATTACCCTTAAGAATTACTTGCAACCCAATCGCTTTCCAAAAATTAAAAGCTGTCATTAGGTTTGATGGCGCAGTCGATATTAGATAATTCAATGGATGATCCGGATATCTCTCACGATGATCTCCATCTTTTTTAAAAACTGATTTAGGTAGTTTAGCTATATCGTTGCTTATCTGATCAACCGCATTATAAAATGCAGACAATGTTAATGCTGACGAAGCAGTAGCTATCGTTCCTTCTCCTGGAGGACCCATGAAGGAAATGTCCGAAGAAATCGAACTGTCAGAAGTTTTAAAAAGTCTACCTAAGAATCCAAACACTATCTTATCATTTGATGATTACATAGCAAACTTAAGTAGCAAAACCTTGACATGGTGACAACAATGTTGTCGAAGTTTAACTATATTTGAACTAAACTGTTATATATGAGTAATTATTTTTTTATTAGTTCAGAATGGGATTGGGTCAAAAATGAGACAAAATTCAAACCACACTACAAAAGACGGACTTCAGACACAGAAAGTTTTGTCCTTAATAGTATTCCTCAATATCCAGACATGTATGATTTATTATCCCAGATGAAATCAGATAGTAAAAGATTAAATAAATTATATAAAAAATTAATTAAAATAACTGGAGCTGAAAGAATTACAGACAAAAAAGATTCTTTTATAGAAAATCAAATCAAAACATTAAATTTG
The DNA here is from genome assembly GCF_030326445.1 of Myroides sp. DF42-4-2. Taxonomy (NCBI): domain Bacteria; kingdom Pseudomonadati; phylum Bacteroidota; class Flavobacteriia; order Flavobacteriales; family Flavobacteriaceae; genus Myroides; species Myroides sp. DF42-4-2. The sequence continues at coordinate 113,186 of NZ_JACAKI010000012.1, forward strand.
AGATTAGATAGATACATAAATCAATGTATAAGACTACAAATCTGCACACAATATATCAAGTTTAATGAAACTCCGGGATGGGGAGATCAAATAATAATAGATTTACAAAACACTTTTTTAGAAGAATTCAAAGATTTATACAGCTACTATATTAAAGAAGTTGACAGAAAAGATCTTATAAAAGTTGTTGACGAAACTAATTTTTATGAATTCATAGGAGTTAACAAACGAACAATTACCAACAATGAATTACCTAAGAAAGTCGTTGACGAAATAATACTTTTTTTAAATAACTCTAACAAAGACGTACTAAAAAAGACATTATACGTCTTTGGATACGCAAAATCTGACCCTCCACATTCATATTTAACTAAAAATATTTATTATAATTATCATTCAACACTATTTAAATTATACAACATAGATTATGAAGTTACAATTAATCATAAAAACCATTCTTTATTTAAAAATAAATTAAACCTTTATGATTTAATAAGTACTCATTATTTTAACAAACAACTAAAAAGTAACAATTCAAAAAGTTACACTTGTATAAATGAATTATTAAAAAATAATTCTGATTTAATTATATGGGCTATATTAAATATTAATTTCTTTACGGTTGAAGATTTTATACTTACCCATCCTAAATTGTTTAAAAATAATGATTATTTAAAAGCAGTCACAATTAACAAAATTAAATCTGTTTATCTAAATAGGTTGGTGGTAGAATATGAAAAAGAAGATTATGATGATGATGGATATTATCAAGAAGACGAAAGAGAAAATTATGATGTTGCTAGAGATGCGTTTGAAGGAGACTACGACGCATATAATATATGGAACGATTAATCAGAAAGGAGCTATTGATTAGCTCCTTTTAAAACTCCTTATTAAAAAAAAGGCACTGTCTCTTAAAGTGTGTAAGTTCAAAAATAAAGCTTGGGTTAGGTTTTACATTAAAGTCTAACCCTTTCTTGATATAGGATTAAGAATTGATCAATAATCACACCCCAGTTTCTCACAGGCATTGACCATTTTTTAGTTGCTTCTCTTACAGCCAAATATACGGATTTCATGACAGCTTCGTCAGTGGGGAAAGATAATTTATTTTTGGTATACTTCCTGATTTTGCCATTTAGATTCTCAATAAGATTGGTTGTATATATGATTTTTCTAATATCTACGGGGAATTCAAAGAATACAGTAAGATCTTCCCAGTTGTTTCTCCAGCTTTGGATTGCATAGGAGTATTTATGTTCCCATTTAGCAGCAAAGTCGTTTAGCGCAGCTTCAGC
>NZ_JACAKI010000013.1:0-105442 GCF_030326445.1 Myroides sp. DF42-4-2
TTTCCAAACCATTTATTACTATATTTAATAATGAAGTTAATGTTTAAAAACGGTCAACCATATTTAGGGATGTACATAGTGAGTGGTAAGTAGTGAGTGGTAAGTAGTGAGTGGTGAATGGTGAATAGTGTGTAGTAAGAAGTGAGTAGTAAACAGTTTACGGTTTGCAAATCGCGCAAAGCACAAAGAGCAAAGCACAAAGAGCAAAGCACAAAGAGCAAAGCACAAAGAGCGAAGAGCCACTTACCACTCACCAATTAAAAAATGAAAAATGAAAAATGAAAAATATAATACAACAAAAGATAAAAGAGATCGAATCCTCCCATGGTATAGAAGTACTATATGCCTGCGAGTCGGGAAGTAGAGCTTGGGGATTTGCCTCTGTAGACAGCGATTATGATGTGCGTTTAATCTACAAAAGAAAACAAGCAGATTATGTAAGTGTTTTGGAACCGTCAGATTTTTTACAGTTACCTATGGATGGGTTATGGGATTTTAATGCCTGGGATCTCAAAAAGGTATTGGGACTGTTGATACGATCAAATACGACGGTTTTCGAATGGATTCAATCGCCTATAGTATACAGAGAAACTAGTTTATTTAAAGAAGAACTGTGGCAATTGTGTCATAATTACTATTGCCAACAAACCCATACGTATCATTATTTGGGATTGGCAAAAAAGAAAATTTTAGAGAATCAAGAAGAACAAATTAAGTACAAATCCTTATTTTACATTTTACGCGCGTTGCTTTCTGCTCAATGGAATGTTCAGTTCAATTGTATTGCTCCCATGGAGTTTGCTCCGCTCTTAGTATTAGTTCAGGATGAAGCCTTGAAAGAGGATATCCTACAGTTGATGAAGGAGAAAGAAAGTTTGACAGAAAAAGAGATGTATTTTTGGAGCGCTAATTTAAAAGCCTATATAATGGCATTGTATGACTCCTTATCAAAAGCAACCGTTCATAAAAGTAAAAACGATTTTGATCAGGAACAGATCAACTTTTTCTTTAGAAAGGAGGTAATGAAATGACGATAGAAGAAATGAAAGCCAAAGGGCTTGTGCTCTTTGAGTGTATCAGTGGAAGTAGAGCCTACGGATTGGCAACCAAAGATTCGGATACCGATATACGTGGGGTTTTTTATCTGCCCAAGGAACTTTTTTATGGACTGACTTATATCCCTCAAATTAGCAATGAAACCAATGATGTTGTGTATTATGAGTTGGGGCGTTTTATAGAATTGTTGAGCAAGAACAATCCGAATATTTTAGAACTCTTAGCCACACCTGAGGCGTATGTGTTGTACAAACACCCTATACTAGAAAAGGTTCGTTTAGCTGATTTTTTATCTAAATTAACCAAAGATACTTTTGCCGGTTATGCCTTGAGTCAGATGAAAAAAGCCAAAGGATTAAATAAAAAAGTATTTCAACCTATGGATAGGGAACGCAAAGATCTTTTAGATTTTTGCTATGTTCTAGAGGAGAAAAAAACTGTAGCGCTAAAAAACTGGTTAGAACGCAGGAGTAAACAGCAAGCCCAATGTGGTTTGGCAAAGGTCGATCACATGAAAGGATTATACGCTTTGTATTACGATGAGGATAGAAACAAAGGCTATAAGGGAATTGTTTACTCGGATATGTCTAATCAAGTGTGTTTGAGCAGTATTCCCAAAAATGATCCTATAGAAGCCTACTTCCTGTGTAAAATGGATGAGTATTCCAGTTATTGCAAGCAGTATAAAGAATATTGGGATTGGATAGAGAAGCGAAATGAAACGCGCTATCAAACGACAGTCCAACACGGCGGAGGATACGACAGTAAGAATATGATGCATACCATGCGATTACTGCTGATTGCTCGAGATATAGGCAAACAGGGAACGCTAGAAGTTTTTACCCCTTACCGAGCAGAATTGCTCCAAATAAAGGCTGGACACTTTACGTATGAAGAGCTACTCGAACGGGTAGCGGCCCTACATGAAGAAATAGAGCAACTGTACGAAACTTCTTCTTTAATGGAAAAACCAGTGCTAAAGAAGACGGAGGAATTGTTGGTCGAAATGAGAAACGAGTTGTATAGCAGTTAACAGTTGAGGGGCAGTAACCCGCGCAAAGAACAAAGCGCAAAGAACAAAGAAAAAAAACATGAAAGAAAATAAACAAATAAACGGAAATGATTTACTAGCCTTAGGATATCCTGAAACCAAGTTGTTGGGGATTGCCTTAAAGGCAAATAAAAAGCGAACTGGGCTAACACGTGTTGAAATGTTAGCTCACTATAAAATGGTTTTAGCTAATGCGGAGGATTATATCAACCATAAAGTATTTGGAAAATTAGCCACGGCAATTATTGAAGGAGTAGGACAGCCAGAAGAGGAGGAGGAAACAATCCCTTTAAAAGAAACCCCTGTAGCCTATAGTATTTATGGCGCTGATCAGATTGAAGAAGGAGCGATGAAGCAGATGGAAGTTGCCGTGAAATTACCCGTGGCTGTTGCAGGGGCTTTAATGCCCGATGCACATCAAGGATACGGATTGCCAATTGGAGGAGTATTAGCCACAGAAAATGCTGTGATTCCCTATGGTGTTGGTGTGGATATTGGCTGTCGAATGGCGTTGTCCATTTTTGATATTAAGGGAATTGAATTTTATGGAATGGAAGCCGTATTGAAGGAACAATTGGTGAAGCATACGAAGTTTGGTGCGGGCCATGGATTCTTAGGGCAGTATAAAGCCCAACATGCTATCTTGGATAGAGGGGAATTTAACTTGAATCCCTTTATCAAGAATCTACAAGATAAAGCCTGGGCACAATTGGGATCTTCGGGTGGAGGAAACCACTTTGTAGAATGGGGGATTGTGGAGTTTGCTCAACGCGATGAGGTGTTGAATATTGACCAAGGAACGTATTTGGCGTTATTGACCCATTCAGGTTCTCGCGGAATGGGGGCGATGATTGCGGGTCGATACACTCAGATTGCCAAAGATTTGTGTAAGTTGCCTCAGGAAGCGAAGAATTTAGCGTATTTGGATCTGAATTCAGAAGCGGGTCAAGAATATTGGACGTTAATGAACTTAGCAGGAGATTATGCTTCGGCTTGTCACGAGGTGATTCACGATAAATTGACGAAGGCGATTGGGGCTGAGGTCTTAGCAAAAATTGAAAACCACCATAACTTCGCTTGGAAGGAAATGTATCAAGGAAAAGAGGTAATTGTTCACCGAAAAGGAGCGACTCCGGCAAGTAAAGGCGTGATGGGAATTATCCCAGGGTCCATGACGGCACCGGGGTTTTTAGTCCGCGGAAAAGGAGAAGAAGAAGCCTTTAACTCTGCTTCCCATGGAGCAGGACGACAAATGAGTCGAACACAAGCCATAAAAACGCTAAAAGCTAAGGATATCCAGGCCGTTTTAGAGGATCATGGAGTTGACCTAATCGGAGCAGGTAAAGATGAAGCACCGATGGCGTATAAAGATATTCATCAAGTGATGGCCGCCCAGGGCGATTTAGTAGATGTGGTAGCGATGTTTACCCCTAAAATTGTCCGAATGGCTGATGACGGAAGTAGAGAAGATTAAACAAAAGAAAACCTCTTGTGCATCACAAGAGGTTTTTTATTTTTACTAGGTTCCCATTTCGATTGCATCCCAATCCGATTCTGCATTGAGCAGCCATTCTAATGCACGACGGCGTTCGTATACAATGCCTTCATTGACTTTGGCTTCTTTACCCGCTAGGCGTTCGTCTACACAATACCAATGTAGGCGATAGTAGAAATCGAGCATGCTGTACAGCTCTTCGACTGAGTGCATGGTTGTGATCTGATCTAAGCGATTGTTATCTTCTCCTTCTTCTAGATTAGGTAACATCGCAGCCATCGATTCGTCATTCCATTCTGTTTCGTCTAAATCCGGAATCATTTTAGCCGCCCACATCAGTGCCCATAATCCTTCCAAATACCAACGCAGCGTATTGATTTCATATTGATCTAAATCCTCTTGTGTTTTCGATAGGATTTCTTTTTCCCAAGCCGATAAGTGTTTGGTTAAATTTTGTTTTTCAATCCATTGCTGGATAATGTGTACCGGAGCTTCGAAAGAAATGTTAATCAAAGCATTCATCACAGACATACGCCCAATTAACTCTTCTTGTGTTCGCAATTGTGGCTGTTCCAAAATAGGAAGCCAATCGATGTAGCGATAGTTCTTTTCAGCAATACGAGTAATATTGTGCGTTTTGATAGCAATGCGTTGTTCTTCTGTAAGTTTCATAGTTTTTTTTGTAAAGATAGCGGAAATAGCCCTGCTTTCACATCCCTAGATTTGACTAAATGCGTTGAGAACCTTTTGGAATCTTGCAGGGTGCAAATCGTGTCCCATATGTTCTATTAACAATAGTTTGGAATGAAAGATAGCAGCATGCAAATCTAAACGGGGTATGCCTACTCTATCAACTTATTACTCAAGATTGGATTGATTTTCTGACGGATTAAATCATTGAGACAGAAATTCACTTTTATTTGATATATGTTTGATTAATCAAATACTTTACACCTATAGTTGCGAGAGATATAAATATAAAATGCCAAGGATAGTTTGCTTCCTTGGCATTTTTTTAGTTGTTCCGTGTAGAGCAGTAAGAGCGGAGCTACCCAAAGCTTTTTCTGCGCTTATGAGATAAAACAAGAAAGTATAACCTAAGACTGTGCCCAATAAAAGGAACAACGATCAAAATGGCGATTCTTTAAATCGTCTTTGTCTATTAATATAGAGAAAACCCCTTCATCATTAAATTCATTTTCACCCACTTGAAAGAGAACAACTTGATTCGAAGCCACTACTTCTTCAATTTCCTCTTTTCCCAACTGGCAATGGGTGAAAAAACCAAAGATCTTGGAGCGCAAAGTACCGCCAAAATAATCCCAGTAGTATCCGTGTTCATCCGCATCGTCTTCTTCGTAATCTTCTTCAGGCAGGTAGTAGCGGTCGCTCCATTGGTCTACATCTGCATAGATACGATCGATTAAAACCCCGTAGAAAAAATTATCATCGTGTTCAGCAATGATTCGAACTAAATCTTCATTTTTTACATCTGCATAGATGACTTTGCCTTCTTCTGTCATGATATCCACAAAAAAGAGCAGTTGTCCCGTTTTGGGCAGTAATCCGTACGGATCAAGAGGTGCAAATTGAGTGAGGTCCAATTGACCAGCGAAGCGCAATCCTTCGGGATGTTCTACTCCAGGAGGTAAATCAATGACCGGACCTCCGTAGCGAGAATGTCCTAAAGGGATTTCAACTTCCGTATGGGGAACATCGCGTTCCTTCATCCAATTTTGTCGACCCAAAAATTCGGGATAGTATTGCTGTTTCGCTGCTTCAAAGCGGATAATATCGATGGTTTTATCGTACATTCGTTTATATTTAATAATAAAAATTAAAGATAATTAGTTTTACTTCAAGATGAACCGTCCCCAAACTAAAAAAACACGCTGGACTACTGCCTTTTTTCACCTTGTACTCTTTATAGGGTTGGGGTATATGCAAGCTCTCTTATCCATGACTCCCTTTAAAGATCAACCGTCGAGCAATCTTTCCTATGCTTTTTATACGGATGTGTTTTGGGCGGTGACCTTGACAAGTGTGCCCTATTTTCTGCTGCAACTCTTGCTCCATCGCGTACAACCACACAAGCTGCAATTCACCTTGCATCTGTTTTTGGTAGGTTTACTGTGGTTCTGGATCAATTGGGGGGTATTCCTCGATCGAGAAGCGGGCTGGAGCACGTATACAACGGTGGAATCACTCTGCGCTACGTTGAGGTGTAGTGCTTGGTTGGGTGTAGGCTTGGTGGCTTTTGGTTGGGGAAGTTGGAGAGTGAATCATCACCGTAGTAAAGAAAAAGTAGAGCAAAAATAGTTAACTAGTACGCTCAGGTTTTGAATCAAAGAGATGGTACTGACTCGTGCTATTTCTTTTCTCCTCGGCAGATTCCCAAATACTCCAAAGGTGAAGCCGTTCTATTCCCCAATGAGAAGGCAGTGAAAAAAGCAGTTGTCCCTCTTGTCGTGTTCCTATTTTTTGGAAGATATAAAACTCGTCTAGTTTATCGTGATACACAAGTAAGGTAACTTGATCATCCGGTTGGCTGAGGATATTACTCAATCGAGTATCCCAAGTGAATAAAAAGGTGTGTTGCTCCTGTTGTTGAAATTGCTCCTCCGTTGCTGCGGGTAAAGTACCTATAGCGAGTAAAATCCGATCGAGAACAAGGTAAGGCGTACCCGCTAATACGGTGACACATTGCTTCATGAGCAAGGAAATGAGTTGTTCCTTTCCTGATAGGCGTTTGTTATTGATTTGGAGTTCGACGGAATACAAATTCACCACATCTCGAACTTTGTTTACAAAACTAGAAACCAAACTGAACTTTTCTCGCTGTAGCTGTTGAGCAGGGGAGGCTTTTCGTTTAATAGATCTTGGATTGGTGCGCAATAAGTTTTTGCCTCTCCACTGATACCCCACCATATTGCCAATTTTACCTGATACCCCACCTAAAATACCGTCTTTTATTTCTGCCATCGTTGCTTTTTTTTATTTTCTAAGATAGTAAGATGAATGCCAAAAAACGTGTAGTATTCAAAACTGGTTTGTAATTGTAATTAGTTGTTTTTTACTTGGTTATTTTGTATTTAATCCAAAAGATAAAGGAATCAACGAACCCTTTTCGGTAGTCAAGAAGAAGATATGAAGTGTTTTTATTTGAGATAAAGGATACTTTAGGTTAGAAGCTAGTTGAAGTTTGAACAGAGGATGCTTCGAGTGTGCTTCGACCCTGCTTCGACAAAAAGGGCTTTTTTCCAGATATACTCGGAGGGGAGTCGGAGAAGTGTTGGAGGGGAGTAGAGGAGTGGTGATTGATACACCGGAAACGACAACTGGAAAGGAAGTATTATATCATTATTTAAATCGATTAAATAAAGGGGAATAATCTATTTATATAGAAGAAATTCTACCTTTGTTAGAAAACAAAGCATATGAAAAAACTATTTACTTTAGCCCTATTGGGCTTACTTACTTTAGGGTGTAAACAAGGGGAAAAACAAGATAATCCGATTAAAGAAGAGCCTACTGGAATTGCCGTTTCACAGGTATTTGAGCAAAGTGAAGCACTGAAAAAAATCAGCAGCGAATTGCTGATTCCCATGGAACTCGTAGAGCCCAATGCAAAAGAGGTAACTACCAAATACGGATTAGAATTTGGAGGAAATTGTTATGCTTGCGATGTGGCAAATATTTTAATTGACGGAGAAATGATTACGCTGATGAATGCGTGTGATCTAAATAGTCAAATCTCTTTTATCATTGAATCAGTCGAGGAACAAGGACAGCAGATTAATATCCGCACTAAATTGCACACTTTTGTATTTGAACAAGTGGATGATTATCCTGTGTATAGCCTAAAAGTGATAGGAGAAGAACTAGATGAATCTATATTTAGAGAAGGAGCCTTCTATACGTTGCGCAGCTTATTGCAAACTTTTGAAGTACACGATTGTGAAGATTTTGAAGGATAGGCTTTAGCCACTTCTAATTGATCGAAGGAATATCAGGCGGTTAATAAAGAAGGAGCCTTTGGTATAAAGCACAACAAGTCTTAGCCCTTTTTGGACCAAAAGAAGAAATTGTGATGGTCGCTCATCACAATTTTTCTGATTCGTTCTGTATCGCTATTACCCTCTATTCTGGTTGATCCTCATCATTCTTTTTAGAGCTTCCTCCCATAAACATGAAGATCGCCACAACAAGACCTACACATACTAATCCAAAGATAATGATCATAAATGTGCCATTAGCAAAATTGTACAGTGGTAAATTCATTAAGTTCATAATACGTGTTTATTTATGTTATTCTGTACTAATTTATGAAAAAAAATAATAATACAGTATGATAAATGTCAGTATATTATGACGAATAATAAAAAACGCCTCTTTTTTTTTAAAAGAGGCGCTGTTTTTTTATAGTTTATCTAAGGTATTTCCTAAGGGAAGATTCATTTTCTTTGTTAAGGAAGACAGCTCGTTTAAGCTGAAATTTCCTGTGATTAGGACTAATACTGTTTCTTTGGAAGGATCTACACTTTCGTTTAGCATGACTAGCTCAGCAATGTTCTGGTTGCTACCCGATTTATCAATGTAGATGACGATTTTTGCGTCATTGTCTTTTTTATTTATGAGCTCTTTTAGTCCATTAGCTTGTATATATTCCTGAACCGCTGTAGTCATCGCTTTTTTATCCTCTGAGGATTTGGTGTTGAACACCCGTAAACTCGTCAATTTCTTAATTAGGTCAAAGTAGCGTTTTTCTTCAACATTTGTTGCTTCTACCTTCACATTGGCCATCATCTCAAACATCTTCTTATTTACGACTACATTGTTGATGCTTTTGCTCTTTTCAAATTTCGAAAAGCTGTCTTGTCCAAAGGCTACATTTGCGGTGAAAATAACAAAGCAGAGAAAGACATATGATATTATTCGTTTCATACTATTCTAATTAGTTGTATCGCTCGTATTTAAGGCTTTAGAAACCTCCGATAAAATGGTTTTACACTCCTGGTAAGCCACTTCTGGATTGGTAAAAGTACCAAGGCTGGTTTCTGGGGCTGCTGATTTTGTAGTATTCAAGTATTGAGATTGTACAACCAATACAAGTAAACTTACAAACAGTATCCCACCAATGAAGTAGGTGAAGTTTCTTTTGTTCTTCATTATTCTTGCGAACTAAATTAATATTATTGTAAAAATATAAAATATAATGGAATAATTACCATCTATTGCTAATATAGTGTGAAAGCAGTATAATAAAAAATGCCCCAAAAAGGGTTTAACTTTTTGGGGCATGTCTATTCAGACTCTTATTTTTATTACTTATAGTTAGCGTAAAAGTTATTCGTCATAATTCCCGCTGTGAAGCTACTTACTTTTTTACCTTGTCTATAAACATTTACTTTACTAGGCTCGTTCATATCTCCTGCGTCTCCGACGTAAATGACTTTGTTAATTACATTAAACCCGTAAAAGGATGATACTTCGTTGAATGTTTCTGCTTCCAGGCTTAAAACTGGTGCTGTTTGTACGTAGGTGTCATTAGGTTTCCAATTGTATACCTCATTCTTACTCGTATAGTATAAATCGTTGTTGTCTAAACGGAGGTTTTTTGCGTTAGCATTTCTCGTTGAGAAGAATTCTAAAACCTTTTCATCTGTATGTGCATCAAATTTATGGAAGAAAGACTTGTCTTTAGTAGACGATATCGCGTAAACAAAATCACCTAATGTAGCTATTCCTTGCAATTTGTTGTCGATCGCTATTTTTTTCGTAATCGCAAATTCTGCGTTGATTACCACAATCTCACTTTTGGTTTCTGAAATATTCTTTTGTACATACAATTTAGTATTCCAGGCTAAGATTTGCCCTACTGGTGCATCCATTGGTATTTCATGAATGAATTTGTTGTTTGCATCATATACAGCAACCGATTTTCCCTCTTCGTTAGTTACGTATAGGTTATTGTTCGCAAACGCAATATAAAGTGGTTTGTTTAATCCTTCTTTTATCGCACCTAGGTGTTTAAACGTATAGCGATCAAAGATTTCGATCGTATTTGAACCTTTTAAAACTACATAGGCTTTATTGTCTTTAAAAGCAATACTATGCGCTAGATCTCCTAATACTTTTTCTGGCGTTTTTGCAATGTTTTCAAAGTACTTGTCGTAAGTAAAAGATGAAAATCCTATAGACGCATCATTTAATTGAAAACCTCCCTCGTTTAATATAATTAATCCGTTCTCAAGATTCGGACCTGGTTCTACCTCTACAAAAGGATCATCCGATGTACTACAAGATGTTGAAAGGATTGATAATGATAGTGCTAGAAATAAAAGTTTTTTCATATTTAGTTGCATAGTATTAGTATTACACGAAAGTGAAAGTTTAATAAAATGTTAATTTTTATCTTTCTCAAAATTAGTTTTTATTCTGAAATAAACAAGAACTAAACTATAAAATTTATGGGCAACCCCCTGAATTAACGCTGAAATACGAATAGTAAACCGCATTGTGGAATTAAAATCAAGGATCCCATGGTGTTTTTAACACGATTTTCTCTGGTTTTGCTCCTCATTTGATGCTTTATACTAACGAATAAATTCCTCCTATCGTATGTATAATGGTAAAAAAGGAGGAAATAGTTTCGATTGAAAAGGGGATATTGTAGTCCTAGACCTTTGTTAAAATGCAAAATGTGAAAGAGAAAAATTAGTTTGTAATTTTTAATATCACTTTTTACTTCGGAATGTTCAGAACTAAAGCTGTGTTTTTTGTATGGATTTTACCCTTTTGTCGCGAAAAATGATTGATAAGGTGACAAAGAAGACTAAATTGGTAAAAATGATAAAAACTAAAAAGAGCATACTGCAAGCTCGCTAAGACTAGAAAAGATGTAACTAAAGTTCAAAGAAGGTTTCTTTTTCAACTTATTGGTTGTTTTTACTAGGGAAAATCACAAGAATGTTCTTAATTCGATTGGACTCAATGAAAAGGAAATTATTCGTTTTTTGATTTTTTTAAACAAATCAAGTTGTTGTAAATGAGCTGTTTGTGTTTTTTGTGCTGAAAAATGGGTTTCCTGTGAAAGCAGTAACTTGGCAGTAACTAAAATAACAATAGTATGACTCAACTAAGGGTAAAAAAAGAAATACATCCCTTATATCAAAAGCAACAAGAAGAATTAACAAAACTTATCGAAAACTATGATGCATTAACTACTTATCTTTTTAAAGGCAATCGGAACACCATTAAACTGGCCACCTTATCAACAGGACAATGCGTAGCGATTAAAGCCTTTAAAATACCAAATGAATTTAACAAACGCGTGTATAAATTTTTTAGAAAACCAAAAGGGTTGCGATCATTTGAACATGCTGAAAAGTTAAAAGAACTTGGCGTAGCTAATCCACAAGCTGTCGCATACTTTGAATACAGTACAGCCACAACGATTCGAAATACCTATTATATTTCTGAATTTGTGGATGCTGAACTGACGTACCGCGATCTACTTACGAAAAAGAATTACCCTGATCGAGAGGTGATTTTAGAAGATTTTGTTCGATTTTCTTATGGATTGCATGAAAAGGGAATTATGTTTTTGGACCATTCCCCCGGAAACACCTTGATCCAAAAACAAGAGGATGGGACCTATAAATTTTATTTGGTCGATTTGAATCGAATGAAATTCAATCAAACGATGTCTTTTTCGCATCGAATGAAAAATTTAGCTCATTTAACCACCAATATCCATGATATTGAAAAAATGGCAGAGCATTACGCTCGACTAATCGGAAAAAATTCCAAAGAAGTGTTTATCCGTTTATGGCTTGAAACAATTAAGTTTCAATTTAGATTTTACAAAAAGAAAGACATTAAGTTTAAAATTAGACGGTTTTATTTTAATTAATTTTTATTTCAACTGAGGGCTTTCAAGAAGACTCAGAATATAAAACCCCAGTCCAAACTGCTGGGGTTTTTTCATGCCATATGCTAAAGGGGCACCCGTTCTAATAAAACGCAACCTTTTTTTAAGATAGGTCAGCTCACTTCAATCGAATAAATAAGTTTATTTTTGTAGACAAACAGTCGAATACATGAAGAAATTGGTTTTTTACTTGATGGGATGTACCTTGTTTGTATTTTGTGGCAGTTGCAAGCAACAACTAAAAGAAGAGGAGATACAACAGACAGAGCAATCGAATATTGACTATGCAAAAGGCTTTAACTTTACCAGCTATGACGATGTCTACGTGGTGAATATCACCCAACCTTGGGCTAATGCCAATACGCGTTTTACCTATGTTTTGAAAAGAGCAACCGCTCAGGTTCCTGATTCGCTTCAAAAGTATCCACAGATACAAATTCCAATACAATCTCTTGTAGCCACTTCTACGACGCATATTCCTGCTTTGGATGTACTTAATCAAGTACCTTCTTTGGTTGGTTTTGCAGGCTTAGATTACGTTTCAACCCCTGCTGTTAGACAGCAAATTGACTTGGGGAAGGTTAGAGAAGTAGGGCAAAATGATGCGCTAAATGTTGAGGTTATTTTAGATGTACAACCCGATGTTTTGATGGCTTTCGCCATGAATAAAGAAGATAAAAGTCTGCAAACACTTGCCAATGCGGGTATTCCCATTTTGTACAATGGCGATTGGACCGAACAAAACCCCTTGGGCAAAGCGGAGTGGATTAAACTTTTCGGACTATTATATGACAAGGAAAAAGAAGCCTCTGCCTTTTTTGATCAGATTGTCATAGATTATACCGCTGCCCTTCAATTGGTGAAAGCGGTAACGAAGCAACCCACTGTGATGAGTGGAGTCATGTACGCAGATGTTTGGTATTTACCAGAAGGGAAAAGCTGGGCTGCTGTTTACTTTAGCGATGCACAAACCGATTATTTATGGAAGGATACTCAAGGAGTAGGGAGTTTAGCGTTGTCTTTCGAGCAAGTGCTAGAAAAAGCCCAACATGCAACGTATTGGATTAACCCAGGGCATTATGAATCCCTAGCTGAATTAGCTCAAGCAAATCCTCATTACAAAGAGTTTGAGGCTTTCAAAAACAAAAATGTCTATTCTTTCGCTCCGACAAAGGGGCCAACAGGGGGATCTTTATTTTATGAAATAGGCGGAATGCGACCTGATTGGGTTTTAAAAGATCTCATCCATCTGGTCCACCCTGAGGTATTACCCGAATATGAACCACACTTTTATAAACAATTGAAATAAGCATGAAACAAAAACTGGGCTGGGGGCTTGGAATTTTGTTGCTCCTATTTTTGTTTGCATTAAATCTCTCCTGGGGAAGTGTAAAGATTCCTCTAGCCTCGGTATGGGATATTCTCACAGGACATGAGGGAGTAAAATCCTCTTGGGAATATATTGTTTTACACTATCGTTTGCCAAAAGCTTTGGTCGCTATGCTTGTAGGCATCGCCCTTTCTGTGAGTGGATTGTTGATGCAAACTTTGTTCCGAAATCCCATGGCCGAATCATATGTGCTAGGTGTTAGTGCAGGAGCTGGACTCGGAGTGGCTCTCGTATTAATGGGAGGTGCACTCTTACCCGCTTTTATTTCGCCTTTGTTGACTTCGAACTACACTCTACTCCTCACAGCAGTTTTGGGTAGTCTCGTGCTGTTACTCCTTATATTAGCCGTTTCAAAACAGGTGAAAAATTCCATAACAGTACTCATCGTCGGGTTGATGTTCGGCAGTTTTGCCAATGCAGTGATTGCTATATTGAGTTTTTTTAGCGAAGCAGATCAGCTCAAAAAATATGTGGTTTGGATGTCAGGAAGTTTGGGGAATCTCACCCAAGAGATGATTTTGCTCTTCGGAATGGTAGTGGGTTTGGGGGTTGGATTAGCCCTCTTGTTGATTCGACCATTAGATGCCTTGTTACTGGGAGATACTTACGCTGCTTCTTTGGGAATTCAGGTCAAGCAAACCCGTAATTTGATTATCATTACCGCAAGCTTGCTTGCAGGGGGAGCAACGGCTTTTGTAGGGCCAATTGCTTTTATAGGACTGGCAGTTCCTCATATGGCGCGTATGCTATGCAAAAAAAATACCCATCGCAGCCTATTGTTTGCGTGTATGTTACTGGGAAGTACCCTGATGTTGCTCTGCGACATACTTACCCAGGTCAATGCAAATGCCCTACTGCCTATTAACGCCATTACAGCAATTTTTGGAGCACCCATTGTACTTGTATTGGTATTCAAATACCGCATTATTTAGAAAAGAGAAAAAAAAATTAAAACTAAGGTTGATGACTAGTTTTAAATTATCTTTGCAAGCTGTAAATAGATAATATGAAGTTCGAATTATTACATACTGATGTACAGTCACGTGCGCGTGCTGGAAAAATTACTACGGATCACGGCGTAATTGAAACACCTATCTTTATGCCTGTTGGAACAGTTGCAACGGTAAAAGGTGTACACCAAAGTGAGTTGAAAGAGGAAATTAATCCCGATATTATTTTGGGAAATACCTATCATTTATACTTACGACCAAAAGTAGAAATTTTAAAGCAAGCAGGTGGTTTGCATAAATTTATGAATTGGGACCGCAATATTTTGACAGATAGTGGAGGGTTCCAAGTGTATTCTCTATCGGCAAATAGAAAAATTAAAGAAGAAGGAGTGAAATTCAAATCGCATATTGATGGATCTTATCACTTCTTTTCGCCAGAAAATGTAATGGAAATACAACGTGCGATTGGCGCTGATATCATCATGGCTTTTGATGAGTGTACGCCTTATCCATGTGATTACCGCTATGCGAAACGTTCCATGCACATGACACACCGTTGGTTAGACCGCTGTGTGACGCATTTTAATAATACACCTGAACTGTACGGATACTCCCAAGCGTTGTTTCCAATTGTTCAAGGAAGTACATATAAAGACTTACGTCAGCAATCTGCAGAGTATATTGCTAATGTTGGTGCCGAAGGAAACGCCATTGGTGGATTATCCGTTGGGGAACCAGCAGAAGAAATGTATGCGATGACTGATGTGGTAACTTCAATTTTACCAGAAGACAAACCTCGTTATTTGATGGGGGTAGGAACGCCAATCAATATTTTGGAAAATATTGCTCTTGGAGTAGATATGTTTGACTGTGTGATGCCAACACGTAACGCAAGAAACGGTATGTTGTTTACGGCCAACGGAATCATGAACATGAAAAATAAAAAATGGGAAAATGACTTCTCTCCAATTGATGAAATGGGGCATACTTGGGTAGATACGGCATACTCTAAAGCGTATTTACGCCACTTATTCGCCGCCAATGAATCTCTAGGGAAGCAAATTGCCTCCATTCACAACCTTGGTTTCTATATGTGGTTAGTACGTGAAGCACGTCAACAAATCTTGGCGGGAACTTTCGCCACGTGGAAAAATAAAATGGTAAAGCAACTGGGAGAAAGATTGTAATAATCAACGAACGTCTAATAGCAAAAGTAGTTTACAGATGAAAATTATAGATTGGTATATTTTAAAGCGATATTTAGCCACTTTTTTTGTGATGCTCTTGCTGTTTGTACCCATTGGTATTGTTATTGACGTCTCAGAAAAGATTAATAAAATCCTCGAAAATAAAGTGCCGTTGCAAGCAACAGTACTCTACTACTTGGACTTTACTGTTTATTTTGCCAATATGCTTTTCCCTATATTTCTGTTTATTTCCATTATTTGGTTTACCTCCAAATTGGCTAATAACACAGAAATTGTGGCTATCTTAAGTTCGGGAATCTCTTTTACTCGATTCTTGCGACCTTATTTAATTGGAGCAACTTTAATTTCCCTCCTGTCACTAGCGATGTCGATGTATATCGTTCCTCGGGCAAGTGCTGGATATAACGACTTTCGATATAAATACTTAAAGAGAGATGAAGTACGCGAGAGTCAGAATGTATTCAAACAGATCAATGCAAACGAATTTATCTTTGTGAGCAATTTTAATTATAGTACCAATACGGGATATAATTTTACTATTGGAGAGTTTGACGGAAATTCCCTTGTTTCTAAAATTGAGGCCAAACGCATCGAGTGGAATGCAGAAACTAAAATGTATACGCTTTACGACTACTTTAAACGCGAAGTTGGCGAAGCCAATGATATTTTAGAATTTGCCGACCAAAAAGAATTGCAATTGGAATTTGATATTGATGATTTGAGTCCTGTGGTATATGCTGCAGAGACGATGACATTAGGTCAATTAAAGCGATTTATTGAGAAAGAGCGCATGCGTGGTTCATCGAACATCAATGTGCACTTGGTGGTGTTGTACAAGAAGTACAGCGTGCCCGTATCAGCCTTTATTTTGACAATTATCGCCGTATCCGTATCTTCCATGAAGCGAAGAGGGGGGATGGGAATTAACTTAGCCATTGGTATCGCCCTGGCTTTCATATATGTTTTCTTTGACAAAATATTTAGTGTACTAGCGGAAGCCTCTAGTATGTCACCTTTGGTGGCTGTGTGGATTCCCAATGTTACCTTTTCAATTTTAGCTATATTTTTATTACGAAATGCTCGGAGATAATTTTAAGAGTCATCTGTTGTTACACCTCATTGTTTTTATTTGGGGGTTTACAGCTATTTTGGGTAACTTAATTACCTTGGAAGCGTTGCCATTAGTCTGGTATCGCATCGTAATTGCCGTGATTACCTTGATGTTGTTGTTTGCTTTTAAGGGTCAGTCGATCAAAGAAAGCAAGGGCAAAATCGGCATATTTTTAGCCGCTGGAGTAGTGATTGCCATGCATTGGCTTACGTTCTTCTGGGCAATTAAAGTATCAAACGTTTCCGTTACACTGGCTTGTTTGTCAACGGGTGCTTTTTTTACTTCCATCTTGGAACCCATTTTCTATAAACGCAAGGTGATCGGATACGAAGTGTTCTTCGGATTTATCGTTGTATGCGCTTTAGCACTTATTTTTAGCGTGAGTACCGAATATGTGGAAGGAATCATTTTGGCCTTAATCGCCGCTTGCTTATCCGCCATATTCTCGATTATTAACGGTAAATTAGTACACAAGTCCTCTGCCTCTGTTATTACTTTTTATGAAATGGTAGGCGGGTTACTTATCTTATCCATCTATTTGTTTTTTAGTGGTGGATTTACAGCCTCATTTTTTGAGGTAACAACTTCAGACTGGCTCTGGTTGTTGGTGTTAGGAACTTTTTGTACTGCTTTTGCCTTTATTGGATCCGT
Source organism: Myroides sp. DF42-4-2 (assembly GCF_030326445.1). Taxonomy (NCBI): domain Bacteria; kingdom Pseudomonadati; phylum Bacteroidota; class Flavobacteriia; order Flavobacteriales; family Flavobacteriaceae; genus Myroides; species Myroides sp. DF42-4-2. The sequence continues at coordinate 16,846 of NZ_JACAKI010000013.1, forward strand.
CTATGTAATGAAAGATATCACGCCGTTTACTGTGATGTTAACCGTGAATTTAGAACCAGTTTACGGTATCCTTTTGGCGATTCTCTTATTTAAAGATAGTGAGAAAATGAGTGTCGAATTTTATGTCGGCGCTTTGTTAATATTGAGTACTGTCGTGTTAAACGCGATTGTTAAAAACAGGAAAAAGATAAAAGTTGCCAAAATATAGAGGTCTATATAGAGGAAAATTTTATCTTTGTCATTAGTAATTGAAACTAAAAATTATTCATAAATGGAATATTTAGATTTTGAGCTTCCTATTAAAGAACTTGAGGAGCAGTTAAAAAAATGTACGTTAATCGGGGAAGAATCTGATGTAGATGTATCGACAACTTGCTCACAAATCGAGAAAAAATTAGAAGAGACAAAGAAAGACATATATAAAAATTTGACCCCTTGGCAACGCGTACAATTGTCAAGACATCCAAACAGACCGTATACTGTTGATTATATTAAAGCGCTTTGTGGAGATACTTTTTTAGAACTATTTGGGGATAGAAATGTAAAAGACGACAAAGCAATGATCGGTGGATTAGGGAAAATCGGAGATCAAAGTTTTATGTTTGTGGGTCAGCAAAAAGGATTCAACACAAAGACTAGACAGTATAGAAACTTCGGGATGGCCAATCCAGAAGGATACAGAAAAGCTTTGCGTTTAATGCAAATGGCTGAGAAGTTTAATATTCCAATTGTTACGTTGATCGATACGCCAGGGGCATACCCAGGATTAGAAGCGGAAGAAAGAGGACAAGGAGAAGCTATTGCACGCAACATTTACGAAATGTTCCGTATTAAAGTGCCAATCATCTGTATTATTATTGGTGAAGGGGCTTCTGGTGGAGCGTTAGGTATTGGTGTAGGTGACCGTGTAACTATGTTAGAAAATACATGGTACTCTGTAATTTCACCAGAATCGTGTTCGTCAATTTTATGGAGAAGCTGGGAGTATAAAGAACAAGCCGCTGACGCATTGAAATTGACTTCCTATGACATGAAAAAGAATAAGCTCGTAGACGATATTATTGCTGAACCACTTGGTGGTGCACACTCAGATCGCGAAGCTACATTCGAATCTGTACGCAACTACATTGTAAAAACACATAAAGAGTTAGCTAAAACTCCTCTAGACAAATTACTGAACCAACGCATGGAAAAGTATTTTGAAATGGGAGAATACAAAAGTTAATTCAACTTGTTGACCTTATAAAAAAATCCGAGCCTAGGCTCGGATTTTTTATGCTTTAATAGTTCTGTATTCAATTATAAAATCTGTATTTTTATTACATGTAAAGATTTAAATAGCAACAGTAGTTTAAAAAAAAGAAGTATTTTCGCACTATGGAAAAAGCAAAAGATATACGTACCTATCCCAGCGCTTTTTCTAAAGATGTTATCGCTTTAGAAAAAGGAAAAATACCACCTCAAGTTACTGATTTTGAGGAGGCTGTTTTAGGTGCAATGATGATTGATAAAAAGGGGATTGACGAAGTAATTGACATACTTCAGCCAGAAGCTTTTTATAAGGAAGGACACAAGTATATTTTTGAGGCTATTGATCAATTATTTGTCAGCAATCAACCCATTGACTTATTGACCGTATCGGCTCAATTGAGAAAAAATGCAAAGTTGGATATTGCTGGAGGCGATGCTTATTTAGTTAGCCTAACGCAAAAAATTAGCTCCTCAGCTCATATCGAATTTCACTCTCGTGTTATTCTTCAAAAGTTTATTCAACGCAGCTTAATTCGAATTTCGAATGAAATTATCGAAGACGCTTACGATGAAACGACGGATGTTTTTGACTTACTCGATAAAGCTGAAGCTAAGCTATACGAAGTGACGCAGGGGAACATTAAAAAGAGTTCTGAGACGGCTCAAAGTTTAGTGGCGCAGGCGAAAAAGCGAATTGAAGAGATTAGTACCAAAGAAGGATTGAGTGGATTGGCTACGGGTTTCCACAAACTAGATGAATTAACTTCTGGCTGGCAGCCCAGTGATTTAATTATTATTGCCGCTCGTCCCGGGATGGGAAAAACAGCCTTTGTACTTTCTATGGCGCGTAATATTGCCATTGCATCGGGGGCTGGTGTTGCCTTTTTCTCTTTAGAGATGTCTTCTGTTCAGTTGATTACCCGTTTGATTTCATCGGAAACCGGACTTTCATCTGAAAAACTCCGTACAGGTAAGTTGGAAAAACACGAATGGGAGCAATTAAACGTTAAGGTGAAAGACTTGGAGCGCGCACCTTTATTTATTGACGATACTCCTTCCTTGTCTATTTTCGATTTACGTGCAAAAGCAAGACGTCTTGCCTCTCAATACGGTATTAAACTAATTGTGATTGACTACTTGCAGCTAATGACCGCAGGGGGAAGCCAAAAAGGAGGAGGAAACCGCGAGCAAGAAATTTCTACGATTTCGCGAAACCTTAAAGCATTGGCAAAGGAACTAGATATTCCCGTTATTGCTTTATCACAGCTTTCGCGTGCCGTTGAGACCCGTGGTACGTCAAAACGTCCCTTGCTATCCGATTTAAGGGAGTCTGGTGCGATTGAACAAGATGCGGATATCGTATCGTTTATCTACCGTCCTGAGTACTATAAAATCGAAGAATGGGATGATGAATTCCGCTCACCAACAGCTGGTCAAGCCGAGTTTATTGTGGCTAAACACAGAAATGGTGGTCTAGATAATATTCGCTTGAAATTCTTGGGTATGTTTGGTAAGTTCGACAACTTAGATGAAGATGCTCGTATGGAAGGATTTGTTGGTAGTGATGGTGTGTTCTCTTCTGCAATTAATAACGGAGGAGGAGCAAATATGACCCAAAATTTACCACCAGCACGCGATGTGTTTAACGATGATGATGTTCCGTTCTAATGTATTTATGATAAACGGTAAACGAAACGTTTAGTGACTATAATAACAAAGGCGAAGGATGATTAAAACCTTCGCCTTTGTTATTATTTTAAATTAGCATTAGCAAATTCCCAATTGAGGTGAGGAAGCAATGCTTTGATGTATTTTTCTTTGTCATTTTTATAGGATGGCAAATAAGCATGTTCCCATAAATCAATTGCTAATAAAGGTTTGCCTAATCTCAAGGTGATGGGATTGGCATTGTTTTCTGTAGTGATCAAGGTTAGTGTATTGCGGTGATCAACCAATAGCCATAACCAACCAGAACCTTCAAATTCAACCGACATACGCAAGATTTCTGCTTTTAAATTGTTGTAGGACCCAAAATTCGAGTTAATCAAGGTAGATAAATTCGTATCGGGACTCGTGGTTGTATTTTTGTGTATAGATTGCCAAAAGAAATTGTGATTGTAATACGCTCCAGCTAGATTGCTTATTTCTGCTTGTGCGGGTGTTACTTTCGTTAGAATACCTACAAGGCTATCAGTTACAAAAGAACTGTTGTGAATCGCTGTATTCAAACGGTTGGCATAACTTAAATGAATTTCGCCATAGTGTAAAGCCAAATCCTCCGGTTTAAATAGATCTTCAATTTCCTCATAGGAAAAAGAAAGGGGAAGCATGTCAAATGGACCTTGTTTGGTTTTGACCTTTTCTTGCCCAAGCACCGATTTTTTCTCTACGATAAATGTCTCCCTTTTAGGAATCTCAACTTCTATGCGTTCGCTTTTCTTGCCACAAGATGTCGCTAAAACTACAGCAAAGAGTAAGGTAAGGTTTAACGACTTTATTGTTTTCATTGTTTGGCTAAGATTGTTTTGGCAAGTTTAATATATTCTGTTTTAGCTTGTGTTGTGGACAAATGACTCACTTGTGTCCACGCATTGAATTTGAATGCCTTTTTTAAATCATGCGACATATGCTCGAAGTCTTGGTGACTTAGTCCATTAGTCGCTTGTTTGTAATAGGCGTATATCCGCAGCATAACATCGGGAGCTAAATTTCTTGCTTCTTTAGAAATTCGCTCGTAGGCTTCTAAAAAGTCTTTGTCTAGTTGCTCGTTCATTCCTATTTTTTTGCAATTACCGTTTTGTTACCAATCGCTTTTTGGTTTAACACCACATCTACTTTTGTTCCAAGCGGTAAATATAAATCTACGCGAGATCCAAATTTTATAAAACCAGCATCTGTTCCTTGAATGGCTTGCATACCTGGCTTTGCGTAGTTTACAATACGCTTCGCTAGTGCACCAGCGATTTGACGGTACATCACTTCTCCAAACACCTTGTTTTCTATTACAACCGTTGTTCGTTCATTTTCTTCACTAGCTTTTGGATGCCATGCTACAAGGTATTTCCCTGCATGATATTGGCTGTATTTGATCAATCCGCTTAATCCATATCGCGTTACGTGTACGTTAATAGGAGACATGAAGATTGATACCATTAATCGCTTGTCTTTAAAGTATTCAGGCTCATAAACTTCTTCGATTACAACAACTTTTCCATCTACAGGAGCTACAATGACAGCGTCATTGGGAACAATGGTTCGGTCCGGATTTCTAAAGAATTGTAACACTAAGATTAGCAGTGCTAGAATAATAGATGACAACGTCATTCTTAACCAATCAATCGTTATGAAATAATCAAAAACTACAATAATGATTACAGCGACTACTAACGAGAAAAAAATAATTTTAGTTCCTTCTTTATGAAACATGGCTTATAAAATTTGAAAAATGATATACAAAAAGGGTGAGATAAACAAGATGCTGTCTAAGCGATCTAAAATACCTCCGTGTCCAGGCATGATATTGCCACTATCTTTTACACCAGCTTCTCTCTTGAAATGCGATTCAACTAGATCTCCAAGTGTACCAAATAATCCTACAAAAATAGCACTTGCAATCCAAATATCCACACTTAATGAAGTAAAAAACTGATATAATACCAGAGAGGCTAGAATGGCAAAGACAATTCCGCCTACTAATCCTTCTATAGTTTTTTTGGGTGAGATACGTTCAAAGAGCTTGTGCTTACCAAAACGTTTACCTACAATATAAGCAAAAGTATCGTTGGTCCACACAAGAATTAATATACCGATAACAATTTGCGGATCATACCCTGCTGCGGTATATGGCAGATGTAGAAAAGCGAGAAAACTTCCTATTATATACCCGAGAAAAATGATGATTTTTACGGGAAGACTGCGATTGGGTTTGCGCGTGGTAAATAATTCGGCTGTTATGGCTAGTAGAATTAAAAAAGTAAGAATCACTATGGTTTGCATTGGCAAGGCAAAAGCCGACTGAAAAATTGCCAATACGGCAACCAAGCTCAGGCCAACACAAAGGGATTTGGGTAAATCTATTAAACGAGCAAATTCATAAGCTGCTACGATCATAAAGAATCCAAAAAGTAGTTTAAACGTAAGTACATCGTATAAGGTTGCACTTAGTAATAGAACAATATAGACAATGCCGGATATCGTTCTTTTAAGGGTTTCTGACATAATTTAGAGATCTTCTAATAAAAGTAAATATAAGTTTTTAGGAGATCTGCCATAGCTTAAGAAATCTTGATTGGCAGAAGGTTTAAAGCAGTTAATCGCCGTGATGTTTGTAGGTAATGCGCTGCTGTATTTTCTTTTGATTTCGCGAAGTCCATCACTTTTTGTACGCGTAATCTGGCTAGTTGTTGCGATAATGATGATGTTGTCAGGAATTTCATGTGGTTTGTAATCCCTTAATTGTTTTTCGCAAAATAAGATTGCTCCATCGTCTGCAATTAAACTCTCACAAGACGATACAAAAAAGACCGGTTGTTTGGAATTGATGTAGTGAATGTTATTGTCTCTTAAAAGCGCATGGAATTGACTCTCATGGGTTAATGCCTCTTTTTCAAACCAATCATTCTCTAATAAAACATTGACAAAGGTTTCGTGTAGTTCTGCTTGTGTATCGCAGTATAAAAATTTACCGCCGTTATTCCTGAAATTTACTGTAAATAAATCATCAACAGGCATAACAGTCTCAGGAAGATATTGACTTCTTTGATTGTTAGCCTCTTCGTTACTTTGTTTTGACATAAATCCGCTAATTAACTTCTTTAGAAAGCTCATAGGTTAAGTGTCGAAATATGATGGTTTGTAATATCTTCAAAGATAAAAAAAATCTTAACTTAAATGAGTCTTTAAGTTAAGATTTTTATATAGATTCTTATCGATTGCTTGATTAAGCGATTGTTTCTTCTGTATCCGATTGAGGTTGAATTGTGTTTTCTACCGTTTCGGGCTGATCGAAAGGTCGTTTACCAAAGATATTTTCTAGATCTTGTTGGAAAATCACCTCTTTTTCGCAAAGTAAATCTGCTAATTGGATCAACTTGTCTTTGTGTTCAGTCAAAATGGCTTGTGCACGTTCGTATTGTCCTTCAATTAACTTCGAAATCTCTTCGTCAATCACCTTGGCAGTATCTTCAGAATAAGGTTTGCTAAAGTTGTATTCACTTTGACCAGATGAATCGTAATAGGTAATGTTTCCGAGTTTTTCGTTCAATCCGTAAATGGTCACCATAGCACGTGCTTGTTTAGCTACTTTTTCAAGGTCGCTTAACGCACCTGTAGAGATTTTGTCAAATACAATTTTCTCTGCTGCACGTCCTCCCATGGTCGCACACATTTCGTCTAGCATTTGTTCCGTGCGAACGATTTGTCTTTCTGCTGGTAAGTACCAAGCAGCACCTAAGCTTTGTCCACGTGGTACAATGGTTACTTTTACTAGTGGAGCCGCGTGTTCACACATCCAGCTTACGGTAGCGTGACCAGCTTCGTGTATCGCAATGGCGTATTTCTCTTCTACTGTAATGATTTTGTTTTTCTTTTCTAAACCACCAATAATTCGGTCAACAGCATCCAAGAAGTCTTGCATATCTACTTCTTTTTTGTCTTTACGCGCTGCAGTTAGAGCAGCCTCGTTACAAACGTTAGCAATATCTGCACCTGAGAATCCAGGTGTTTGTTTTGCTAAGAAGTCGATATCTAAGTTGTCAACGCGCTTAATGTTGCGCAAGTGTACGTTGAAGATTGCTTCTCTTTCTTTAACGTCTGGAAGATCAACATAAATTTGTCTGTCAAATCGTCCAGCACGTAAAAGTGCTTTATCTAGGATTTCCGCACGGTTTGTCGCTGCTAATACAATAACATTGGTATGCGAACCAAAACCGTCCATTTCCGTCAATAATTGGTTTAATGTGTTTTCTCTCTCGTCGTTTGACCCAGAGAAATTGCTTTTTCCACGTGCTCTACCCACAGCGTCAATCTCATCAATAAAGATAATGGCTGGTGATTTTTCTTTGGCTTGCTTAAACAAGTCGCGAACACGAGATGCCCCAACTCCTACGAACATTTCCACGAAATCAGAACCTGAAAGTGAAAAGAAAGGAACTTTAGCTTCTCCTGCTACTGCCTTAGCCAATAGTGTTTTTCCTGTTCCTGGAGGACCTACTAAAAGCGCTCCTTTTGGAATCTTACCTCCGATAGAGGTGTATTTTTCTGGGTTCTTTAAGAACTCTACGATTTCTACAATTTCTTCTTTAGCTCCTTCTAATCCAGCAACGTCACTAAACGTTACTTTAATGTCATTCTTTTCATCGAAGAGTTTTGCTTTCGATTTTCCAATAGAGAAAATCTGTCCGCCACCGCCAGCACCACCGCCACTAGTCATTCTTTTCATCATGAATAACCAGAATCCAATGATAATGATGATCGGTAAGAAACTAATGAAAATGTCTCCCCAATTGCTCTCAGCTTCAGATTTATATTCCAGAAGTTTGCCTTCTCCAGCAGCCTCATCTAATTTCTTTTGGAAAATCTCAGAGTTACCGATTTCAGTTACAAACTGTGGTCCTGTACTTTCTTTTCCTAAGATTGACTTGCGTTGTAACTCTTCAAAATCTTTGCTTTGTAAAGCGTCTTTTGTCAAATATACCTTAGCAACAGAACGATTAAATTCTACTTTCTCCACTTTACCTTCTTTCAGGTAATCGAAAAATTTAGAAAGACTCAGTTGTTTGGAATCTCCAACACCACTTCCGTTCGATAAAAAGTTTATAACCAATACGATAACCACAATGCTCACGTATAAAATCCACGGGCTAAATTTGGGTTTGTTTTGGTTCGGTTTTATGTTTCCCGCCATGAAGAATAAATTTTAAGTTTAATATTGGCTGTTGATAGTCGTAATCTTTGCGTCTCCCCACAAACTTTCTAAGTTGTAGAATTCGCGAATTGATTTTTGGAATACGTGTACTACAACATTAATGTAGTCCATCAATATCCACTCAGCATTTATCTCGCCTTCAACATGCCAAGGTTTGTCGTGTAATTCTTTTGATACAATTTTTTGGACAGAACCCGCGATCGCATTGACCTGTGTATTAGAGTTCCCATCACATATAATGAAGTAATCACAAGGTGTGTTATCTATTTCTCGTAAATCTAAAATTGTTGTGTTTTCCCCCTTTACAGCTTCAATTCCTTTGATAATATTAGCAATCAATTCGTCGTTGTTGATAGTTTTGTTTGTCATTTATTGATTTTATCTAAATTTCTTCAAGTTAACAAAAATATGTTTCCTAATTTTGGGTTCAAATATAGTGAATCGCTTCTGATTAGACTACAATAATTTTATATGAATATTATCAAACTCGATGCCACTGCATCTACAAATACCTATTTAAAGAATTTGTTAACAACTTGTGATTTAGAAAATTTCACCACGGTTGTGACTGAAAATCAATTTGCAGGTAGGGGGCAGCGCGGGTCGGATTGGCTATCTGAAGCGGGTAGTAACCTGACCTTTAGTGTGTTGTTGAAAACAACTCCTGTGTCGATGCAAGGTATTTTTGATCTTAATGTTATGGTTGCTTTGGCTGTTATTCACGCTTTAAAAAAAATGTATAATCTGCCATTTTTTGTCAAATGGCCAAATGACATTTTGTCTTGTAATAAGAAAATTGGTGGCATATTGATCGAAAACATTCTCAAATCGCAGGGTAATGTATGTTCGATTGTTGGAATTGGAATCAACGGTAATCAACAGCATTTTCCAAAAATGAGCAAAGCGAGTTCGCTGGGTATATTAACAGGAGGGGTGATCAGCAAAGAAGAGCTACTGCAGTCTATTCTGAGTGAATTGGCCATTGGATTTGCCGTGTTAGAAGCAGGTGATGTAGACGTTTTATGGGAAAAGTACAAAGCTTGTCTATTTCGAAAAGATGTAGTTTCTGTCTTTGAAATACCGGAAGGAAAGCGGTTTAACGGTATTATACGCGATGTTACCCGCCACGGTAAATTAGTGGTGGAAACTGAAGAGGAGGCTATGGTATCCTTTGCCCTAAAAGAAGTACAACTATTGTATTAGTTCAAAATAAGGAACCCCTTATTTTGAACCTAGGAATTCCTTTATTTTTGATGTTTAATTGAAATGGAGTTGATGCAATAACGGTGTCCCGTTGTATCTTGTGGACCATCGGGAAAAACATGGCCTAAATGTCCCTGACAATTCGAACAAACTACTTCTACGCGGACCATGCCATGAGATAAATCTTTAATATAAGTTACGCTACCCTCTATTGCTTGGTCAAACGAAGGCCAACCACAATGCGAATTGAATTTGGTGGTTGAATCAAACAAAACCTGACCGCAACCCGCACAGACATAGTGTCCTGCTTCATAAAAATCATTGTATTCGCCTGTAAAAGGGCGCTCTGTTCCTTTTTCTCTCAGAACGTAGAATTCTTCAGGGGTTAGTATTTCTTTCCATTCTTCTGCTGTGGTATGTTTGTCTTTTTTCATTTTTCTGTGGTATTAATGGGTTTCTTGTGTGAAATCGCGAATGCGTTCAATTACTTTTTTATCACCTAATACTTTGCGGTGTCCTAGTCCAGTTGTTACCATCAACTGACTGTTTGGCGCGTGCTTCTTAATTTGGTAAGCCGCTTTGATTGGAACATCTATATCGTCCTCATCGTGTATAATCAACAAGGGAATTTGGATGGCTTCTGCGGCTTTGTGGACGCAGTAACTATCCATTGTGCGGTTAAATTGTTTTTCAAAGCGCTTTTTAATTATATCGGCAATTTGGGGTTTGAGTTGAATTTGCTTGACAAAATCTTCAATGACGTCTTCTACTACGTCTCCACTGCCAATAATGACTGCTTGTTTGGCTTGTAGCCCGTCGCGCAAGGCATTCATCGTTGTCATGCCCCCTAAAGAATGCCCGACAATGAGGTCAAATGCACCAAATTGTTTTTCGATTTCAAAGGCAGAAGCAATAAACTCCGTCAAATTTGTTTTCGTTTTTGGCGCAAAACCATGACCAGGTGCATCAAAACTGACAATGTCATAGCCTTGACGAATTAAAATATTGGCAATGGTAACCAATTGGGTGCCTCGTCCGTTCCAACCATGAATTAAAAGCGCTTTTTTATTGGCTTTTTTATTGATGCCGTATTCGTATACCACAATGTCTTTTTTGATTGCTGGTACAAACAACTTATTTTTCTTGCTCTTGGTCAGCATCTCTTTTTCCCTCTTTGGGGTTTTGAATTTAATCGGTGTAATAAAGAGATTCTGCGCAAATTTTGCCGCTAAAGATTGGGAAAAAAATTGTAAAAACTTCCCGGTCCATATGATTGATTTAGGTACTTCTAATGAGCGTTTTACCTTTTTAGAATTGTCTTGCATTAGTGAAAAGCATTTCAAACAAAAGTACAAAATATTAAAAAGATATTGTTTACTTCAGCACTCCCGTTTTTTTGTTGGCTGATTATCGGGTGTTTTTTACTTTTGTTTTTGCTTGGCTTTCTGTGTAAATTATAGTTTTTTCTTATGAAAACTTGATTACTAGATCAAAAAGAGGGAAGAAGTAAAAAATACATCCCTAAAAAAACAAAAAGTAAAACGCAGTGAAACCTAAGAGAATAATTTTAATTTTGAATAAAAAAAATATGAGAAAAATAGCACTATCCTTGGGAGTAATCCTTTTGTTAACGGGGTGTAAGACAAACCCGTTTAGTGGAAAAAGCACCATGGCATTTGTTTCGGATGCTTCGTTGTTTCCGTCGTCTTTTCAGCAGTATAACGATTTTTTGAAGGAACACAAAGTCATTAAAGGGACGGCAGATGCAAAGCGCATTGAGGATATTGGCAACAAAATTCGCATTGCCGCAGAAAAGTGGTTAACGGCTAATGGGTATCCGAAGTATTTAGATGATTATCGATGGGAGTACAATTTGGTCGATGATAAAGAGGTGAATGCATGGTGTATGCCAGGAGGTAAGATTGTATTTTTTACTGGAATTTTGCCAATTTGCAAAACGGATGCGGGTATTGCTACGGTAATGGGGCACGAGGTATCACACGCTTTGGCGAATCACGGGCAGCAACGCGTAAGTGCCGCTATGTTACAACAAGCGGCTGCCATGGGGTTGGATGTCGCTACTTCAGGGAGTAAAGAATCAACCAAACAAGCGTTAGGTATGGCTTTTGGTTTAGGAAGCCAGTACGGTGTAATGTTGCCTTTTAGCAGAAGCAATGAAAGTGAAGCGGATAAGATAGGGCTGACATTAATGGCTATTGCAGGCTACAATCCCGAGGAAGCTGTTGCTTTTTGGAGTCGTATGGCGGCCAATAGCGGGGGAGGAGGAGGATCGTCCTTTACTAGTACGCACCCGTCAAATCAACAGCGCATTGACGATTTGAAAAAGCTGATCCCAGCTGCAAAAGCAGAAGCCGCTAAATTTGGCGTAACCTTTTAAAATAAATAAGAAAAAGCAATCGACACCGATTGCTTTTTTCTATTTTAGTGGATTATTTAGATTGTAGCATGAAAAATTTTGAAAAAGGGAATCCTAAGCTATTAAATGCTTGGGCCTTTTACGATTGGGCTAATTCAGTTTATGCCCTAGTTATATCTTCTTCTATCTTTCCTCTGTATTACGGAATGTTGTTTCGAGCAAGAGAAATTGATCGCTATTCCTTTTTTGGAATTGAAATGAATAGCGAAAGTATTATCAGCTATGTTACAGCTATTGGTTTTTTAATCATTGCCTTTATTTCCCCTTTATTGTCGGGAATCGCAGATTATCTCGGTACAAAAAAGTTTTTTATGAAGCTTTTTTGCGGTATTGGAGCTGTATCTTGTATGCTGCTGTATTTCTTTAGTTTAGATTATTTTGGTTTGAGCTTGTTTATCTATATGATGGGCTTAATTGGCTTTTGGGGCAGTTTAGTTTTTTATAATTCCTATTTGCCTGATATCGCTTTCGAAGAACAACAAGATCGCATTAGTGCCAAAGGATATGCCCTGGGGTATATTGGGAGTGTACTCTTACTAATTCTAAATCTTGGCTTGGTGATGAATGCCGAAAAGTTGGGCTTTGAAGATGCAACACAAGCCATGCGCGCTTCCTTTATATTAGTAGGAGTTTGGTGGATTGCCTTTAGTCAAATTACCTTTCGCAAACTCCCAGACTTTAAAAACGACAAAAAACTGACTAGCGGTATTTTCTTCAAAGGTTTTAAAGAGTTGAAAAAAGTGTGGGGTATCCTTGGAGAACACACCGTTTTAAAACGCTATTTGGCTGCCTTTTTTGTTTATAGTATGGCCGTGCAAACCGTAATGATCATCGCCGCCTTTTTTGGTGAAAAAGAAATAGCATGGGCCGATGATCAACAACGCAGTATGGGGTTAATACTGAGTATTATGTTAATCCAATTAATCGCTATTGTTGGGGCTTTTGCTACTTCAAGCTTGTCTAAGCGCATAGGCAATATTTATACCCTATGTGTGCTAAATGTACTGTGGGTTTTTATCTGCATCTATGCTTATACGATTATCACGCCCAACGAGTTTTACATCGCAGCCGCTTTTGTCGGATTAGTAATGGGGGGAATACAATCGCTCTCTCGTTCTACCTATGCTAAGTTATTGCCCCAAACAACAGACACAACATCGTTTTTTAGTTTTTATGACGTAACAGAAAAAATAGGAATCGTCCTAGGGATGTTTGTCTACGGTTTAATTAGCGATATAACAGGGAAAATGCAAAATGCGATTTTATTCCTTATTTTATTTTTTATCGTTGGTTTTTTTCTGTTATTGCGTGTAAAAGAGAAGAAGAAGTAGAAAGGGAGGTTTATGTTAATTTTTTTTTGTTAAAAAAGTTTTAAAATATATTAAAATCTATATATTTGGAATTGTAATTAGAATGTAAAATCATGAAGAAATTTTATTCAATATTAATTGGTTTAAGTTTGTTGACAATCGGAGGAGGTTTGTTGTCATCTTGTAGTAGTTCAGATGATAACGATTTTTCTAGCGACCCTTCATATAAAGGACCTACTTATGTTTCCCTAACTTTGCCAGATACAACGCGTATTGAAACGGAAAAGTTTATAGCTACCTTAGATGCAAACGGAGAGTTTCGTTTACTAATGGATGATATTGAAGGGGGAAATCACATATTTGGATTTACTTTATTGCGATTCCAAGAAGGGAATTTTCCAACCAATTTAAACGTGATTGAATATATGTTGCGCACTGGAGAGGTTACCTATGACACTTTTAGTTCCTTAGATCCAAATGATCCTAGACGAAATAATGGAATGATTAAAATCTCTAAGATTGATAAAGAGTCCATGCTCGTAAGTGGAACATTTAGTAGTGCAATGGTGCCTTCACCGCTGAATCAAAGTGGAATGAGAACGTTTACCGTTTCAGGAGAGTTTAAAAATATACCATATAAAAGAATAGGTTTAATTAGCGAATACGGATTCGTATATGCGAGCTTGAATGGCAACGATATTAATGATTTAATGGTTGTCTCAGATGCCAAAGGAGATGTTGTTGACGGTAGAGTAGTTATCGCAGCTGAAAGTAAACCGATGCGCAAAAGAGCGATTAAGTTTAGCTTCCCAAAAGAAGCTGCTGTAGGTAACTATAAGTACGATCAAGTACAAGTAGAGTACATTTCTGAAAATGGAGTGAAGTACTTTTCGAATGCAGAAGATCAAAGCTTAGCCGAAAGTGTGTTGAAAATAGAACAAATAGGAACATTACCAGGTATCCCTAATCGCGCTACCTATAAGGGTAAATTTACATTTAAGTTAAAATCAAAAGACGGACGTGTGCTGACTTTAAATTTTGGCGACTTTAGCGCTGATATTTCGTTAAAAGAAGTGGTAACGCCAGGACCTGGCCCTGGACCAGGTGAAGGTGGAGGACCGATTGAATTGTAATCCAATAGCGATAAATAACTGACAGAAGACCTTGCATAAAGCAAGGTTTTTTTATGGCATAAAGATTGAACTACTAGTGTAGTATGAAACTAATATGTAGCTACTTTTGCTGATTACTAGAGACTTATGGTTTTTGTAGTCAATAGTGAAATTGGGGTTACTGACAAAATGACGTGATATTTATAATATGGCAAACCAAAAAATAATAACATTAGATAATTTGATGCTTGATGATTTCTTAGATGGTGATTCTGAATTCATTCCTTTGTTAAGTCAAGAAGACGAAGAGGAAATGAATAACGAAGAACTCCCAGTAGAATTGCCGATTTTGCCTTTGCGTAATATGGTTTTATTTCCTGGCGTTGTTATTCCAATTACAGCGGGAAGAGATAAGTCGATCAAATTGATTGAAGCAGCAAATAAAAAAGGCAAAAGCATTGGAGTTGTTGCTCAACTAAACGAAGATACAGAAGATCCTAGTATACAAGATATTCACCACCAAGGTACTGTGGCGCGTATCATTAAGGTATTGAAACTACCTGATGGAAACGTTACCGTTATTCTACAAGGAAAAAAGCGCTTTGAAATTGTAGAACTTGTTAGTGAGAAACCTTACCTAACGGCAAGCGTAAAAGAATGTGATGAAATACGACCACAAGCGGATGATCAAGAATTCTTAGCTGTTGTAGATTCGATCAAAGAACTCGCTGTTGAAATCATAAGAGAAAATCCAAATATCCCTACAGAGGCTTCTTTTGCCGTGAAGAATATCGAGAGCAATTCGTTCTTGATCAACTTTGTGTCTTCCAACCTAAACTTAACGGTAGAAGACAAACAGCAATTGTTGCGCATCAATGATTTAAAAGCTCGTGCGTACGAAACCTTGCGTTTGATGAATGTGGAACTGCAAAAGTTACAGTTGAAAAACACGATTCAATCCAAAGTGCGTATTGACTTAGATCAGCAACAAAAGGAGTATTTCCTACATCAGCAAATGAAAACCATTCAAGAAGAATTGGGTGGATTTTCCAATGAAGAGGAATTTGAAGAAATGCGCAAAAAAGCCAAGGAGAAAAAATGGACCAAAGAGGTGCGTGAGCGTTTTGAAAAGGAATTGATGAAATGGCAACGCATGAATCCTCAGGTGGCTGAATTTGGTATTCAACGCAATTACTTAGAGCTTTTGTTAGAGCTGCCTTGGCAAAAATATTCTGAAGATAAGTTTGATCTCAAGCGATCTCAAAAAATTCTAGATAAAGATCACTATGGCATTGAAGATGTCAAGAAAAGAGTAATTGAACACATGGCCGTTTTAAAACTGCGCAATGATTTAAAAGCTCCTATTTTGTGTTTATACGGACCTCCAGGTGTTGGAAAGACTTCTATTGGAAAGTCTATTGCCAAAGCGTTAGGTAGAGAATATGTACGCATTTCTTTAGGAGGATTGCGAGACGAAGCAGAAATTAGAGGACACCGTAAAACCTATATTGGCGCAATGCCAGGGCGTATCATCCAAAGTTTGAAAAAAGCAGGAACGTCAAACCCTGTATTCTTGCTCGATGAGATTGATAAATTGTCGGTAAGCAACAATGGAGATCCATCATCTGCTTTGTTAGAAGTGCTCGATCCAGAACAAAACAGCGACTTCTACGACAACTTCCTCGAAATGGGATACGACTTGTCTAAAGTGATGTTTATCGCTACCTCTAACAGCTTGTCTACGATTCAACCTGCCTTGAGAGACCGTATGGAAATCATTGAGATGACAGGTTATACGATTGAAGAAAAAGTGGAAATCGGAAGACAGCATTTGTTGCCTAAACAATTGGAAGAGCACGGTTTAACAGCAAAAGATTTGGTGATTGGCAAAAAGCAAATGGAGTTTATTGTCACTCATTATACGCGCGAGTCCGGCGTACGTGGATTGAATAAACAACTAGCGCATGTGGCTAGAGGCATTGCCAAAAGCATTGTAATGGAAGAAGAATTTAATCCTAAGGTAACTGAAGAAGATATCCAAAAAATACTGGGAACGCCTCGATTTGAAGCGGATAAATACGAAAATAACGACGTAGCTGGTGTGGTAACTGGTTTAGCTTGGACGAGTGTTGGAGGAGATATTTTATATATTGAATCCATTGTCTCTAAAGGCAAAGGGGGACTGAGTATTACGGGTAATTTAGGTACGGTAATGAAAGAATCAGCAACCATCGCCTTAGAGTACATCAAAGCACATGCAGATGAATGGGGAATTTCCTCCGATGTATTTGACCACTATAAAATCCATATTCACGTGCCAGAAGGGGCTACACCCAAAGATGGACCAAGTGCAGGTATTACCATGTTAACGTCTATGGTATCCTCCTTTACACAGCGCAAAGTAAAGAAAAACTTAGCCATGACAGGAGAAATTACCTTGAGAGGTAAAGTATTGCCAGTAGGGGGAATTAAAGAAAAGATTCTAGCGGCAAAACGCGCCAATATCAAAGAAATTATTTTGTGTAAAGACAATAGAAAAGATATTGAAGAGATTAAAGAGGACTATATCAAAGGATTGACTTTCCATTATGTGGATCGCATGGATGAAGTGTTGAAAATTGCCTTACTAGATGAAAAGGTGAAGAAAGCAAAGAAATTCACCGTAGAAAAAGCATAAAACGAACGGTCATTTTCCTAAAATAAACAAAAGAGCAGTAGTATAATAAAATGTACTACTGCTTTTTTTATGGGGTAAAATCGATACATCGTATGCGACTAAAAAAAAGACAAGCAGAAGTCCGCCGGCAATATATCCTTTTTTAGCATTGTTTTTGAAAATGTAATATATTAGCGACGTAATATCAACTGCTCATGAGGAATTCATTATTGTGGATGGGAGTCACCATACTCTGCTTGCTATCGCATAAAAACTATAGCCAAGTGGGGGCTGATTATACCTATCAGTTTTTGAATTTACCCTCTTCGCCTGTGCAGGCAGCACTTGGAGGAAAAAACTTTGCTTCTTCTAACAGCGTCAGTCAAGTATTTTGGAATCCTGCGAGTATAAATGAATCGATGGCTAACCAGGTAGATGCGAGTTTTAGTCGGGTGTATGGCGTGGCTAACTACGGTTCTTTGGGCTATACAAAAACCTTTCGATCCAAGCGAAATCTATTCGTAGGAGTGAATTTCATCAACTATGGGGATATGGAAGGCTATGATGAGTTTGGGACTTATACTGGAAACTTTCACGGTAATGAAGTTGCGCTCACTGCGGGTTCGTCCTATCAAATTGAGCAATCCGATTGGTATATAGGAGCAAATGTCAAATTCGTTTTTTCCTCGTTGGAATCCTATCAATCTATTGGGGCAGCAATTGACTTAGGGGTGCTGTATAAAGATGAAATTGGCAAGTGGGATTTTGCCTTCACCATTCGAAATATGGGGGCTCAGCTAAAAACCTATGCCGATTATCGAGAAAAATTGCCATTAGATGTCGCAATTTCTGTTTCGAAAGAATTAGAAAACGTACCTTTGCGCTGGCACATTACAATAGATAATTTACAACAATGGGATTTGTCCTTTTCAAACCCCAATAGGGGCACTACGTCTATAGACGAAGAATTCAAAGAAGAAAAGGTCAGTTTCTTTAATAATGCACTACGACATTTCATTGTTGGAGTAGAACTCTTTCCACAAAAGAAGTTTCAAGTCCGTTTAGGCTATAACTTCCGAAAAGGAGAGGAATTGCGCATTGTCGACAATCGACATTTCGCAGGGATAACTGCGGGCGTGGGTTTACAACTCAAACGCTTTAAATTCGACTATTCTTATGCACGCCAAACCTCGGCAGCAAACACAAGTATGTTTGGTGTTCGTTTTGATATGAATTAATTGTAAATTTTTCAAATTTGAAAAAGATAACTATAGCGATTGACGGTTTTTCCTCGACAGGAAAAAGTACGTTAGCCAAAGCACTAGCCAAATCATTAGGTTATATCTATATTGATACGGGTGCCATGTATCGCGCCGTGACGCTTTTTGCCATGCGCAAAGGTCTAATCTCTGCCAAAAACTTTGATCAAGCAAGGTTAGTAGAGCTATTAGACACCTTCGATCTACACTTTGAATACAATGTAGCCAAAGGATATGCCGATATCTATCTCAACCAAGAAAATGTAGAAGAACTCATCCGTACCTTGGAGGTTTCTCAGTTTGTAAGCCAAATTGCTGCCGTTTCAGAAGTGAGAAAAAAATTAGTCGAACAACAACAAATCCTCGGTAAATCAAAAGGCGTTGTAATGGATGGTCGAGATATTGGAACTGTTGTTTTTCCCGATGCAGAATTGAAAATATTTATGACTGCTTCTCCAGAAATTCGCGCCCAACGTCGCTTCAAAGAATTACAAGAGAAAGATAGTAAGGTGGTATATGAAGACGTCTTGCACAACGTAATAGAACGCGATCAAATCGACACTTCTCGCCAAGACTCGCCTTTAGTAAAAGCCGATGATGCTGTAGAAGTCGATAACTCAAACTTATCCCGAGAAGAACAGTTTGACCTAATCCTACAATTAGTAAAAGAGAGAATTTAATATGATCTGTGGAAATTCGTCCTTAGATCATCTTATTATCTATAGGCGTATTTCTACCACTTACAAGATAAAACTATGAATGTAAAATTGAAACTAACGGGTATGAATTTCCTCGAATTTGCCGTTTGGGGAGCGTATCTAACGTCTATGGGAAACTATTTAGGTTCTATAGGCTTAGGACCTAAAATCGGTTCGTTTTATGCGATGCAAGGAATTGTGTCAATATTTATGCCTGCTATTATGGGGATCGTGGCAGATCGTTGGATTCCCGTGCAACGCTTGTTGGGAATCAACCACTTATTAGCGGCTATTTTTATGTTCGCAACCGGATACTACGGCTATGTATCAGGAAGCAATGTAGATTTTGCAACCATCTTTACGTTATACAGCATTAGTGTGGCTTTCTTTATGCCGACCATTGCCCTGTCTAACTCCACCGCCTATACGGTGCTTAAACAAAATCAGCTGGATGTCATAAAAGCCTTTCCTCCCATTCGTACCTTTGGGACCATCGGTTTTATCATCGCCATGCTCTTTGTGAACTTCTTTGGTTATACCGGTGATAGCCTTGGTTTTAACTTTAGTAGCAGCCCTGATTTTGTCAGTTTTCAACAAGATTATCACCAGTTTTACGTCTCTGGATTTTTAGGAGTAGTCCTGTTTTTATACAGCTTCTCTTTACCCCATTGTCCAGTAAATAAATCAGGAGAAAAACGAACCCTTGCCGATGCTTTTGGATTAAAGGCTTTTGCATTATTCAAACAAAAGAAAATGGCTATTTTCTTCATTTTCTCTATGTTATTAGGGGTATCTCTTCAAATTACCAACGGCTATGCCAACCCGTTTATCACGACCTTTAAAAATATTCCTGAATATGCAGATACCTGGGGAGCGAGTAATGCCAATGCGCTAATCTCTCTTTCGCAAATCTCAGAAACCCTGTGTATTTTGTTAATTCCGTTCTTCTTAAAACGCTTTGGAATTAAAGTGGTTATGCTAATGTCGATGGTCGCTTGGGTGTTGCGTTTCGGTTTATTCGGATTAGGTGATCCAGGAAGTGGTGTTTGGATGTTTATCTTGTCGATGATTGTGTACGGAATTGCTTTCGACTTCTTCAACGTATCAGGGTCTTTATATGTCGACAATGAAACTAGTGAAGACATTCGCTCTTCTGCTCAAGGGGTATTCATGATGATGACCAATGGTTTTGGTGCAACCATCGGAATGTTCTTAGCTCAAGCCGTAGTAAATCACTATGTGTATAGTCAAGATGATTTGCTATTGCAAGTGGAAGGATGGAGACATTCGTGGATTATTTTTGCGTTGTTCTCTTTAGTTGTGACTATCTTATTCGCGATTATTTTCAAATACAAACACAAACCCGAAGATGTAGAGCATCTTTCTCATTAATAAAAAATAAAATATAAACAAAAGCAGTAGCGAACTATTCGTTACTGCTTTTTTGATTTTTTTAGGTAAGTTCCTTTATTGCACAGGCTCTTTTAATTGTTGCAATAAGCTTACTACTTGCAGGATGCGGTGTACATCCGATGCGTCCAAAAAGAGATCTTCTCCTTTGTCTGTACAGTGTTGTACATAGTAGTAAAACAGTTCATTAATGCTTTGTGCATAAGAGGTAAAGTTGGTGTGGAGGTCAACGAGCTCTTGTAAAAGCGTCGCATTGTACTGATCAGTTGATCGTACTTGAGTGTGGGGTTTTGTACTCATATTGTTATTGTTTAGGAGTATAGAAACCCGTCTAGATTAGGTGTCCTACGCCAATAACAGCGTTACAGTTGTTTCCAATACTGTCACCTTACCAAACGGGTGAACTATTTTTTAGAGTCATGATGTTATTGTTTAGGAATACAAATGTTACTACACATTTTATTCCAAAACTAACTAGCTTAGCTTGTAATGGCTTGTTTTAGTTGTAATTTGAATGACTTTAGAGATAAGTTTTTCTTTTTTATACGAAATTGTCAACGGACAATAAGGATAGCTGCCCTGCTTTTTTTGTGTAACTTAGTCAAACCAAAGCAGTCATGATAGCCAGTGGTGGTTTATCAGGTGGTATTTCTTCAACTATTGCAGGCGGTGATTTTTGGCAAGGCATGCGACAAGGATTGATTACCAGTGGATTGAATCATGTGTTGCATATGGGGGCGGATGGTTTGGAACAAGATAAACCCAAAGGCCGAAATAGTGAAGGAAAATTGTATGGGGGTGATGGTAGTGGTGATGCATTAGATTTAACTTATAGGGTTGTTGATAATATAAATGATTGGTTGCCTACTAAGTCAGGCTTAGATCTTGTTTATGGATTATTTACTGGAGCTGATTTAAATGGTAATCCAATGAGTGGTGTAGATTTTTCATGGGCAGTGATCGGAGTAATTCCTGTAAACAAGTTTTCTACACCTGTAAAAGGAGCAACAGGTTGGGTTAAGAGATCAGTGTATAAGTCCTATGAT
The DNA here is from genome assembly GCF_030326445.1 of Myroides sp. DF42-4-2. Taxonomy (NCBI): domain Bacteria; kingdom Pseudomonadati; phylum Bacteroidota; class Flavobacteriia; order Flavobacteriales; family Flavobacteriaceae; genus Myroides; species Myroides sp. DF42-4-2. The sequence continues at coordinate 38,153 of NZ_JACAKI010000013.1, forward strand.
AAAACAGTTCAGAAAGACATATCAAGAGCTATTGCTAAAGGTGTAGTCCCTCCTAAAGGACATTCAGGAATTATATGATTAACAGCATCAGAGGCACAGCAAACAGGTTACTCTTACAAGTTGAAGATGATGGGTGAAAAATCTAAAGACCTTCGTATTTATGGTAACGCGAATGCGAATGGATATATATTTTTTGAAATACCTATGACAAATAAAAAAAATAAATAGATGAATATAGAAGAGATGAGAATTTTGTATGCAAAGGCTCAGAATTTTATTGACAATTGGATAAAACTGCCAGTTAATTTTGAGAAAATAATACAAGAAATAGATTCTAAGTACTTGGCTAATATCGATGAAATACATTTTAAAAATTCGCGAATAACTTTAATTTGGTCTGAACTAGATTATAAAGTTTATAAAGTTTGTGTGACTATTTATTTTTTAGGAAAAAATGACATTTTGTTAGCGGAGTTTAAATACTTTGAAGATATGGAAGGAAATTATATAAATAATGAATTTTATTTTTTTGAAATTTACGATTAATACAAAAATAGACTTTTAGTAATAGAAAGGATGAATAATAGAAATTTTTTTAAGATGTCTAGTGCAGAAGAAATGCTAAAACTTTATGAAGAAGCACGTGATGGGTTCCTATATTTAATAAATATTCCTGATAATAAATATGTAGAAGAGGAACTCATAAACGATCTTGGAATTTGTTTTACCGATATCAAAATGGTAAATAAAGCAATTGAGCTTTTTTGGTTTCATGAAAATACAATTGAATATACGATTGAAGTGTTTCTTTCACTTCAAGATAAAAAAGGAGAAGAAATTGGTGAATATGTATATGTTCTTGATCATGAAGGGAACGGTGTTGACGATCGTTTTTTCTATTCAAAGTAATTAATTTAATTTTAAGATAACAAAAGCAGTAGCGAAGCATTCGCTACTGCTTTTTTGATTTTATTAGCTAAGTTAACTTACTTCACAGGTTCTTTCAATTGTTGCAACAGATTGATTACTTGTAGGATGCGGTGTACATCCGATGCGTCCAAAAAGAGATCTTCTCCTTTGTCTGTACAGTGTTGTACATAGTAGTAAAACAGTTCATTAATGCTTTGTGCATAAGAGGTAAAGTTGGTGTGGAGGTCAACGAGCTCTTGTAGAAGCGTTGCATTGTACTGATCAGTTGATCGTACTTGGGTGTGGGGTTTTGTACTCATATTGTTGTAATTTAGGAAGGATAAAGCTCATACAACTTAGATGTCCTAACGCTTACAACAGCATTTACAGTTGTTTCCAATACTGCCATCGTATTATATGAGCAAAGTCTTTTTAGCAATAGATTGTTGTAATATAGGAATACAGCTACTACAACACATTTTATTCCAAAATCCAAAAGCTTAGCTTGTAATGGCTTGTTTTAGTTGTAATTTGAATGACTTTGGGGAAAAGTTTTTCTTTTTTATACGAAATAGGTTTTAGAAGTTGACGATAAAAAAAGCAGTGGTAGATTTTTCTACCACTGCTTGTATTTGAAAATGCACGGTTTACTCGTTGTGAGGTTCGCCTGGTTTGATGGAATATTTATTCAGATAATTTCCTTCTCATTGTCTCATCACTAATAATGCGCGGTTTGCTCGTTGTGAGGTTCGTCCGGTTTGATAGTGTCCACTCACTACTCACCAATCATTTTTTTCGGATCTACCCAAAGGTCAAAGTCTTCCGGGGTAACATAGCCCAATCGAACGGCTTCTTCTTTTAGTGTAGTTCCATTTTCATGTGCGGTTTGAGCGATTTCAGCGGCTTTATAGTAGCCAATTTTTGTATTGAGTGCTGTAACTAACATCAAGGAGTTGTCTACGAGTTCTTGAATGCGTTTGTGGTTGGGTTCAATTCCCTGTGCACAGTGTTCATCAAAAGAAACACAAGCATCGCCGATTAGTTTTGCCGATTGAATAAAATTAGCTGCCATTACAGGTTTGAATACGTTCAATTCATATTGTCCTTGTGTACCACTAAAGGAGATGGTTACATCATTTCCTAATACTTGAGCGGCTACCATGGTTAAGGCTTCACATTGCGTTGGATTTACTTTTCCAGGCATAATAGACGAACCAGGTTCATTGGCAGGAATGATAATCTCACCAATTCCCGAACGCGGACCTGAAGCTAACATGCGAATGTCATTGGCGATTTTGTATAGAGATACCGCTAGTTGTTTTAAGGCACCATGCGTTTCTACGATAGCATCATGAGCAGCAAGCGCTTCAAATTTATTTGGAGCCGTAACAAAAGGCAGTTTTGTAAAATCAGCTATGTGTTTAGCAACGACTACGTCGTAGTTGGTTGGGGTGTTTAATCCCGTTCCTACAGCCGTACCTCCCAAAGCCAATTCAGCAAGGTGAGCTAAGGTATTGTTTAACGCTTTTAATCCGTGTTCTAATTGAGCAACATAGCCCGAAATCTCTTGTCCTAACGTTAGAGGTGTGGCGTCCATTAAGTGCGTACGTCCAATTTTAACGACATCTTTATACGCTTTTGCCTTAGCAGCCAAGGTGTTTTTGAGCTGGGTAACCCCTGGAATGGTAGATTCAACAACCGCTTTATAGGCCGCAATATGCATTGCGGTTGGATACGTATCGTTAGACGATTGGGATTTGTTGACATCGTCATTGGCTTTGAGTACGGGTTCTCCTTCTCCAATAGCAAACCCAGCTAAAACCTGTGCGCGATTGGCAATGACTTCATTGACATTCATATTGGATTGAGTTCCCGATCCCGTTTGCCAAATAACCAACGGAAACTGATCGTCTAGTTTACCTGCAATAATTTCATCACATACTTGAGCAATTGCATCCCTTTTTTCTTGGTTTAATACACCTAAATCGAAGTTAGCATATGCCGCAGCCTTTTTTAAATAAGCAAAAGCTTCGATAATTTCATGAGGCATGGATCCTTCAGGGCCAATTTTGAAATTGTTTCTCGAACGCTCTGTTTGTGCTCCCCAATAGTTGTCTTTGGGTACTTGTACTTCACCTAAGGTGTCTTTTTCTATTCTATAGTCCATGATGTGATTTGTATTTAAAATTACCTTAAAGATACTGAATTATTTAGTTTGATTCTAAAGAAGGGGTAAAATAAAATGAGGGCTATTGTCAAATCAAGAAAAGGATGTATATTTGGGACGTATACAAAAAAATCCGGAATAAAATGTTTGAATTTCAACAGTATTTAGGTTTCATCGTTGCCATGACCGTTATTACAATGGCGTTTTGGCTTTTAATATTCTTGATTGGATTCGCTTGCTACTGGGCAACTGGAGGAACAATTGAGTTTTTAAAAGAGAAGAAAGCTAAAAAACAGCAGTTAGAAGAAAGTCAAATGTAAAATTTGATTTTACGAAATAAAAAGAGGTTATGCCAAGCGTAACCTCTTTTTTTGTTTACTGTCTCTTCGTTTGTAAGATAATTGTGCTTTACAACGAGCAAAGAGCAACGAACGACGAGCAAAGAGCAACGAGCAACGAGCAAAGAGCAACGAGCAACGAGCAACGAGCAACCCATTCTTAACATAAGAAGCAAAACCAAAACACAATCATAACAATATAGAAACGCCCTTTCATAGGGGGTGGACTAAGTTTGTTCAAAACTATTTAAGATTATGATTATGAAAGTAAAGTACTTCTTATTCTTTTTTACTCTTTGTTTGGCTTGGACCTTACACGCGCAGCAAGGGGATAAAAAACACGGTATTGTGTCCGGACGCGTTATTGATGCTACAGATATGAGCTCACTTCCCGGCGCAGCTGTATTGTTGAATGATGGAAAACAATACACGATTAGCAATACCAATGGTTACTTTGAATTTTTAAATATACCAGGGGGTGCGTATACCTTATCGGTTAGTTATATGGGGTATGCACCAATTGAACAAGAGGTTGAGGTAGTTGCAGGACAAAATACCGTAGTCAATTTGAGTTTGTCTACTGATATTCAAACCTTAGAAGGGATTGTTATCATTGGAGACCGTTTGAAAGGACAGGCTAAGGCGTTAAACCAACAGAAGAACAACGCCAATGTAACTAATGTTATTTCAGCCGATCAAGTGGGGCGTTTTCCCGATTCCAATATTGGAGATGCGTTAAAACGCGTACCGGGAATCACCATGCAGAATGACCAAGGAGAAGCCCGTAACATCGTGATTCGCGGATTAGCAGCTAGTTTAAATTCCGTAACCCTAAATGGAGATCGCATTCCATCAGCAGAAGGAGATAATCGAAACGTACAGATGGATTTAATTCCGTCAGATATGATTTCTTCTGTAGAAGTAAATAAAACCCTAACTCCCGATATGGATGCAGATGCTATTGGAGGATCTGTTGATTTAATTACCCGTGCATCCCCTTATGGAGAGCGCATTTCTGCTACCGTTGCAGGAGGATATAATCCTATCCGTGAGAAAGGCAACTACATTGGTAGTTTTGTTTATGGCAATCGTTTCTTAGATTCTAAATTGGGAATGATAGTAAGCGGATCGTACAACAGCAATAACTTTGGATCGGACAACGTAGAAGCCGTTTGGAGTCAAGATGAACACGACAAGGTGTATATCAGTGAGTACGACATCAGAAAATACGATGTTCAACGCGTGCGCCGCAGTTTTTCCGGAGCTTTTGACTACAAAATTAACGACAACCACACGATTTATGCCAGTGCGATGTACAACTGGAGAGATGATAGAGAAAACAGATACCGTGTGCGTTATAGAAGTATTACACCCGAATACGATGCGGAAAACAATATTGTGGGATACAAAGGAGATATCCGCAGAGAAACAAAAGGGGGAATTGACAACAGCCGAAATAAGAATACGCGATTAGAAGACCAACGCGTACAGCACTATGCGTTGAGTGGAGAGCATTTGTGGTCGAGTAACTTAGATATGGATTGGTCCGTGAACTATTCCCGTGCATCCGAAGATCGTCCAGGAGAGCGCTACTTGGACTTCCAAAACAAAAAAGTAGCTATGGTAGAGGACTTGTCTAACGGAGATTATCCTTTAATCACAGCTGCTAAAGATACACCAGAAAACTTCAGCTTTAGAAAGCTAACAGAAAACCACAATTTCACAAAAGACAGTGAGTTTGGCGCAAAATTGAATTTTAGAATTCCGTTTTCTGTAATTGAAGATCAAAAAGGACGCTTGCGTTTTGGTGGTCGCTTGCGCTTAAAAGACAAAGAACGCGATAATATGTTCTACGAGTATACGCCAATTGAACCTAATTCGATTGGAAACCTATCGGAAGTACCTCACAATTACTACGATGGAGCTAAGTTTCAAGCCGGTAGTAAGTATGTGCCAGGGTATTTTGCAACCAAGGAATACCTAGGAGGATTAGATTTGAACAATGCGACTTTATTTGAAAAAGAAGCCAAACCGGAAGAATATCTAGCCTTGAATTACAAAGCCAAAGAAAAAATCTACGCAGGTTATATCCGTTGGGATCAAGATTTCAACGAAAAACTGTCGATGATTGTTGGTGCACGTGTAGAGCATACAAGTATTGATTATACCGGAAATCACATCGTAGATGAAAGCGATTTAGTAGGGGAGGTAAACAACACCAACAGCTATACCAACGTCATGCCAAGTTTGACCTTTAAATACACCACGGATCAGGATTGGATTTATAGAGCGGCTTTTACGACCGCCTTAGCAAGACCTGATTATTATGCATTAGCCCCTTATATTAGCGTGATCTCTCAAGATAATATGGTGGCTGCTGGAAATCCAGATCTAAAAGCAACCTATGCCTATAACTTCGATCTAATGGCAGAAAAGTATTTCGAATCGGTAGGGATGTTCTCTGCAGGCGTGTTTTACAAAAACTTAAATGACTTTATTTACACCTATCACTCAGATTCGTTTACCAGAGAAAACTTTGAGACGACTTTCCCTGACCAAGTAAATCCAATCAAAGCAGGAGATAAGTGGAAGTTTACCCAACAGCGCAATGGAGATCAAGTGAATCTCTTTGGTGTTGAGGTGGCTTTTCAAAGACAACTTGATTTCATCCCTGGAAAATTCTTTAAAGGGTTGGGCGTTTATGTAAACTATACCTATACACATTCAGAAGCAAAGGGAATTACCAATGCCGATGGGGAAGTGCGAAAAAACATGGAATTGCCAGGATCAGCTCCTCATATGTTTAACGGATCACTATCGTGGGAAAATGAGCGCTTTTCTGCGCGTATCTCATTGAACTATTCATCTGATTACTTGGATGCCTTAGGCGGAGATAGTTTTGAAGATAGCTATTACGACAAACAATTGTTCTTAGATGCTAATGCTTCTTACAAAATTACCAAGTATATGCGCGTATTTGCCGAAGCAAATAACCTGACGAATCAACCGTTGAGATACTACCAAGGCGTGAGTAATCGCGTAAAACAAATGGAATACTACCAACCAAAATTTACATTGGGAATTAAATTTGATTTATAATATAAAGCATACACAAAAAATAAATTACAGCGAATACTTCTATTGGCTGTAATTTTTTATTTTACAACACATGAAGAAAATACTTTACACTTTATTTTTACTTAGTTTCACGGGACTAGCACAGGCACAAACTCCTTTTGAATACGAAAAAAGTACGGGGTATTCCGGACGTAATATTCCAGGTTTAAACTATCAAGAGGATAGTTTTAATTTCTTAGTTTTAGGAGATTTTGGTCGTGTAGGCGATTACTACCAAAAAGAGGTGGCTCGTGAATTGGGAAATGCCATGGTGGTTCTCGATGGAGAATTTATCGTTTCCGTAGGGGATAATTTTTACCCCAATGGCGTAGCGAGTACGCAAGATTATCATTGGATTTCCTCTTTTGAACAGGTGTACACCAATCCTTCCTTATACGCCAATTGGTATGTCGCTTTGGGCAATCACGATTACTTGGGCAATGTGCAAGCGCAACTAGATTATACCCAAGTTAGCAGACGCTGGAATATGCCTGATCGCTATTACAGCAAAACGTTTACATTAGAAAATGGAAAAAAACTACTGTTGGTGGTGATGGATACTAATCCGTTTATTGACAATTACCGCAAGAGTGCAAAATATGGCGATTTGCTTGAGCAAGATACAGCTAAACAGATGCAGTGGCTGGAAGAAACCCTAGGGCAGGCGGATGCAGATGTGCAATGGAAGGTTGTTGTGGGACATCATCCAATGTACAGTGGTGGCAAGCGAAGAGTAAATAAAGATACCCAGGGATTTGAACAGAAATTTGCCGATTTCTTTGATCGCCATCGCGTAGATGCCTATATCTGTGGTCATGAACACGATTTGCAAATCATTAAACCAAAAGAGCGCTATACCACCCAATTCCTGTCTGGTGCTGCAAGTGAAGTTCGCCCTTCTGGTACTATGGAACACACCATTTTTGCTGCTGCAGAACCAGGATTTATGGCTTTTTCTATCGCAGAAGACGAATTAACCGTTCAAGTAGTAAAAGCGACAACACAACAGGCAGAAGTTATTTATACACACACGATAAAAAAGAAAAATTAATGAAAGCACAAGCCATCTATTTTATATTGAGTTTGACTTTACTCACTGGGTGTAAAGACAAATTAGCTCCCGTTTCACCCCATGCGATTCAACCCCTAGTGGTTACAGAACAAACCGTGTTTGATACCGATGATCCCGCTATTTGGATCAATAACAAAGATCAAAGCCAACGCTTGATCATCGGAACAGATAAAGAAAAAGGCGGTGGATTATACGCCTTTGATTTAGAAGGAAAGATTGTGGCTAAATACACGGATATGGCTCGTCCAAATAACGTGGATATTGCCTACAACTTCCCCTATAAAAACGATACCATTGACATTGCAGTAGTCACCGAGCGCAAGGCCAATGCCATTCGAATTTTTAAACTACCCGAATTAACGCCTATTGATGGAGGAGGATTAAAAGTGTTTGAAGGAGAAACAGCAGAAGAATACAATGAACCAATGGGGATTTCACTCTATACCAAAAAAGACAGTGAAACCCCCGTGTTTTACGCTATTGTAGGCCGTAAAAATGGTCCTGTGAATGAATACTTGTGGCAATATGCGTTTGCAGCAAATGAAGAGGGAAAGATAGAACTGAAACTAGCGCGTAAATTTGGTGCGTATAGCGGAAAGAAAGAAATTGAAGCCATAGCAGTAGATCAAGAGTTGGGTTATGTCTACTATTCCGATGAAACCGCAGGAGTGCGCAAGTATTATGCAGACCCTGTAAAGGGGAACGAAGAACTGGCTTTCTTTGTAAAAGGGGATGCCAAACGCGATCATGAAGGAATTGCTATCTACAAAAAGGATGCAACAACGGGATATATCGTCCTATCCAATCAACAGGACAATTCCATTCTGGTTTACCCAAGAGAAGGGGAACCGACAAATCCGCATCAACATCAACTAATCACAACCATTCCCGTAGCAGCAATTGAATGCGATGGTTTGGAAATAACCTCTGTGCCACTGGATCCCAAATTTCCTAAAGGCATGTTAGTGATGATGAGTAATGGCAAGGTGTTTCATTATTACGACTGGAACATCATCCAAACTCACATTGATAAGGCTCAGAAATAGAAGATCTACCCAAAATGCCCCAAAAAGTTTGACACTTTTTGGGGCATTTTTTATGAGTAGAACACAAAAAAAAGCCGAAAGCCGAATAACAAAATTCATCGAATACCCAAACAAAATATAAACTAGATGAGGTAAAGCGAGCAACTAATCCATCACGCCAATGTTCAAAGACTTTTCTTTGGATCTTGTTCGAGTCTTGTTCGAGTCTTGTTCGAGTCTCCTTCGGTAAAATGGCCCTCAGCCCAAGTAAATTCGAACATGACTCGAACAACTACCGAAGAAAGCCAAAAGAAGTATAAGTTAATGTATGTAAATCTGATGATTATTTCTTTTGGATCAAGATGAATATCCCCATTAGCGGTCATTTATACCCACTATCAGAAAAATAAAGAAAGAGGATTTGTTTGTGTAAAAAGAAAGTTTTAAGCCTTGAACAAAGGAAATCAGCTTCCTTTTTGTATCTTTAGGAGATATCAAAAGAAAAACCAGTTATGAATTATACAGAAAAAATGTTGCCACCTACGGCATTAAAAGATAAAGTGGTGATTGTTACCGGAGGGGGAAGTGGATTAGGACGATCGATGTCGGCTTACTTTATGGAAATTGGTGCAAAAGTTGTCATTACTTCTCGCGATATGGAGAAGCTCCAAAAAACGGCCAAAGAACTAGAAGCCCAAACAGGAGGGGAATGTTTTCCGGTGAGTTGTGATGTTCGACATTACGATCAAGTAGAGCAGATGCTACAAGCGGTATTGAACAAATGGGGTAGAGTAGATGTATTGCTCAACAATGCTGCGGGTAATTTTATTTCACCAACAGAGCGACTATCGTCTAATGCGTTTGATACCATTGTTGATATTGTGCTAAAAGGAACAAAGAACTGTACGTTGGTTGTGGGTAAACACTGGATCGAACAAAAACAACGCAATACCGTTGTACTAAATATTACAACGACTTATGCGTGGACGGGATCGGCTTATGTGGTACCTTCTGCGGTGGCCAAAGCAGGTGTTTTAGCCATGACTAGAAGTTTAGCTGTTGAGTGGGCCAAATACGGCATGCGCTTTAATGCGATTGCCCCGGGTCCCTTTCCAACAAAAGGCGCATGGGACCGCCTATTGCCAGGGGATTTAAAAGAAAAATTCGACCTAGCTAAAAAAATTCCACTGCGCAGAGTAGGTGAACATCAGGAGTTAGCGAATTTAGCAGCGTATTTAATTTCTGATTTCTCGAGCTACATCAACGGAGAGGTAATCACCATTGACGGCGGAGAATGGCTACAAGGTGCAGGAGAATTTAATATGCTGGACCAAGTTCCTGAAGAAATGTGGGACATGCTTGAAGCCAATATTCGCAAGAAATAAAGGCAAAAAATATAAGGGTATTCTTTTGGATGATAAGAGATTACCCTTTTTTTATGGAATTGTTACCGATTGAGAATGTTAATAAAATAGATTTTATATACAGATAAATAATTGTATTTTTACCACTCAAAATTTATTTGATATAAAAAAATGGGGAAAATTATAGCTGTTGCCAATCAGAAGGGTGGCGTAGGTAAAACTACGACTTCTGTGAATTTAGCTGCTTCTTTAGGAGCACTTGAAAAAAAGGTATTGTTAATCGATGCCGATCCTCAAGCGAACGCTACTTCAGGATTAGGAGTGGATGTTGAAGCTGTTGAAATTGGTACGTATGAAGTACTAGAACACAGCTGCACACCAGCAGAAGCCGTCGTAGATTGTACAGCTCCCAATGTGTATCTAATTCCTGCACATATCGACTTGGTCGCAATTGAAATTGAATTAGTCGATAAGAAAAATAGAGAGTATATGCTCAAAGAAGCATTGCAATCCATTAAAAATCACTATGATTACATTATCATTGACTGTGCTCCTTCCTTAGGGTTGTTAACCCTAAACGCATTAACCGCAGCCGATTCTGTAATCATTCCCATTCAGTGTGAGTATTTCGCCCTAGAAGGATTGGGAAAACTGTTGAATACCATCAAAAGTGTACAGCGCATCCACAACCCTAAATTGGATATCGAAGGGTTGCTATTGACCATGTATGATTCGCGTCTGCGCTTGTCTAATCAAGTAGTAGAAGAAGTACAAAAACACTTTAATGACATGGTTTTTGATACGATTATCCAACGCAATGTCAAATTAAGTGAGGCACCGAGTTTTGGTGAAAGTATCATAAATTACGATGCAACCAGTAAAGGTGCTACAAATTATATTAATTTAGCGGAGGAAATAGTAAAAAAGAATCACTAAAAAATAGGAGAGGAAAGATAAACTATGGCAAAAGCAATCAAAAAACAAGCTTTAGGAAGAGGATTGTCAGCGTTGTTGAAGGACCCAGATAACGATATCAAGTCCATTGACGATACCAATGCTGATAAAGTTGTGGGGAATATCATTGAACTGGATGTAGAAGCAATCGAAATTAATCCTTTTCAGCCTCGTACAAATTTTAATGAAGAGTCTTTACAAGAGTTGGCGAGTAGTATTCGCGAACTCGGCGTGATTCAGCCGATTACGGTTCGAAAAATTGATTTTAATAAATATCAGTTAATTTCAGGGGAAAGAAGGTTAAGAGCATCTAAAATTGCTGGCTTATCCACGATTCCTGCTTATATTCGCATCGCAAACGACAATGATTCTTTAGTCATGGCTTTGGTTGAAAATATTCAACGCCACGATTTAGATCCCATTGAGATTGCCATGTCCTATCAACGGTTGATGGAAGAAATCAGCCTGACACAAGAACAAGTCAGTGATCGCGTAGGGAAAAAGCGCTCGACCATTGCCAATTACTTGCGTCTGTTGCGATTAGATCCCATTATTCAAACGGGAATCCGCGACGGATTTATCAGCATGGGACACGGTAGAGCGATTATTAACATCGACGATTTAGACGTGCAAACGGATATTTATCACAAAATTATTGCGGAGAATTTATCCGTTCGCGATACAGAAGCGCTGGTAAAAAAATATCAAGAAGGCGATAAAGGCGTGGGCAATGTAAAACCACAACCCAAACCACAACCTGTAGTACCGGAAACCTACAGACAGTCTTTTGGAAAGTTTTTTGGCGCTAAGGTAGATATCAAAGCCAACCACAACGGAAAAGGAAAAATCACCATTCCCTTTTACTCAGAAGAAGATTTAGATCGTATCATCAAACTTTTAGAAAAGTAGTGAGAAGTAAAGTTTTATTGATAATTATTTTCAGTACCTTTTTTCATCTAGCAGGTTTTGCACAAGAAGAAGAAATACTCGAAAAAGATAGTAAAAAAGAAAAAAGAAATAAAGAGGTTGTTTACAAACCGATTGATCCTGTTGCTCCATCGCGTGCAGCATTCTATACTACAATTGTTCCTGGCTTAGGACAAATTTACAATCGAAAGTACTGGAAAGTGCCCCTAGTATATGCTGGGATTGGTATTCCTGTTTACTTTTGGGCAGATAACCAACGCAATTACGACCGTTATAGAAACGAGTATAAAAATCGCTTGCAAGGGAAAGTAGATCAAACAGATGAAACACTAGCGGGACTCGATGAAGAACGCCTGTTAGATGGTCAAAATTTTTACCGCAAGAATAGAGATTTATCTGTTGTAATCGCCATTGGATTCTATGTTTTAAGTATCGTAGATGCCAATGTAGATGCCCATTTAATGCAGTTTAACGTCAACGAAAACCTGACGATTAAACCCGTGATTGAGTTCGACCAAAAAAGTTTAACCCAACAACAACAATATCAATACGCGATTAACGTTCAATATCGCTTTTAATTTAATCCTAACGTATGAAAATAGCATTGCTAGGCTATGGCAAAATGGGTAAAATCATTGAGCGCATAGCAGTAGAGAGAGGACATGCCATTGTGTATACCAAACAGCGCAATCAAACAACAGGTAGCTTGTCAGAAGCGGATGTTGCTATTGATTTTAGTGTGCCTTCTATTGCCGTTGACAATATTAAAGAAGCCTTAGCAGCTGGAATTCCCGTGGTAAGTGGTACGACAGGTTGGTTAGCGCAGTATAACGAAGTCGTGGAGTATTGTCAGGCACATAATAGTGCGTTTCTCTATGGATCCAACTTTAGCTTAGGTGTTAATGTTTTCTTTGAATTGAACGAGTATCTCGCCAAGATGATGCGCAATCTATCGCAATATCAGGTAGACATGCAAGAGGTACACCATACCGAAAAATTAGATGCACCTAGTGGAACAGCCATTACCTTAGCTGAGGGAATTATTGCCCATTCTAACTATGAAGGTTGGACGCTAAACAAGCCATCAAGTACAAATGAAATCCATATTGATGCGGTAAGAGAAGATCAAGTACCCGGAACACATACGGTGCGCTATGACTCGACTATCGATCAAATAGAAATTAAACACACCGCACATAACCGCGAAGGCTTTGCCCTTGGTGCAGTAATTGCCTCGGAGTGGATCAAAGATAAAAAAGGTATTTTTTCAATGAAAGATGTTCTTAATTTGAAAAATTAAGTAACTTGGGAAGTTAAAAAACAAATAGTATGACAATAGCACAATGGTTTATTTTTTTCCTGTTGATCCAAGTGGTTCACTTTGTAGGAACTTGGAAATTATACGTAAAAGCAGGTAGAAAAGCATGGGAAGCAGCGGTTCCAGTATACAACGGAGTCGTATTGATGAAGATTATTAATCGCCCGTGGTGGTGGGTAATACTACTGTTCATTCCAATTGTCAACCTAATTATGTTCCCAGTCGTGTGGGTGGAAACATTGAGAAGTTTTGGAAAAAAATCAACACTAGATACTATTTTAGGGGTAGTTACTTTGGGATTGTACGTGGCTTTCATAAACTATGTAGGTCAAGTACACTATCGCGAGAATCGATCGCTAAAACCCGAAACGGAATCTGGAGAATTTGTTAGTTCGATTTTGTTCGCTGTAGTGGTAGCCACAGTTATTCATACCTATGCTATCCAACCCTATACGATTCCTACCTCGTCTTTGGAAAAAACCTTAATGGTTGGCGATTTCTTATTTGTAAGTAAATTTCACTATGGTGCTAGAACTCCAATGACAACAGTAGCCATGCCAATGGTACACGATACTATTCCATTTACGCATAGCAAGTCCTATTTGAATAAACCACATTTGCCTTATTTTAGATTACCTGGTTTTCAAAAAGTACAGCACAATGATATTGTGGTGTTTAACTGGCCTGTGGATACTATTTACAAATTCAATGATCCGGTAAGACGCCCTGGCGTTATTAAACCCATCGACAAGAAAACCAACTACGTAAAACGCGCTGTAGGTTTACCTGGAGATAATTTATCCGTAAAAGAAGGGGTTGTGTTTATCAATGATAAAGAATTACAACTCAACGATAGAGCACGTGTACAATATAGCTACTTAGTTGAAACAGATGGTACGTTAGATTTGCGCGCAATCATCAATGAGCGCAAAATTACTGAGGCTGTTACCTATGTGAACCGCCCGCATTACGGCGTATTCTTTCAAGGGTTAACAAATGATGATGTAGCGTATTTAAAAACCTTTAGCGGCGTAAAATCCGTGTTAAGAAGCCCAAATACGGCTCAACTTGGCTTATATGCTATGCCAAAAGATTATATCTTCCCCCACAACCAACCAACGTGGACCGAAAGCGAATTGGGGCCTATCCACATTCCTGCAAAAGGGGAGACTATTACCCTGACGGAAGAGAATTTACCTATGTATAAACGCGCTATTCGCGTGTATGAAGATAATGATCTACAAGTCAAAGACGGACAAATCTTCATCAACGGACAAGCGACTAATCAGTATACCTTTAAACAAAACTATTACTTCATGATGGGAGATAACCGCAACAACTCTGAAGATAGTAGAATGTGGGGATTTGTTCCAGAAGATCACATTGTTGGAAAACCAGTATTTGTTTGGATGAGCTTGGATCAAATGATTCCTTGGTCAAAAGCATTGGATAAAATACGTTGGGATCGCATGTTTATTACCGTAAATGGAAACGGCAAGCAAGTATCTTATTTCCCTTATTTTGTCGTGATCTTAGTAGGTTGGGGTAGTTATAGTTTGTACAAGAGAAGAAGAGATAAAAAGAATTCTAAGTTTTAGTAATGACCAATACAATTTTACTACATCCGACTTATTTTCCTTCGATAAGTCACTATGTAGCGATGGCACAAGCAGAGGCGCTTGTTTTTGAAGTTGAAGACAGCTTTCAAAAACAAACCAATAGAAACCGAATGTATATTCACAATGCCAATGGTATGCAAATGTTGAATATTCCCATCAAACACACCAAAGTAGGACCAGGTCAAAAGTTTAAAGATGTGCAAATCGAATACGCTTTTGGCTGGCAAAAACAACACTTTAAGAGCTTAGAAGCTGCCTACCGCACTTCGCCTTACTTTGAGTACTTTGAAGACGATATACGCCCAGTTTTTGAGAAAGATTACAAGTATATGTTGGACCTGAATCTAGAGATTCACGACATCATTACCTCTTGTTTAGGAGTGACATGGATCTATGACAAAACAGAAGAGTACTTTAAGGAAGTTCCAGCAGGCATAACCGATTTTAGAGACTTAGCCAATGGAAAGAAAGATGAGAATCAATTTGAACCTTATGTTCAAGTATTTGACGATAAGAACGGCTTTTTAAACAACCTCAGTATTTTAGACCTCTTATTTAACGAAGGACGAAATGCTGTAGACTATTTGAAAAATCAACAATTGAGATAAAAAAAAACCACCTGTATAGGTGGTTTTTTGGTTTATTGTTAACTGTTTCAAACCCGTACAAACAACAACGAGCAAACTGCGCAACGAGCAAACCTCGCAACGAGCAAACTTCGCAACGAGCAAACCTCGCAACGAGCAAACCTCGCAACGAGCAAACCTCGCAACGAGCAAACCTCGCAACGAGCAAACCGCGCAACGAGCAAACCGCGCAACGAGCAAACCGCGCAACGAGCAAACCGCGCAACGAGCAAACTGTGCAACGAGCAAACTGTGCAACGAGCAAACCGCGCAACGAGCAAACTTCGCAACGAGCAAACCGCGCAACGAGCAAACTTCGCAACGAGCAAACTTCGCAACGAGCAAACTTCGCAACGAGCAAACTTCGCAACGAGCAAACCGCGCAACGAGCAAACCGCGCATAAAAAAAAACTCCGCTTTAGCGGAGTTTTTTTTATTTTCTATCTGCATTTTCGTACAACTTCAGTTCAAAAACTAAGTCAGTGTTCGGAGGGATAGGACCCACACCGCGCTCTCCATATGCCAAATGTGCTGGAATAAAGATAATCGCTGTATCCCCAAAATTCATTTGCTCAATTCCTTCGATAAATCCAGGGATTAAACCTGTTTTTGCACCGAATTTAAATGGAATTGGGTTGTATCCTTTCATGTCAGCTCTGCGTTGATCAAACATATCAAATGATTTTGCAATCGATTCAATACCTGAGTCAAACAACATACCGTTTTCAAAAAATCCTGCATAATCTACATATACCTCTTGGCTGATTACCGGTTTTTTACCTGAACCTTTTTCTACAATCACATAGGCTAAACCAGAATCCAACACTTTTGCTGTGCTTTTTAACTCTTCAAATTTAGTAGCATAGCTCTTTTGTACTGCTGTTAAGTTATCTTCTTTTTCTTTTTTCTCTTTTGCTGCTTCTTCAAAGTAGTTTTTAAACACTTTTACAGCATCAAATTTTTTCGCCTCTTTCCCTTGACGGATGATTTTCACACTTTCGATTACATCGTCTTTTGCAATGCTATTTACAACGTCCATTCCTTTTACAGTATAGCCGAAAACGGAATGTCTATTATCTAAAAATTGCGTTGGTTTATGCGTGATGAAAAACTGACTTCCATTGGTAAAAGGACCGCTGTTAGCCATTGATAAAGTACCTGGTTTATCATGGGTTAATTCCGGAGAAAACTCATCCTGAAAAACATAACCAGGGCCACCAGCACCCGTACCTGTTGGATCTCCCCCTTGGATAACGAAATCCTTCTCTACACGGTGAAATTTAATTCCATCATAGTAGTTTTTTCCTTTGTATTTTTCGTCGACAAAAGGGTTTTTTCCCTCAGCTAAACTCACAAAGTTAGCAACTGTAATTGGCGCTTTATCATAAGCCAACTCCACAATAATATTGCCCTTGTTTGTTTTTATGTCCGCATACAACCCGTCAGGTAAATCTGACTTCTGAGTCGTACAAGCCGACACTAAAGCGACTAAACTTAAAATTAAACTCGTCATTTTTTTCATTTTTATTAATTAGATTTTGTGATTGATTCCAAGGAAACGATTAGGATTAAAGGTTGATTTTTAGCAATGGCCTTTTGATCACCTAGATAGCTATACGCCAAGCTGGATGGAGTTAATACTTTGATTTGCTCCTTGGCTTTTAGCATTTTTAAACTACTTCTCAATACGGGCAGGATGTCTTCTTCGTCAACTTTATAAGTTAGTGATCCAATAGCCGTTTTAGGGTAAATGATACTGTCATTCACATGGTGAACTTCGTATGTATATCGCACAATATCGCCTTTGACCGGTTTGATGGAGTCTTTGACTGCTCGTTGTTGGTAAGCGAACCAAAAGCCTGTGTTTGAATGGAAGTATTCGTTGGCTGTGTCGTGTTCTCTGTACTTTTTGAAGATGTCCTCCTCGCTTTCTCTCATTTCTATGTTGCGATCAATAGATAGCTTGGTCTCAACAGATTTTGATTGAGAAATTG
This sequence comes from Myroides sp. DF42-4-2, assembly GCF_030326445.1. Taxonomy (NCBI): domain Bacteria; kingdom Pseudomonadati; phylum Bacteroidota; class Flavobacteriia; order Flavobacteriales; family Flavobacteriaceae; genus Myroides; species Myroides sp. DF42-4-2. Next base: position 55,583 of record NZ_JACAKI010000013.1, read on the forward strand.
GTTTTCTCGCTTCTTCTTTTTTTTGACAACTCGTCAATATACAAGCTAAAGCAAGCAAGGCAAAGCTAAAACGTAGGTTAAGCATAAAAGTCTTGTTTGTGATTAGTTACAATTTCTATATAGCGTTTAATTGTATCTTCCAGGGATAAGGTTGATTTACCACCCGCTGCGTTAATATGTCCACCCCCTTCAAAATAGGTTCGAGCCAACTGATTGACATCGAGGTTCCCTGAGGAACGGAAAGATATCTTAATGATTCCTTCCTCTTGCCGTTCAATAAAGAAGGCGGTTAGGTCAATTCCAGCGATCGAAAGTCCGTAATTGACAAGTCCTTCTGTATCGCCTTTTTGGTGTTTGAATTCCTCCAAGTCTTGATCACTTAAAAACAAGTAGGAAGCTTGTGTATCGGGAATCAAGCGCAAGTTTTGCAGTGCTCTTCCCATCAGCTGTAGGCGATTGAATGAGCTATTGTCAAATAAAGCGTGGTGTATCGCCGGATTGTCGATACCTTTATCAATTAAGGCAGCCACCACTTGATGGGTTTTAGCCGTTGTCTTCGGAAAGCGAAAAGAACCAGAATCAGTTACAATTCCAGTATAAATGCAAGTCGCTGCATCTTGGTCAACCAAGTCTGTCAGTTGCATTTGTTCTAAGAGCGAATAAAGCAATTCACAAGTGGAGCCAAAAGAAGTGTCTGAAAAAGTTAGCTTGGCATAATCACCCGGCATTTGATGATGGTCAATCATCACAAAATCGTTGGTTAGGGTTGCTAAAAAAGCACCCATTTCATCGCCAGTGCGCGATAGAATATTAAAATCTAACGTAAAAATGCAATCGCTATTTTTAAGGATGTGTTGTCCGGCTGTTTTATTAAAATCGTACACTTTAATTTGGGAAGTTCCCGGCATCCACGCCAAGAAATTAGGGTAATCATTAGGAGAGATTACCTCTACTTTATGTCCTAATTTTACTAGCACATGATATAAGCCTAAACAAGAGCCTATTGCATCGCCATCGGGATTGCGATGGGGGATGATAGTAAAGCGCTTTGCAGGCGAACTGATGAGTTGTTTTAACGAATCTAATGTTGTATGCTTCATAATGCGAAAATAAGTTATTTTGCATCATTTGCATAAAAATATAGATGAATTTAATTAAATTAAAACGACAGTTCGCATTTATTCTGCTAATGAACGAAGCTCTCGCTTGTCCACGAGAATAATGTCTTTTCCTTTGAGTTGGATGATGCCTTCTTTTTTGAGTTCAGAAAGTAAGCGAATACAACTTTCAGTAGCTGTTCCTACCATATTAGCTAAGTCTTCACGCGATAATTTGATGTTTAACGCTTGCGTTTCCGCAGATGAACCACCTAAATCTTCCAGTTTCAACAAGATAATAGCTAAGCGTTCTTTTACTGTTTTATGCGTTTGATTGGCCAAATCTTGATCCGCGTCTTTTAAGTGTGTACAGATATCGCGCGTAACCAATAACGAAAATTTATTGTTGTCCGTGAAGTTTTCGAGCATTTCCTTTTTGGGGATAAAGCACACTTGCATATCTTCTAAAGCCGTCGCAGAAAGATTGGACGCCTCCTCATTGATAATCGAACGTTGACCTAATAAGTCTCCCCGTTTTGCTAATTTAACTATGGAGTCCTTTCCGTTAGAATTTAATTTTGTTAATTTACAGAATCCCTCCTTTATACAATAAACACCATTCAAACTATCCCCTTCAGAGAAAATATTTTCTCCTTTCTTAATGATAAAGTGGGTTTTTGTTTCTGAAATAGCTAGTAACTCCTCTCTAGTTAAAGCCTTTAGAGAACTGAATTCTCTAACCATACATTGCTCACATCGTCCCATACCTGAATATACTAATTTTAATGTAATTGGTGAAATACCTCTGCAAAGATAGTGGTATTTACTGATAAATGTCATAAATTTTAGGAGAATTAACCAAGACCTTTGTACAAGGTAAATGAGCAAATTTTATGGAGAAAAAAGCGTGTTTTCATTGTGGTAACAGTGTTACTGCATTTAATCGTATAGACTACGATGAAAAAATGTTTTGTTGTAACGGTTGTAAGACTGTCTACGAAATCTTTAATGAAAACGATTTTACCTGTTATTATGACCTTGAATCAACACCTGGAGCTACTCCTGAAGATGTACAAGGGAAATACGATTTCTTAACCAATGCGGATATTGTAGAAAAGCTACTGGAATTTAACGAAGGAACAACAGCTATTGTTTCCTTGTATATTCCCCATATACACTGTAGTTCTTGTATTTGGATATTGGAAAACCTACACAAGTTGAACGCTGGAGTTTACCGCGTATTAGTCAACTTCCCTGAGAAAAAGGCAACCATTACCTATGATACCGAAAAAATTGATCTGAAGGAAGTTGTTTTGTTGCTCTGCCGAATTGGGTATGAACCTTATATCAGTTTGAAAAATTACGAGGAAAAACCCAATAGCATCGATCGCAGTTTGATCTATAAAATAGGAGTGGCTTTTTTCTGCTATGGCAATGTGATGATGTTGTCGTTTCCCGAGTATTTTAATATAGACGATGTGTGGATGGAACAATACAAGAGTTTCTTCCGTTGGTTGATTTTGTTTTTGTCTCTGCCAGTGTTTTTCTATTCTGCTTCTCCCTATCACAAAGCGGCTTGGACGGGAATAAAAACGAAGAATTACACCATTGACATACCGATGTCTTTAGGAATTATAGTGATGTTTATTCGCAGTACGGTCGATATCGTTTTCGATTTAGGACCGGGATTTTTTGACAGTATGACGATGTTGGTGTTCTTTATGCTTTTGGGAAAACTCTTTCAGCAGCGCACCTATAACTTCTTGTCCTTTGAGCGCGATTACAAATCGTATTTTCCCATTGCCATTACAAAACTAGGCAAAGACGGAGTAGAAGAACCCATTCAGGTGTATGAAGTGGAGCAAGGAGATCGCCTCTTGATTCGCAATCAAGAATTGCTGCCAGTGGATTCGATTTTGTTATCTGAACGCGCGTTTATCGACTATAGCTTTGTAACAGGAGAAGCGATACCCGTAGAAAAAAAATCGGGAGATAAGTTATTTGCTGGAGGAAAACAAATGGGAGAGGCTGTAGAGGTCGAAGCTATTAATAAAGTATCCCAAAGTTATTTGACGCAATTGTGGAGTAATGAGGTTTTCCAAAAACGCGTTGACCTAAAATACAAAACTATTACCGATACGGTGAGTCACTACTTCACGCCGGCGTTGTTAACCATATCTGTTTTAGCGTTTATTGGCTGGGCTTTTGTTGATTTAAACAGCGCTTTTAACGTAGTAACGGCCATTTTAATTGTTGCTTGTCCGTGCGCCTTAGCCTTAACTGCGCCTTTTACCTTGGGAAATGCCATCCGCATATTAGGACGCAAGAAGTTCTTCCTTAAAAATGTAACAGTCGTGGAGCAAATGGCAAAAGTAGATACCCTTGTTTTTGACAAAACAGGAACGATTACCACAAATGCACAATCGACAATTCGATACGAAGGTTTGGAGTTGAACAAACAGCAACAAACCGATATAAAAAATTTAGTACGCGCTTCTAATCACCCGCTAAGTCGCAAACTGTACGCTTTTTTACAAGCAAAAGTCGTGAGTAAGCCAACCCAGTTTGAAGAAATTGCAGGTAAGGGGATTGTAGGAGAAATTAGCGGAAAAGAATACAAAATAGGATCTGCCACTTTAGTACAAGCTGATGTCCAAGGAAAAATAAACGAAACAGCTGTACATATTGCCATTGATGGGCAGTATTTTGGCAAGTTTATCTTTGAAAATCACTACCGCCCTGGTTTGGAAACGCTCTTTAAAAATTTGCGTAAACACCAGTATAAGTTGAGTATTCTCTCTGGAGATAACGAAGGAGAAAAGGCCTATTTACAAGCCATCCTTCCTCAAGATACCGCCTTGGCATTTAATCAAAAACCAGAGGAGAAATTAGAGTATGTCAAAGCGCTACAACAACAAGGAGGCAATGTTATGATGATTGGAGATGGGCTAAACGATGCAGGTGCCCTAGCTCAAAGTAATGTAGGAGTATCTGTGTCAGAAAATGTCAATGTATTTACTCCAGCGAGTGATGCAATTTTAGATGCAACCGTATTTGACCGTTTATTGGGTTATTTGGTTTTTTCTAAACAAGCTGTTAAAGTTATTAAGCTCAGCTATGTGCTAGCTTTAACGTATAATGTGATTGGGATTACGGTGTCGATTATGAATATGATGTCGCCTTTATTGGCTGCTATTTTGATGCCAATCAGTACGTTTACTATCATTAGCTTCGTTACTGTATTGACAAATTATTATGGAAAAAAGATAAAATAAAAAAACTAATTATTAGGTTTTTGGTGATATTTATCATATTTTTAGCTAATATATATTGTTAACTTTGTTTTAATAATAATGAGGTATGAGTGTTATTTATTTCTTAATTAGTATCAGTGTTTTCGTGGCAGGGATCTTCCTCTACATTTTTATTAAGTCTGTAAAAAGTGGTCAGTTTGACGACGCTTATACGCCTTCTGTACGCATGTTGTTCGATGATGAGTTGAAAAAAGAAGAGAAAGTGGACAAGAAAACAGGAGCAAAACAAGGTGAAGAAAATAATCAAAAAGAAAATCAAATATAAACAACTATGGAAGTGCAACAATTTTATTATGACAACAAAATTGTAAAGAAATTCCTTTACGCATCGATCTTTTTTGGTGCCGTTGGGATGCTTGTAGGATTACTATTAGCGGTACTGTTTATATTTCCTAACTTGACCGATGGTATTCCTTGGTTGAGCTATGGAAGGTTACGTCCGCTACACACGAATGCAGTTATTTTTGCCTTCGTTGGAAATGCAATCTTTGCAGGGGTTTACTATTCTTTACAGCGTTTGTGTAAGTCAAGAATGTACAGTGATGTTTTGAGTAACATTCACTTTTATGGATGGCAAACGATTATTGCAGCAGCAGCAATCACCTTGCCTCTAGGTTTTACTACTTCAAAAGAGTATGCTGAATTAGAGTGGCCAATTGACATCGCCATTGCGGTAATTTGGGTTACCTTCGGTATCAACATGATTATGACGATCATCAATCGTAGAGAGCGTCACATTTATGTTGCTATCTGGTTCTATTTAGCAACTTTTGTAACAGTAGCAGTATTACACATCTTTAACTCGTTAGAGTTACCTGTTCACGGATTGAAATCATACTCTGTGTACGCAGGAGTTCAAGATGCACTGGTGCAATGGTGGTACGGACACAATGCCGTGGCCTTCTTCTTGACCACTCCTTTCTTAGGGTTGATGTATTACTTCTTGCCAAAAGCAGCGAATAGACCAGTGTATTCTTACCGTTTATCTATCATTCACTTCTGGTCATTAATTTTCTTGTATATCTGGGCTGGACCACACCACTTATTGTATTCAGCTCTACCAGAATGGGCACAAAACTTAGGAGTAGTATTCTCTGTAATGTTGATTGCTCCATCTTGGGGAGGTATGATTAACGGTTTATTGACCTTGCGTGGAGTATGGGATAAAGTAAGAGTAGATCCTGTGTTGAAATTCTTCGTAGTAGGTATTACAGGATACGGTATGGCGACGTTTGAAGGACCTATGTTGTCGTTGAAAAACGTAAACGCTATTGCACACTATACGGATTGGATCGTAGCTCACGTACACGTGGGAGCCTTAGCATGGAATGGTTTCATGACTTTTGGTATGGTGTACTGGTTAATCCCTAGAATGACAAAAACAGAATTGTATTCTAAAGCATTAGCTAACTTCCACTTCTGGATCGGAACATTGGGTATTATCTTATACACGATACCTTTATATGTAGCAGGTTTCTCTCAACACTTAATGTGGAAAGACTTCGATCCATCAGGAACATTGAAATATGGTAACTTCCTTGAAACAGTAACTGCAATTATGCCGATGTATATCATGCGTGCGATTGGAGGAACGTTCTACCTAATCGGATTATTCGTATTGATTTACTTAGTATACAAAACAGTAAGAGTTGGTAAACCAGTAGAAGACGAATTAGCAGAAGCACCAGAATTAAAAAGAATTTCTGCTTCTCGTTTAAAAGGAGAAGCTTGGCATACTTGGTTAGAAAGAAGACCAATCCAATTTACAATCCTTACAACCGTAGCGATTTTAATTGGAGGTATTGTACAAATTGTACCGACCATTTTTGTGAAATCCAATATTCCAACGATTTCCAGTGTGAAACCTTATACGCCATTGGAGCTAGAAGGTAGAGACTTGTATATCCGTGAAGGATGTGTGGGATGTCACTCTCAAATGATTCGACCATTCCGTTCAGAAGTTGAGCGTTATGGTGAGTATTCAAAATCAGGTGAATACGTATATGACCACCCATTCTTATGGGGTTCTAAACGTACAGGACCAGACGTGATGCGCGTTGGACAGAAATATTCAGATATCTGGCATTTCAACCACATGTATAATCCACAATCAACTTCTCCAGGATCTATTATGCCAGGATATAAATGGTTGTTCGATAACAAACAAGCGGATTTCTCACGCATTGAGAAAAAAATGAGAGTGATGAGAACGCTTGGTGTTCCTTATACAGATGAAGATATTGCAAATGCAAGACAGTCAATGAAAGAACAAGGAGAGCAAATCGCCTTGAATTTCCAAACAGACCCGGATTATAAAAATTCATATTTAGCTAGTGAAAAAGCAGCTAAAGAAAGTGGACAGGAGTTCGTTCCAATGAGCGAACGTGAGATTGTTGCTATGGTTGCTTACTTACAACGTTTAGGTACAGACATCAAGAATAGAGTTGAGGAATAATAAAAAAGAGAAAGCATTATGTTGAAATTTATTAAACATACAATGGAGACAATAGGAGGGATTGAAATTTATCCGATTATATCCCTGCTTATATTCTTTACCTTTTTTGTAGGCTTGTTTGTATGGGTGTTTACCTATAAAAAAGAAACGATTGAAGAATTGAGCAATATGCCATTTCTAGATGACGAAAAGCACAATGTTGATCCTAATTCAGAAAAATTATGAAAAAGTATTTTCCAGTATATGTAAGAGTTCCATTACTATTCTTGCTATTTTATGTATTAGTAGAATGGGTAGCAGGCGGAACTGCACAAAGACCTGCTTTCATCGATCATCCTGCGGTGCTTATTTTGTTGGGATTGTTTTTATTCGCGCTCATAGCTGTAGAAATTGTAGCTTCTGCAACGAATAAAGTACTCAATCGCTTAATGACTCCAGAAGAGTTAGCTGCGAAAGAAAAACAAGACAACCTAGCTTTTGCTGATAGACCTTGGGTGAAACGATTGATGCAAAAAATGACGCGTACAACATCAGTAAGTGATGAAGGAGAGTTGTTGATGGATCATGACTACGATGGTATTAAAGAGTTAGATAACGAATTACCACCTTGGTGGGTAGGGTTATTTTACGTGACTGTCATCTTCTCAGTTGTATACTTATTGAGATTCCACGTATTTGGAGGCGACAACCAAATTGTTGAATACGAAAAGTCAGTGGCAATTGCCAAAGAACAAATTGAGGAATACAGAAAGACAGCTGCGGATTTAATCTCTGCAGATGAGGCACAATACTTAACAGATGAAAGTTCGTTAGCCGCAGGTAAAAAGATTTTCGAAACCAACTGTATGGTGTGTCACCAAGCAGACGGAGGTGGAGGAATCGGACCGAACCTAACTGATGATCATTGGATTTTAGGTGGAGGTGTTAAAAATATTTTCCACACCATTGCAAAAGGTGGACGTCCTGGTAAAGGAATGGTCGATTGGGAAAAAACACTAAAACCATCTGAGATCGAGAAAGTAACCTCTTATGTTATTTCATTAAATGGTACAACTCCTGCAAGTCCGAAAGAGGCAGAAGGAGATATCATTTGGTCAAAAGCAGAATTAGAAGGTTCAGCAGCTGCTGAAGCTGATGAGGAAGCAGCTGTACCAAGTGATGAAGCTGTAGCGACAGACGCAGCTGAAAACAAGTCAAGAGTAAATTCTGACACAAACAAAAAAAACTAATAAACACATATAAAGGAGTTGAGTGGAGTATTTATACACATACTCAACTCCTTTTATAAAAACACACAAGGCTATGGAAAATGGAAATAATGAGAGTTTTAGAGACTCTATAAGTACCATTGACAAAGATGGTAAAAGGGCATGGATTTATCCTAAAAAGCCGTCTGGGCCATATTACAACAAGCGAAAAATAGTAAGTTATTTATTGCTGGTTTTTTTACTTGTAGCACCGTTCATCAAAATTAATGGAAACCAATTGTTGCTCTTTAATGTAATTGATCGAAAGTTCAACATTTTTAGCTTCCCATTTTGGCCACAAGACTTCTATTTGGTGGTAATTTCAATGATTATTGGTGTTGTTTTTGTAACGTTATTTACGGTTTCATTTGGTCGTATTTTCTGCGGTTGGATCTGCCCGCAAACTATTTTTATGGAGATGGTTTTCAGGCGAATCGAATATTGGATTGACGGCGATAGAGGCGCGCAAATGAGGTTAGAAAAGCAACCGTGGAACTCAGAGAAAATACGCAAAAGACTCTTGAAATGGTTCATTTTCTTCGTCATTTCATTCCTTATCGCTAACGTATTCTTATCCTATATCATAGGAAGTGATGCGGTATTGCTAATGATTGAAGACGGTCCTTTTGCTCATTTGGGCAATTTTATTGGACTGATCATCTTTACTTCTGCCTTCTACTTTGTCTTTACTTGGTTTAGAGAACAAGTATGTGTAATCGCTTGTCCTTACGGACGATTACAAGGCGTGCTGTTAGATAATAAATCCATTATTGTTGCTTATGACCACGTCCGTGGAGAACGCACAAAAGGAAGAGGAAAATTTAAAAAAGGCGAAGATAGAGAAGCAGAGGGAATTGGAGACTGTATTGACTGTAAACAATGTGTGAACGTTTGCCCTACAGGAATTGATATCCGAAATGGAACCCAGCTAGAATGTGTCAACTGTACCGCTTGTATTGATGAATGTGATTTCGTGATGGAAAAAGCAGGTCTCCCAAAAGGGTTGATTCGCTATGCCTCTGAAGAGGAAATCGTAGAGAATAAACCGTATTCTTTCACGCCACGCCAAAAAGGATATACCGTTGTATTGTCTATTTTAATAGCCGTACTTATCGGACTCCTATTCTTGAGAACCGACGTAGAAGCAAGGGTATTGCGCGTTGCTGGTAAAACGTTTGAACACAAAGGAGCGAATATCTCCAATGTGTATACCTTCAAAATTATGAACAAAACCATGAAGGAGTATAACAACCTTACTTTTAAGGTGAGAAAACCAGAAACAGCAGAAGTTAAATTGGTTGGACATGACGAAATTAAAGTAGCAAAAGAAGCCTATAGTGAAGGTGTTCTATTTATCGAAATTCCACAAAAAGATTTGGATGGATATAGTACTAAAGTTACTATTGATGTATACGACGGGGATCGTTTGATTCAAACAACGAAAACAAACTTTTTAGGTCCGCGAATGTTGAATTAAAAATTAAAAATAGTTAGGTATGAAATTTAATTTTGGAACAGGAATCGTAATTGCCATCGCGCTTTTTATGATTTTCATTTTACAGTATGTCATTCGCGTTCAAGTTGATGCGAAATACGATAATCAATTGGTAACAGAAAACTATTACCAACAAGAGGTTGAGGTGGATTCACGTCGTGAGAGAGAGATGAATGCACTGAAACTCGATGAACAAATTACAATCTACAGTACTTCAAGCGGAATCAAAATCGGATTCCCTGAAAGTTTTGACTACAACAAGATACATGGAAAAATATTCCTATACAGACCGTCTAACCAGCAATTAGACTTTGATACTCTCATATCATTGTCTTCTTCCAATTTGCTCATACCTAACACAAATCTGGTAGACGGTCGTTGGGATATTGTGGTGGAATGGAACTATAACGATCAGTCGTATAGAAATGTTAAACAAATAACGATTAAGTAGAGACTTTGATTTCGGCACTTATATTTGGCTTAGTGAGCAGTCTGCACTGCATTGGAATGTGCGGACCGATTGCCTTGATGTTGCCAATTAGCCAAAACAATCAAGTAGTAAAAATTAGGCAGATGTTCACCTATCACATAGGAAGAATAGCTGCCTATTCTTTATTAGGCTTCGTCTTTGGTTTATTTGGCAAAGGGTTATTTTTAGCTGGATTTCAACAACAATTATCTATCGTTGTGGGAATTATTATGATCGTCTTAGCTCTTGTTCCCACCAATCGCATCGGAAACTTTAACCTGTTAAAACCGATGTATCGCTTTGTGAACTGGATTAAATCTTCCTTGGGAAAACAATTCAAAAAGAAATCGCCGAATGCCTTGTTTTTTATCGGTTTCTTCAATGGGTTTTTACCGTGTGGAATGGTATATGTCGCCTTGTTTGGCGCACTAGCTACCCAGGATGTTTTTCTCGGTATGGCGTATATGGCTTTTTTCGGACTGGGAACGATTCCTTTGATGAGTTTGGTCATTTATTTTAAAAACCTGTTCTCAGAACGCTTCAGACGTAACGTGATGAAATACTATCCCGTTGTAATTGTGTTGATTGGTATGCTATTTATTATCCGAGGGTTGGGGTTAAATATCCCATTTTTGTCTCCTGATACGTTGAATTTGTTCGTACGTGGAGAAGCAATGTGTTAAATAATGCTTAAAAATAGTGACTTTTGTCTGTGACAGTTGTCTTACTAATAGAACAACAGCAAGTATGCGTATTATTAGCTATGAAAAAGAGTACAAGCAGTTGTTCGATTGCTATAGAAAAAGAGAAAAAAAAAAGGAAAGACCATGTCTTTCCTTTTTTTTTGAAGCAGGTAAACTTGACTTAACCCTCATAATTCTCCCCCAATAATGCGCTACTTCTCTACGTTTAGCCTTTATATTCTATAATTTAGCCTTTGAAAAGTGAATGTTTGTTATTCAAAATTTTCTAATTATTGAGTTTAGTCTTAAAGTTTTGAATTATTTCCTGCAATTTGAGGTATTTTTCATGTTAATTTTTTGATGTTATGTGTTGTTTGTCTTTGTGTTAATATATTATCTTGTTTAATTTAATAAAATATTTTGTTTAATTTTACTATGATTGTTATAAAGTTGATGGTATTGCAAAAATAGAGTTATATTTTCTAAACATAGTAATATTTCTTAAATTCACTGTAGAAAAAAAATTAAAATTTGTTGTTTATGAAAGCAAAAGTACAGTATAATGATTTTAAAGGTACTGTAGCTGCAGACATATCAGATATGATTGCAGTTAACAAAGGTAATTACATCAGCAGTATTGGGGAGTACTTCGATGTAGATCAAGAGCGTTTTAAAGTAGTAGGGGTTTCTCTACAGGGAATTCAAGATTTTGAATTGACCATGCTTTGTATTGACAAAGAGAAAAGTACGCCATTCAAAGAGCATTTGGTAAAAATGAAATTTGATCTTGATGCAGAAGGACAAAAACAAATGTTAGGTTTGTTGTTTAAACGATTAAATGTTGTTCTTTTCGATTCAGGTGAAAATGAAAACGAGTATGCGAACGATAATTACGACGAAGTCGTTAATTATGCAGATTTTCATCAAAAAGAAGAGTTGGACTAAACCGTATTTTTTCTAACGAATAAAAAGAAAAGGTTCTCGACAAGGTTGAGAACCTTTTTTTGTTGAAAATAGCAAATAAAAAAAGGACAACGCCCGTTGTCCTTTTTTGTATTGTAGTGTTAATTTAATAATTGTCTTTTCTCCAATTGATTACGTCTGCTAATATTTTTTCTGTGTCAGGGTGTACATCTTCTAAGTAATTCTCCGTGTATAGCGTATAGGTTGCTTTATCTAAACGCAACTTCACTTGATTATTATTGATGACTTTTACTGAAATTTGCCCAGAAGAATCTACAAATAGCTGGTTTCTTTTTGAGGTTTGGTCTTCTTTTAACGTAAGGAAAATAGGCGTTTGCGAGCCTCCAGTAAGTCTGCTGTCTTGTTGATACACCAATGTTGCCTTCCCGTCTTTATAGGTAAAATAATAGTTTTTAAACATAAATGTCTTTGCTGTAAAAACTTTGGTTTTACTTTTGTCCAAGGTATAAGGTGAAGAAACTATCGTTTCAGTAGTTTGACAACTCTGTACAAGAGGTGCCAAGGCTAGTAGGGTAAGGATAAATAGCTTTTTCATAAGTAAAATTGGTGTGATTCAATAAGACCAAAATAAGATAAAAGTTTAATAAAACAAAATATTTTTTATGTAAAATTTGTTTTTGAGTGCTTTTTGGTTCGAAAGTGTTTGCTTTTGTGGTTGAAACGATGATAATTTTTCAAAATAATTTTCCTAATTGACGTGATATTTATCAGGCTTTAAGAAAAATTTTAAGCGTAATTTAATACTAGAATAAAAAGTAGTGTGAATTATGATAAAAAGACTTGTATTAATTGCCTTAGTAGCATCTTTTGTTGGATGTAAGAAGGATCAGTCTAAAGCATTCGAATATGTTCAAAAGGGGAATGCTGAGTTGCTAACAAAAGCACAAACGTTTTTTCAACCTATTTCTTCAGTTGAATTGCCAGCATTGGATTCGGCTAAGGTTGAACTAGGAAAGTATTTGTACTTTGACACGCGTTTGTCTAAAGAGGGAAATATCAGTTGTAATTCCTGTCATAATTTGAATACTTATGGGGTTGATAACCTTGCTTTTTCACCGGGAGATGACGGTTCTTTAGGAGGACGTAACTCGCCTACAGTGTTTCATGCTGCACTGCACAGCATGCAGTTTTGGGATGGACGTGCAAAAGACGTAGAGGAACAAGCTGGAGGTCCTATCTTAAATCCCGTAGAACACAACATCAAAAATGAAGAGGAATTAGAACAACGACTGCGTCAAGTAGACTTGTACAAAGAAAAATTCGCAGCTGTCTATCCTGCAGAAAAACAACCGATTACGTTTTATACGATTACCAATGCAATTGGCGCTTTTGAGCGCACATTGATGCCGGCGAGTCGGTTTGACCAATTCTTAGAGGGCGATACTGATGCGCTAACCGAACAAGAACAAAAGGGATTAGAAGCGTTTATGACAGTGGGGTGTACTACCTGTCACAGCGGTGTGGCTTTGGGAGGACAAATGTTCCAAAAATTCGGACTCTATGGCGATTATTGGAGGGAAACAAAATCTGAAAAAGTCGATAAAGGATTGGCTGATCTTAGTAAAAATGAGGCAGAAAATTATTTCTTTAAAGTGCCTGGACTGCGAAATATCGCCCATACCGCTCCGTATTTTCACGATGGTTCAGTCCAAGACTTAAAAGAAGCTGTCCGCATTATGGCTAGTCTACAAACCAATATAACCTTAACGCAAGAACAACTGGACGATATTACTGTTTTTTTAGGAAGTTTGTCTAGTGATATTCCCGCAGATGTAAAAAAATCACCCTTTGAATAAGATTTTTGCCAAGGGCGTTTGCCTGCAAAATTTCATAGGAGCTGCTCTGAAAAGAGCAGCTCTCCTAATTTATAGCTGTGTGGATTATCCCTCTCGCTGAGTCAGTTGCGCATCCTATAGGCGAATGACTGAAAAGTTAACGGGGTAAAATGTATTGGCTTAACTTATACATTTGTTATATTTGTAGATAAATAAACCAAGAATTATGGAGTTGAAATTACATAGACCTATTTGTTTTTTTGATTTAGAAACAACAGGAATAGATGTGGCAAGAGATAGAATCGTAGAAATCGCTATTCTAAAAGTATTTCCCAATGGAAATAAGGAAAGCAAAACGTGGTTAGTCAATCCTGAGCGTCCAATACCTGAGGCTTCTTCTAAGATTCACGGAATTACAGACGATAAAGTAGCGAATGAACCCACTTTTAAAGAACTGGCTCCCTTGGTTTATCAAATGATTAAAGACGCCGACTTAGCCGGATTTAATTCCGATCGCTTTGATATTCCTTTACTGGCAGAAGAATTGTTGCGCGCAGGCGTTGATTTTGATTTGGGCAACCGCGTAACAGTGGATATTCAGACGATTTTTCACAAAAAAGAAGAACGCACCTTAAGTGCTGCCTATAAGTTTTACTGCAATGAAAGCTTAGAAAACGCACATTCAGCCGCAGCAGATACGCATGCCACCTACGAAATATTGAAGGCACAGTTGGATCGCTATGACGATTTAGAAAATGATATGCGCTTTTTATCTGAATTTACAACGAGAAAGAAAAGCGTTGATTTTGCTGGTTTTATCGCTTTAAATGACGAAGGTCAAGAAGTATTTACCTTCGGAAAACACAAAGGGGTTTTGGTGGATGAAGTATTGGAAAACGAGCCCGGGTATTACGGTTGGATTCAAAATGCAGATTTCCCCTTGTATACCAAAAAAGTGCTGACAGCCCTTAAGTTGAGAAAACTCAATACTAAATTATAAAAGAGAAGTAGTATGAAAATTATCTGTGTGGGTAGAAATTATGTAGAACACATTGCGGAGCTCAATAATGAAAGGCCAGATGAACCGGTTTTATTTATCAAACCCGATACTGCTCTTTTGGGAAAAGAATTTCCCTTTGTAATTCCCGAATTTTCACAAGATATTCACTTTGAGGCGGAAGTAGTTGTGAAAATTACTAAAGTAGGGAAGTATATCAATGCGAAATTTGCTTCGAAGTACTACGAACAAGTGTCGGTGGGAATTGATTTTACCGCTCGCGATTTGCAAAGCAAATTAAAAGAAAAAGGACTGCCTTGGGAAAAGGCAAAAGCCTTTGACAATTCTGCTTTTGTAGGTGATTTTATAGCGAAAGAAACCCTGGGTTCTTTAGATCAGCTGGCTTTTTCATTGAAGCAAAATGGAACAGTGGTGCAACAAGCAACGACGGATCAAATGATCTGGAAAATTGATGAGCTAATCGCAGAAATATCGAAGTATTTCACCCTGAAAACGGGAGATTTGATCTTTACAGGTACACCTGCAGGTGTGGGACGTGTAGCTCCTGGAGATAGCTTAGAAGGCTTTTTAGGAGATGAAAAAGTATTTGATTTAATCGTAAAATAACTGGTTATGGCACTTTTTTATGATGTGAGATCGCTATACGACAAACACCACAACAAGGAAGAGCTTGTGGTGGAAGAACTGATTGACTATGTGCAACAGATGACGAAGCGATTGGATAAAATGAAAAAGCACATTGATGCAAAAAATTATGAAAAACTTCAAAAACACGTAAAAGTCCTACAACCAATGGTGGAAACTTTGGGGATGGATCAGGCATATGAAGAATTCAACACGGTGCAAGCGTGGATTGAGCAAAAAGGAAAAACCAAAGAGATTAAAGAAGTTTATAAATTGCTGCGAAAGCGCATTCGCTCTGCAGCCAAAGAAATAAAGAAAGACTATCAAATAACAGTTGAATGAAGGCGAGTATCCTGACCATTGGCGACGAAATTTTGATCGGACAGATTGTCGATACAAATTCTAATTATCTTGCGATTTATCTCGATAAGTTGGGATTTGAGATCGTGGAGATGCTATCGGTTTCAGATAGAGAACACGCGATAAAAGAAGCGATGCAACGCCAGCAAGATCGCGTGGATTTGGTGGTGATAACTGGTGGATTAGGTCCGACAAAAGACGACTTGACCAAACAAGTGTTTTGCAGCTATTTCGACGATGTATTAGTGGAGGATGCTCATGTGTTTGCCCATGTAAAGACGTTGATTGAGGGGTATTTTAAACGCCCTATCTCCGAGCTGAATCGCAAGCAAGCTCTAGTGCCGTCTAAGGCAACGGTATTGTTTAACCCATTGGGAACCGCGCCGGGTATGATGATGCAAAAAGGGAAAACACATTATGTCTCCCTACCAGGTGTTCCCTTTGAAATGAAGGGAATCGTTTCTGATGCATTGACACCTGTGTTAAAGGAAAAATTTACTTTGCGCTTTAACGTTCATAAAACGGTGGTGGTTTATGGCATAGGTGAGAGCTTGTTGGCGGAATACCTAAGCGATTGGGAAGACGGATTACCAGCTGAGGTGCAGTTGGCTTATCTGCCGAGTAGAGGCAGGGTGCGTTTGCGTCTGTCGTCTTCGGGAACGGATAAAGCAAGCATCGAAGCGAAGTTGGATCAACTTATTGCCGCCATACCTGCGACTGTCAAAGCACAGATTCGGGCCTATGACGATTTGAGTCGATCGGAAGTAGTGATTGAAAAATTAAAAACAGCAGGCAAAACAATCGCTTGTGCAGAGAGTTGTACAGGTGGGCGATTGGCCACGCTATTTAGTGAAAAAGAAGGCGCCTCTGCCTTTTTTAAAGGAGGAGTGGTGACGTATGCAACCCAATCGAAGATTGATCTTCTAGGGGTTAAAAAAGAAACTATTGAGGCTTATAGTGTCGTCAGTGAGCAAGTCGCTTGTGAGATGGCTGAACGAGCCCGTGAAAAATTTAAAGCGGATATCGCCGTGGCTACAACAGGAAATGCTGGGCCTTCTAAAGGCGATTCTCAGGTGGCAGTGGGTACTGTATATGTGGGGATTACCTCTAAACACGGCACTTTTGCAGTAAAGTATGAATTAGGTCAACCCAGAGATCAAGTAATTGAACGCGCTATTAGCCGCGCTTTGGAGTTGGTTTATAACGAAATATTAAAAAAATAGTAGAAAGATTTTGTTTAATAAAATTCTTTTTCTTTACTTTGCACCCTGATTTTGAATATTGAAATAAAAGATTAGATATAATGTCAAGAGTTTGTGAAATTACTGGAAAGAGAGCAATGGTTGGAAACAACGTCTCTCACGCGATGAATAAAACTAAAAGAAAGTTTTCTGTAAACTTAATTAAAAAACGTTTTTACATTGCTGAAGAAGACAGATGGGTAACATTAAAATTGTCTACCACTGCATTAAAAACAATTAATAAGAAAGGGATTACTGCTGTTTTGAAAGAAGCAAGAGTAAAAGGATTAGTAAAATAATTCGACCATAAAAAACAAGGAAAACGATGGCAAAGAAAGGTAATAGAATCCAAGTAATCTTAGAGTGTACTGAACATAAAGCATCTGGTTTACCAGGTACTTCAAGATACATCACAACTAAGAACAAGAAAAACACACCTGATAGATTGGAAATTAAAAAATTCAACCCTATCATGAAAAAAGTAACAATTCATAAAGAAATTAAATAATTAAGTCATGGCAAAGAAAACCGTAGCTACTTTAAGAACATCTTCTAAGAAGTTGACTAAAGCAATTAAAATGGTTAGATCTCCAAAAACAGGTGCTTACACATTTGTTGAGTCTGTTATGGCTCCTGATTTTGTAGATGAATTCTTGAGTAAAAAGTAATTTACCATTAGATATCTTGAAAAAAAGCTGCCTTATTAGGTAGCTTTTTTCATTTTTATACCTTTCAAGTTATAGCCGACTGCTATAAGATGATATACTTTTATTCTTTATATTTGTACAAACTAATAGGAACGTTATGAGTTTTTTTAAAAGAATTTTTTCTTCAGAAAAAAAGGAAACTTTAGATAAGGGATTAGAAAAATCTAAAACGTCTTTTTTCTCTAAATTAACCAAAGCAGTAGCTGGTAAATCCAAAGTTGATGACGATGTTTTAGATAACCTAGAAGAAGTGTTAGTATCCTCTGATGTAGGGGTGAATACAACGCTGAAAATTATCGAGCGCATTGAAGCAAGAGTTACTCGTGATAAATACGTTGGAACGGATGAATTAAATCAAATTTTGAGAGAAGAAATCGCCGGGTTGTTGTCTGAAACAACTTTAGGTGAATCGACCGAATTTGAAATTCCCAAAGATAAAAAGCCCTATGTAATCATGGTGGTAGGAGTAAATGGTGCTGGTAAAACAACGACTATTGGAAAATTGGCCTATCAATTTAAAAAAGCTGGATTACAGGTGGTATTAGGAGCGGCTGATACTTTTAGAGCTGCTGCTATTGACCAATTGCAAGTGTGGGCCGATCGCGTTGGTGTGCCAATTGTTCGTCAGCAAATGGGAAGCGATCCCGCTTCTGTAGCATTTGATACCTTGCAATCTGCCGTTACACAAAATGCCGATGTTGTGATTATTGATACGGCAGGTCGTTTGCACAATAAAGTGAATTTAATGAATGAGCTTTCTAAAGTGAAACGCGTGATGCAAAAAGTGATTCCTGATGCACCACACGATGTGATGTTAGTGCTCGATGGATCCACTGGTCAAAATGCATTTGAACAAGCCAGACAGTTTACCGCAGCAACAGAAGTAACTTCTTTAGCTGTGACTAAATTAGACGGAACAGCAAAAGGCGGTGTAGTTATCGGTATCTCTGACGAGTTTAAAATCCCTGTTCGCTATATTGGGGTAGGAGAAGGAATTGAAGATTTACAAGTATTCAATAAATACGAATTTGTCGATTCGTTTTTTAAATAATCTATAGGATGCGCAGTATTAAAATTATAGCAAGTCTACTCTTGGTTGTCGTGTTTCAAGCTTGTCAATCAAAAGCAGATGTGAAGTCCATCCAAGCCCATATCAACGGGTATTGGGAAATTGAAAAAGCACAACTGCCAGACGGCACTGAAAAAGATTACTCCATTAACACAACTATTGATTACTTCGAATTAAAAGAAGATCAAACAGGAGTGCGCTACAAAGTTACGCCACAATTTAATGGAGAGTTTTTGACTAATGATGTGCCTGAAACTTTTGTCGTAAAACAAAAAGATAATGGGATTTGGTTGGCGTATAAAACCGAATTTTCCACTTGGGAAGAACAAGTGTTGTCTGTCACAGAAGATAAGATGGTGATGGAAAACGAAACAAAAATTAAGTACTTTTATAAAAGAGCTAATCCGATTCAAATCAAAGAATAGAAGTGAGTAAATACAATCCTTATCAACGCAATAAAGTAACCCCTCGGGTAAGAGAAGGCAAAGGAATGGCTGATTTATTACAGCTTTTTAGAACGGAAAACAACCTAGACCATGGACTAAATGAATTTGATGTTTTCGATGCTTGGAAAGTTGTGTTAGGACCTGGTATTGCTTCTTATACCCAGGATTTGGCGTTTAAAAAGAACACGCTCTACGTCAAGCTATCTTCTTCTATTGTTCGCGATGAACTTGGGTATGGAAAGGATAAAATTATCAAAATGCTCAACGAAGAATTAAAAAGAGAATTAATTGTCTCACTTGTTTTGAGATAGCGAAGCAATCATAAATCATACGAAAGCGATAAGTAGGTCAAATACTTGTCGCTTTTTTTTTATTACTAATTAAAAGACATTTATGTCTTTTATTGTAAAAATATAATGTATATTTGTAGTAGTTAAGTTGAAGCTAGGTGTAGTAGTCCATGTCGTGGATGAAGCTTCTATCGAGCAAGGCTGTGGTTTGGACTTGGTTCACTGTGCTGAAAAACAGCTGAGTTCCATTTCTTCTATATTCAAAGCAATCAGTGTGAATGGCAACCTATAGGAGAAACAACAACCTTAAAAGAGTTCATCCAGGGAAGCAAGTTGGCATGGCTCTTTTAAAGATTTGAACGTATGACGGGAAGGAAGATTCCCTTTTTTTATAACAACATAAAAGACATTTTTGTCCTCTATTTTAAGCTAATGAATACAAGTCAAAAAAAATTGTGGATAGCCTTTACGGTAGTAATGCTATTCTCCTTTGGGGTTCTTGGATACTACGGGTTTGAACTCTATCAAGAAGCGCCTCCCATACCAGTAGAAGTTAAAACAGCAGATGGGCAAGTAGTTTTGGTTGAAAGCGATATTCGCGATGGTCAAAACGTTTGGCAGAGTATAGGAGGACAAGAAGTGGGGTCTGTTTGGGGACACGGAGCTTATGTTGCACCCGACTGGACGGCGGATTATCTGCATCGCGAAGCCCTGTTTTTGTTGGATTTCTATACGAATCAAACCTATAGTAAGCCTTATGCCTCAGCGAGTCCAGAAGAGCAAGCAGCACTACAAGTGCAATTGCAGCGCATGATTCGCAACAATACATATGATAAAACTACAGGAGTATTAACGATTACAGCAGAGCGAAATCAAGCGCGCTTGTATCTCCAAGACTATTACGGCAAGTTGTTTACTGACGATCCTGCCTTTGATCAGTTGCGCAAGGATTATGCTATCCCTAACAACGCAATTAAAGATACAACTCGATTAAAGCAAATGAGTGCGTTTTTCTTTTGGGCAACTTGGGCAACAGTTACCAACAGACCTGATCACAATATCAGCTATACACACAATTGGCCTGCGGATGAATTGGTAGGCAACAAGGCAACAACACCTTTATTAGCTTGGTCTGGCGTTAGTATTATTCTGCTCATTTTTGCAGTAGGTATGTTGGTGTATTACCACGTAGCATCTAAGAAAGAGGAAGAAGAACTAGTACCTGTTGCAGATCCTGTTTCCAATGGAACGACAACAAAGAGTATGACCCGATTGAAAAAGTATTTCTGGGTAGTGTGTTTGTTGATGTTACTCCAAGTAGGTTTGGGAATTATTACAGCACATTATGGTGTAGAAGGACAAGGACTATATGGTATTCCACTAGATCAAATGCTGCCGTATGCTGTAACGCGTACTTGGCACACCCAGTTGGCTATCTTTTGGATTGCCACAGCTTGGTTGGGGACAGGACTTTACATTGCCCCTGCCGTTGGAGGTAGGGATCCAAAATATCAAGTCTTTGGTGTTGACTTTTTGTTTTTTGCCTTGCTGATTATTGTTTTGGGATCAATGATTGGACAGTGGTTCGGTATTATGCAAAAGTTAGATTTAGTACAAAACTTCTGGTTCGGTCACCAAGGATATGAATACGTTGATTTAGGGCGTTTTTGGCAACTATTTCTCTTCGTTGGACTCTTTGTGTGGTTGGCGTTAATGATTCGTCCTTTAGTGCCTGTTTTAAAGGAAAAAGGCAGTCATCGCAACCTAATCATCCTCTTTTTAATTTCATGTGGAGCGATAGCCTTGTTCTATGGAGCAGGTTTGATGTGGGGAAGACAGACTAATTTAGCTATTGCAGAATACTGGAGATGGTGGGTGGTTCACTTATGGGTAGAAGGATTCTTTGAGGTATTTGCAACGGTGGTTTTGGCATTTTTATTTGTTCGCATGGGATTGATAAAAACCAAAACGGCAACAAATGGGGCGTTATTCTCTACCATTGTCTTTATGTCAGGCGGAATTATAGGAACCTTTCACCACTTGTACTTCTCTGGAACGCCAACTGCAGTCATGGCTCTAGGAGCGACTTTTAGCGCCTTAGAAGTTGTTCCATTAACCCTGATTGGCTATGAAGCCTACGAGAATTACAAGCTGTCGAAACAGCAAGGATGGCTGCAAGATTACAAATGGCCGATTTACTTTATGATAGCCGTGGCTTTTTGGAATTTCTTAGGTGCAGGTGTATTTGGGTTTATCATCAATCCTCCGATTGCGCTGTATTATGTTCAAGGATTAAATACAACACCACTGCACGGACATACGGCCTTATTTGGGGTATATGGGATGCTGGGAATTGGCTTGATGCTCTTTGTTTTGCGAAGCATGTACAGACAGGTACAATGGAATGAAAAATTATTAAAAATAGGCTTTTGGGGACTGAATATCGGTTTACTCCTCATGGCGTTGTTGAGTCTTTTACCAATCGGTATTTGGCAAGCCATAGCGAGTATTGAACACGGGATGTGGTATGCGCGTTCAAGTGAATTGATGCAATTACCTGCCATGAATACCCTTAAATGGTTGAGAACTATTGGCGATGTAATCTTTACCATTGGAATTTTTGCCATCGTCTTATTTGTATTCAAATTAACACTTAAAAAAAATAACCATGAAAAATAGAACAATTGGCTCATTTGTAGCAGAAGATTTTAGAACAGCAGCAGTTTTCAACAAATACGGAATTGATTTTTGCTGTAAAGGGGGGCGAACCCTGGATGAAGTATGTGAAAAGAAGACAGTAAACCCGGAGGAACTACTCAGTGAGTTAGAAGGCGTTTTGAATCAACAAACCGAAAATAATATCGACTTTAGACATTGGCCTTTGGATTTATTGGCTGACTATATCGAAAAAACGCATCACCGCTATGTGGAAGAAAAAATTCCAGTATTGCTACAGTTTTTGAATAAGCTAAGCAAAGTACACGGTGAAAGACATCCGGAGCTCTTTGAAATAAATGAACTGTTTACGGGATGTGCACAAGAACTTAGTCAACATTTGAAAAAAGAGGAGCTAGTGTTATTTCCCTTTGTGCGAAAAATGGTCACTGCAACGATTACTGGACAAGCAATTGAAGCTCCTCATTTTGGCACGGTCGAGCACCCCGTGGAGATGATGATGCACGAACACGATAACGAAGGAGAGCGATTCCGTAAAATAGCCGCCTTGTCAAATAATTACACCCCTCCTGCAGATGCGTGTAATACATATAAAGTGACATTTGCCATGCTCAAAGAATTTGAAGAAGATCTTCACAAGCATATCCACTTAGAGAACAATATCTTATTTCCAAGTGCAGTGATACTAGAACAAAAAATGAATTAATTCTTTTGACTAAAACAGGAGGGGTTGATGGAGAAAAGAGGAAAGAGAAAAGAGGAGTTGACCTCTCTTGTTTTCTGAAAAGACTAATAGGAAAAGTTGAATAGCTGTTTTATATTCGTATAGTAAAAATCAAACTATGAGTGAGTTACATCTTTTATTGATACTCCATTTGGTTGGAGCTACAATCTGGGTAGGAGGACATATTCTGCTTTGTACCGTTATTTTACCTCAAGTATGGAAGGAGAAATCGGTAGAAAAACTGTTTAACTTTGAAAGTCGGTATGAGTGGATTGGCATGCCTGCATTGCTCGTGATGTTGATTACTGGTGTGCGAATGGCGTATCTCTACAATGTGAAAATAGCGCAATGGTTTGCCTTTGAAACACCTATTGAACGCGTAATTTCACTCAAATTGAGCCTATTGTTCGCTATTGTTTTACTCGCACTTAGTGCACAATTTTATGTGCTACCTCGTTTGAAAACCAGCATAAGCAAATTGCCGTTAATGGCTTTTCACATGATTGCTGTCACACTCATTAGTTTGGCGATGTTGATTTTGGGAAGTTTCGTGCGATATGGAGGAATGGTCTAAATCCTTACTTTATTTTACTTTGATACGCTCGATGTTTCGCTCCCCATTGTTCTAATGCAGGCCATATTGGAAGCAAATCTAACGCGATAGAAGTCAAACTGTATTCTACACGCGGAGGCACTTCAGCAAATACTTGCCTGTGAATGAGCTCGTCTGCTTCTAGCTCTTTTAATTGAAGCGCTAGCATGCGATCCGTAATCCCGTGAAGCTTTTCTTTTAATTCGCTAAATCGCAATACTTTGTATTCCGCTAGATGGAATAATATCATCATTTTCCATCGACCACCTATTTTACAAATCGTATAAATGGCATCGCAATTCGCGGTTATAAAATCTCTATTGATACTATTGGTTGAATTTTCTTTTCTCTTTGCCATGACTTACAAATTTGTTAGTTACTCACAATAGAGGTTTGGTTAGTTTCCAATCCTTACTCGTTTTATTTTTGTCCACATTCAATTCAAGGCAACCAAAATATAAAATGCCTTGTCTACAAAAGTATAACGATTATTTTTTATGAAAAAATATGCTTACGCAGGAGCTCTAGGTTTATGGAGTATTATTACCACCGAATTTGGTGTTATTGGAGTATTACCACATATTGCAAGTCATTATCAAATTTCAATTGATCAAGCAAGTTGGTTATTGAGTGGTTTTGCATTGGTTATCGCCTTTTTTGGTCCTTTTATGACTATGCTTACCGCTCAAATAGATAAAAAGAAAATGATGCTAATCGCTCTTGCACTTTTCACTAGTACCAGTTTCTTATCTATATTGTTGCCTTCTTTTGGAATCCTCATGCTATTGCGATTGATCCCTGCTTTACTTCAACCCGTGTATATCGCCAATGCATTGGCCGTAGCTGTAAATACCAGCCCTAAAGAAGAGGCAAGTAATCGAATGAGTATCGTTTTTAGTGGAATTACAATTGCTTCTTTTACGACGATACCTTTAGCTACGTATTGGACCAACCTAGTGGGGTTGCAAGCAGTTTTTGTCATTCAAACGCTAATTAGTGCGCTTGCGTTTATAGTGATTTATTTTGTATTACCTCCTGTGGCAGGAAACCGTACAACACTCCCTGTCGGGATATGGGGAAGCCTGAAACAAGCCTCATTCATGCGAAGTGCACTTGTCAATTTATTTGTTATTGCGATGTGGTTTAGCGTTTATAGCTACTTTGCTGATTACCTCAATAAAGAAAAGGGAATGTCCGGTTATGAGGTAAGTAGTATGATTCTACTTTTTGGTGTAGTTGGGGTAGTAGCCATGGTTATAGGGGGTAAAATACTGAACAAAGGGGTTGTGTTTAGTAATGCCTTTTATGTTATTGGCGCAGGGTGTATAGCTATATTGCTATACGTATCTGGGAGTAACCTGTTTTTTACTAGCAGTTTAATCGTTCTTTGGAGTTTGTTCTATACTCCTGTTTTTCTTCAGGTCACTGCTTTTTTACAACGTACAACTTCAATTCCTTTTGAATTGGTAAGTAGTCTCTCAACCTCTCTTGGAAATTTAGGTATTGCATTAGGAACCTTTGTAGGTGGAAAGGTGATAGCAAACTATGGAATGCATTATTTGCCTTTAGTCATGCTTGGGTTTGCTGGAATAAGTTTTGTTTGTATTTTTTGGGTTGCAAGTAAAAATAAATCAAAATAAAAATACGGTTTACAGTTAACTGTAAACCGTAAACTATTGATTTTTATCGGTTAATATAGCTGAATAAAACAGTGTTTTTCCAAAGTAACTAGTTGCTTTTTTAGGGAATTAAGGCGAGCTGATGCTCAATTGCTTTAACAGTAGGAGCGTAGTCGATGCCTAGTCCTTCTTGTTGATATTCCAATTCGCCTTTTGTATTAAATACGCTGATGATATTGGAATGTGAAAAATCGATAGGGGAGATCTTCTTGTAATTAACGGCAAGTGTAGCGGCAAATTCTCTTGTATTTTCTTCTGTAGAGCGCAGGAAAAGCCATTGATCTCCGTCCATTTTATTTTCTTTGGCGAAGGCTTTTAATCGTTCAGGCGTATCTACTTCAGGATCAATACTCACCAAAACGTATTTTAGGCGGTTTTTGTTTGCTCCTGTAACTCTTGTTTCAATATGGCGCATATCGGCAACCAATCGCGGACAAGCTGCTTTACACGAGGTATAAATCATCACCATGACTATTACATTTCCTTGCAGATCCTTGAGTTCAATTTCACGACCCTCTTGGGTAGTCCAAGTAGACGGGAGATTGTATACCGATAAGTCAGATAGTTCTGTGGTAACTGTTGTTTGTTCATTTGATCTAGTGATTTCTTCTGCCTTTTTTACTTCTTTACAGCCGGTCAATAGTAGAACAAAAGAAGTGAGAAGTGATAGTGCTATCTTTTTCATAAACTTGTATTTTAGAGGTTTTTGGCGCAGCGAAAGCCCAAATTGACAGTGGTGAAATTGGCACGCAAGCTTGAGCGAAAACCATAACGCATAAAAGCGGCATAGTCCATTAAATCCGTAGCGTTGATCGAAGCACTGCCACAGAATAAATTCTCGTCATTACCTTTGTCTTTTCGACTTTCGCCTGACAAAAATATGGCATTGTAATCGTAGACCCATTCCCAAATTAACCCGTGCATATCATAAATTCCCCAATAGTTTTTTGGTGTGCTTTCTACTGCATTGAGGTAGGTTCTTGGGGTTTCATACCAAGCGAGAATATATTGGTTATAGGCTTCTTTTTCTCTTGCATCGAGTTGTTGTGCGTCTGCCATGGCTACGTATTCCCATTCGTCTAAAGTAGGTAGTCGCTTGCCTTGACATTCACAGTATTTTTTTGCTGCAAACCACGAGACGTTTGTCACTGGAGCGTCTGAGCGCAAATCACCATAGTTAAGGTCTCCTTTTCAGTGTGAGAGGTAACTCTTGTTGGCAAATAATGCCTTGATTTGCGAACGACGATACCCTGGGTTTTTATTCAAAAATTCCAAGTATTGCGCATTCGTAACCGCATGCGCATCCAATTGAAAAGAGGAAAGCTGTACATAGCCTTCTTCTGTACTGCCATATAGGGGTACAAACGTACCGCTGCGTATGGTTTGCATTGGGGTTGTTTGCTGTGCGATCCCCCACGAAAAGTGAAAAATGCACAGCAGAGTAACCCAATAAGTGATGCGGTTTATTCGAGACATATTATCTGTTTTTTTGAACCATTTGAGGAGATACAACGGTTTTATTATTGCCCCAACTGTTGTAGACATAGGTCAATACATCCGCAATTTCTTGATCGCTTAAGTTTTGACTCGTCATGATGGAATTGTATTTTACCTTGTTTACTGTTATTTCTCCTTCTAAACCATTAATAACTGTTTTGATCGCTCGATCTACATCTGCATTTAAATAGTCCGATTTGGCCAGCGGAGGAAAAATCCCTTCAATTCCTTGTCCTTCAGATTGATGACAGGCAAAGCAAGTACGCGTGAAGATACTTTTTCCATCAGCCATTTGTTGAGCAAGTGTTTTATTTTCGATTACCTCTTTCTTCTGACTTGCTGTTGGCATGGTTTGAATCGTTCCTCCTTCGGGAAGGTAGATTCCCTCTTTAATTTTTCCAGCAAATACTTTTTGGTTTTCCTCTCCTTCAACCTTTAGCATGCCTAAAGCCCCTTTGTTAAAGGCTCTGAAAATTGAGTGATCCACTAAAACAAAGGTACCTGGTGTATTGACTTTGAACTCGACAATTGCGGCACCACCGGCAGGAATAAGAGTGGTTTGCACGTTTTCATTGACTAAATCGCCACCTTCAACCTGTACGCGATCGAAAATTTCCCCAATTAGGTGGAAGGAACTAACGAGATTAGGACCTCCGTTTCCAACGAATAAACGCACCGTTTCCCCAACTTTAGCAGTAATAGCATTTTCGTTGACTAAACCGTTTACATGGCCATTAAATACTACGTAATCCGCTTGTTCTTTAATTGCTTTGTTCATGTCAAACGGTTGAAGTCCTTTTTCACCATAGTTGCCCTTAGTGTAAAAATCCCCTTGCATTATGTAATATTCTCTATCCACAGGGGTTAGTCCTCCTTCAGGTTCTACTAAAATAAGGCCATACATACCATTGGCAATGTGCATTCCCACTGGTGCTGTAGCGCAATGGTATACATAAAGACCTGGATGAAGGGTTTTAAATGAAAAGGTAACCTCATGTCCTGGTGCAACAAGCGATGAGGCCGCTCCACCTCCAGGACCTGTAACTGCATGCAGATCAATGTTGTGGGGAAGCTTGTTGTCCGGGTGATTTTTTAAGGTAAATTCTACTTCATCTCCTACACGTGTGCGAATGAAACTACCTGGCACTGTTCCGCCAAACGTCCAATACATATAGGTCACGCCGTCTACCATTTCACCTTCTTGTTCTACTATCTCTAAACTGACATTCAATTTTGTTGCTGCGCGTTTTCCTACTGGTTTGGGTACATATGGTGGAGCTGTTAATTCTGCCTCATTTTCACCATGAGCAACTATGCGCTCTGCCCAATCTGCATTTTTAATGACCTTCGACTCTTTTGGAGAGCAACTACCCAAAAGTAGTGAACTTAGAAGCAGTACTATAGCCCCGAGGTTCCTTTTTAAATGTTGTGATTTTCTATTCATAATCAGCACTTTTATTGTTCATTTTCATATACTAAATATAAAAGACATTTTTGTCTTGTATATTGATATTTATCAGGATTTAGTGAAAAATGAAACAATAAAATAAAGGGTAGTAGTTTGAGTGGTAGGGCAGTATAGGCGTGTGAACCTAGACCTAGTAAGTTAGGTCAAAGAAAAAATAGGAGGCAATCTTGTCTCTCTGTTACTCGAGATGTGGAAAAATCGCTTAGGGGAATTTAGATTGTGAAATTCTGATCGATTGACTTCAAAATAATTTCTGCGAGTAATTTTTTTGCTCGCATAATTTTAATTTTGACGTTGTTCAGTGGTTCGTTTAGTATTTGCGCAATTTCATTATACGACAGTTCTTGAAAGAATCTCAATTCAATAACCTCTTGATAATGGGGTTTAAGAAGGCGGATGTAATTCTTGAAAATCTCTAAATTTTGCTCTCGAATTAATTCATCTTCAATGGTGTCAGAATCGTCTATAATATTGTTGTACTGTTGATTTTCATCGCTAATGTCTACAAAATGTACATTTTTTCTTTTTCGGATTAGGTCGATATGGGTGTTTCTGGCAATGGTCAGTAACCACGTATTAAAAGCGAAGGAATCGTCATAAGATTCAATGCTACTAAAAGCCTTAGAAAAGGTTTCAATCGTGATATCTTCTGCGTCGGTTTCATTGGCAGATTGTTTTAGAATGAAATGATACACTTCAGACCAATATTGATTTAACAAGGAGGTGAATGCAGATTGATCTCCTTGTTTTGCCGCTGCTATACTTTGATGTGTTGCGCTTGTTTTCAAATTTTCTTACGAGTGATAAAGTGTTTAAACGCAAAATAATGGCCAGATAGTATGTGGATTATTTCAAAAAATGGAAATACCCAAACCAAATCTTTCTCATTGAAATTCTTCAACAATTTTGCAAAGTAGAAGGTAGTGATTAAATGTCGAATCACAAAGATACCCACTAGTATTTCCCATTGGTAGAGATGTAGTAAAAGAAAGGCTAATAAAACATAGAAAACCAAAAGGCTAAAGTGGTAAAAACGCAGTTTTAACTGATTGAAAATAGAGGTTCTCTTTAGTAGTAAATCGGATTTTTTTTGAATTTTAAAAGCATTGCGCCAAGAGCTTTTCTCTGCCAAGGTATTCATACTTTCAGGTACAATAGTAATTGCTGTATTGGATTTTGTGGCAATTTGTCTGATGAATTCTTGTTCCTCTCCTTGAGAAATTTTCATTTCTTTGATAAATCCATTTACCTTGAAAAACAAACTTTTTTTATAGGCTTGGTTATAGCTATTCCCGTACAAGGGTTTTCCTACTTCGACCCACACAAAGTTGTGGAGGGATTTTAAAAAGTACTGGAATCTCGCGTATTTATTACTCAAGCTTTTTTTCTTTTTAACAAGGGTTGTATGCGCAATCACCACTTGTTTTTTGGTGGTGAAAAGCGAAGTCATACTCGCGATCCAATGCGGTGAGTTGGGAAGAACAGTAGGTTCTGTAAAAAGTAAGTTTTCAAAGGAAGTCATTTTGATTCCCAAGGTCAATGCATATTTTTTATTCCCCCAAAAGGCTTCGTTATTCTCTACGTTGACTAACTTGGCAAAGCGATGTTGAGCGACAAATTGCTCTAAGAGTTCTAAACTCTCATCTTCGGAGGCATTGTTGACTAAGACAATTTCGAAGGTAGCATACTCCTGAGCAAGTAAACAGTCGAGAAACTGGGGTAATTCAGCCTCATTGTCCTTAATGTACACCACAACAGAAACGGGAAGGTCTTGTTGTGTAGGCCTGCTTTTTAGTGCTCCATTAAAGGCGATATTGCTGTATAGTACAACAAAATATAACGCATGGAATAAAAGAATACCTATCAGTATGTAAAATAAGATGGTTAGCATAGGAGATATACAATTTTAACGAGGAGCAAAGGTACCAATAATCGCTTTTTTGTGCAATACATCTAAAAGATATTCACTTCAGCTTCTAAATGAATATTAAAAATGTTAAATACTTCATTCTGAATGGTTTCGGCAAGTTTTTTAAGTTCAATGCCTTGGGCTTTGCCGTAGTTGACAAGTACAAGGGCTTGCTTGCTGTGTACGCCAGCATCGCCAATGCGATAACCTTTATAGCCAATTGTCTCAATTAGCCAACCTGCAGGAACCTTGGTGAAGGCTTCGTTTACCGGATAGGAAGGCATCGTAGGGTATTTGGCCTGTAAGCGTTCAAACAGCTCATTGCTAATAATAGGGTTTTTAAAGAAACTTCCACTATTTCCCAATTCAGCAGGATTCGGCAATTTACTGCTGCGAATGCCAATAACGGCATGGCTGATGTCCTGAATAGTTGGTGTTGTAACCCCCATCAGTTCTAATTCCTTTGCTATAGCCCCGTAATTGGTGCGTAGCAAATGATTCTTCTTTGTGAGTTTATAGGTTGCAGCAATGATGATGTATTGATCTTTTGCCTCTTTTTTAAAGATACTCTCTCTGTAGTCGAATTGACAAGCGGCATTAGTGAATTCTTCTATTTCTAAGGTTTTTATATTCAGTGCTTTACAGCTAACCATGTTGTCTTTGATTTCAACGCCATAAGCGCCAATATTTTGAATGGGTGTCGTCCCTACGTGTCCTGGTATGAGGGAAAGATTTTCTAATCCTCCAAAATCCCTAGCTAGGGTCCATTGTACAAAATCGTGCCAAACCTCACTTGCACATGCCTCTACTACAACAAAATCCTCCTTCTCTTCGACGATTGTAATTCCCTTGAGATTGAGTTTGATTACTAAAGCTTCGATGTCTTGGGTTAACAGCATATTGCTACCACCACTCAAAACAAAATACTCCTGATTGGGCGTCGATTGTATCAGTTGTTTGAGGGCTTCAATAGAATTGATTTGGGTAAAGCGTTTTGCCAGCACATCAATGCCAAACGTATTATAGGGTTTTAGCGAAATATTTTCTTGAATCATAGCGTATTGTAATTGTACTCCGTTTGTGTTATTCTACAGTAAAGATTTTAAAGTCTTGGTTAATTGAATTTAAAAGGGATTCCGTTCGATCCAAGTGGGTATCGGTTATAAACATTTGCCCAAAAGTATCCAGATTTACTAGTTCTAATATTTGGCGAACGCGAAGTTCATCTAATTTGTCGAAAATATCGTCAAATAACAAGATTGGCGCGATGCCGTGTTGTTTCTTTAAAAACTCAAATTGGGCTAGCTTTAAGGCGATTAAAAACGATTTTTGCTGGCCTTGTGAACCAAATTTCTTAATTGGACTATCCTTGAGTAAAAAGACAAGGTCATCTTTGTGAATGCCCACTGAGGTATATTGTAAGGCGCGATCTCTTTGAAGATTTTGATCAAATAGCTCACGCATACTGTGATGTTCCAGTTGGGATTCATACACCAGGTTTACATCGTCTTTATTGCCTGTGATCAATTGGTGATACTGGTTAAAAACAGGAATAAACGCTTGCAGAAAGTCGCGACGAATTTCGTAAATCGGTTGTGCAATCGCCTCAATTTGTTCATTGTAAATCCCAAGCGTATCGCGATCAAAGTAGTTGTTCGATACAAAACTCTTTAACAAGGCGTTGCGCTGGGTAATTAATTTTTGATGTTGGATGAGCAATTGCAAATAATTGCTGTTCATTTGGGAAATAACACTATCTAAAAACTTGCGTCTTGTTTCACTTCCTTCGATAATCAAATCGCTGTCAGATGGAGAAATAATCACCAAGGGAATAAAGCCAAAGTGATCCGAAAAGCGCTCGTAGTTTTTGTTGTTTCGCTTGAGGATTTTTTTCTGTCCTTTTTTCAAGCTACACAAAATATGCTCACTTTGTCCGTTCTTTTCAAACATCCCATCAATGACGAAGAAATCGGCGCCATGTTTGATATTTTGAACTGCAATGGGATTAAAATAACTACGCCCATAAGCAATATAGTAGATCGAATCTAAAATATTTGTCTTACCAACGCCATTTAATCCAATAAAACAGTTGATTTTAGCATTAAATTCAAAAGATTTATCTTCAATATTTTTAAAATTTAGAAGATCTATTTTTTTTAAATACACGGGAATATAGGTATTTTTAACGAGTGAGTGATAGTATTGTTTAATTTGGTTGCAAATTATCAAAAATATTAATAGTAAGCACTTTTATATTACAATAAAAATCATATTTTTGCCTTTCATTAAACTTTTTATACATGGCAACTTATAATAAAAGAGGTTATAAAGCTCCTAAACCGGAAGGCGAAACGGTAGATAACGAATTTGATCAGTATAGTTCAGTTGATACTTCTAACAGTACTACGGCAGAGGTATTTAATTCCTTAGATCAAGGAGCAAATAGAATGGAAGGTTGGGTAGCGAGAAATCAAAAAGCAATTTTTGGTATTGTTGGAGCTATTGCTTTAGTTACTATTGGTTATGTTGGATATAATAAGTTTGTGGTTGAGCCTAAAAATGACGAAGCAGCAAATGAGATGTTCCAGGCACAATCGTATTACAATGACGCATTCGCTAACGAAACAGAAAAACAAAACCTATTGAACTTAGCCTTAAACGGTGGAGAAGGGAAATTAGGATTTTTGGGAATCATAGAAAACTACAAAGGAACTGCATCAGCTAATTTAGCACACTACTATGCAGGAACAACTTACCTAAACCAAGGGGAGTTCAAAAAAGCAATTGAGCAATTAGAACAATATAAAGTGGTTAGCTCTGAGGCGATCATCGGTGCTTCTGCATTGGGTGCTATTGGAGATGCTTTCTCTGAATTAGGACAACATGCGGATGCTTTTGAGTACTACCAAAAAGCAGCAGCCCACAACAAAAACGATTTCACTACACCAAGATTTTTATACAAAGCAGGAATAGCTGCGTTAGAAGACGGTAAAAAAGCAGATGCTTTGAAATTGTTTAATGAGGTTAAGAACAACTACTCAACAGCAATGGAAGCAACGTTGGTAGAGTCTTTAATCGGTCTTGCTCAATAATATGGCAACAGCAAATAAAAATTTATCGGCATACGATAAAACTACATTACCTTCCGCATCGGATATGAAAGTCGGAATTGTGGTATCCAATTGGAATGACACGATTACTGAAGGCTTGTTTGAAGGGGCGAAAAAAACATTTTTAGATTGCGGTTTACCCCAAGACGGATTGATTCGTTGGGATGTTCCAGGAAGCTTTGAGTTGATTTTCGGCGCAAAGCGAATGATAGAGCGCTTCGAAGATTTGGATGCCGTGATTGTTATCGGCTGCGTGATTAAAGGAGAAACCATGCACTTTGAATTTGTTTGTGAAGGCGTTACACACGGAATTAAAGACTTAAATTTAATAGCAGATATTCCCGTTATTTTCTGTGTACTTACAGATAATACAATCGAACAATCTCTCGCTAGAAGTGGGGGCGATATGGGAAATAAAGGCGTAGAGGCCGCGGTCACTGCCTTGAAAATGATTGCTTTAAATCGTTTATAAAAAACAAGAATAAGCCTGTGTAAAAGCAGGCTTTTTTTTATCATACTCATTCAAAAAGTGAAAAAATAGTTAAGGAAGCAATTCCCCTATTTATTTCTTTAAATTTGTAAGAATAGAGTCAAAAGTTTTAATCAAAAAAACCTTCATTTTTTAAATGTCTAATATCATTCGATTATTACCAGATCACGTAGCCAATCAAATTGCCGCAGGAGAAGTGGTTCAACGCCCTGCTTCTGTTGTAAAAGAGCTGGTGGAAAATGCTGTGGATGCAGGGGCAACTGAGATCAAATTGGTCCTGAAAGATGCTGGAAAAACCTTGATTCAAGTAATCGATAATGGCAAAGGAATGAATGAAACAGACGCGCGAATGGCTTTTGAACGCCACGCCACGTCTAAAATATCTAAAGCAGAAGATTTATTTGCCTTACATACCAAAGGGTTTAGAGGAGAAGCTCTAGCGTCTATTGCCGCTATTGCTCATGTGGACCTGAAAACCTGTCAACACCACAGCGAATTGGGTACACACCTGATTATTGAAGGATCGAAGGTGATTTCACAAGAAGTGACTGTAACTCCTCCAGGAACGGTGTTCTCCGTAAAAAATCTCTTTTTTAATATTCCTGCGCGTCGAAATTTCTTAAAATCGGACAATGTCGAATTTAGAAATATCGTCGATGAATTTGAACGCATTACTTTAGTGCATCCCGCTATTAGTTTTACACTCATTCACAACGGCAGTGAGGTATTCAATTTACCTAATTCCAATTTGCGTCAGCGCATCGTCAATGTATTTGGGGTAAAAACCAATGAGAAATTGGTGCCTATTGAAGAAATAACAGAAATTGTTACTATTCGAGGATTTATTGGAAAACCTGAATTTGCCAAAAAGAGCAGAGGTGAACAATTCTTTTTTGTTAATGATCGCTATATCCGCAGCGGATATTTACACCATTCCGTTTTGGCGGCTTATGAGGGCCTACTTAAAGAGGGGACTCATCCAACGTATTTTATTTACCTAACCGTACCGACTAATTCCATCGATATCAACATACATCCCACCAAGACGGAGATTAAATTTGATGATGAACAAGCGTTATACAGTATTTTGCGATCGGCTATCAAACACAGTTTAGGCCAGTTTAACGTAGCGCCTGTACTCGATTTCCATCGGGATGAAGGGTTGGATGTGCCCTATGAATTTAAAGACAAAGAAGCGGAAACGCCATTGATCGAAATTGATACACATTATAATCCCTTTAGCAATGAAGGATTGAACCCAACGGAAGAAGTATATAACCCTTTTACCCAAACCCCAACTAGTTTAGGGGGAAATCAACATTCAGACTTTGTTGAGCAAGGCTTTAATCCCTTTGAAGAAAGTTCATTCTTGCGTACAGCACAACCTCAAGAGCAACCTCAAGAGGAAGACGAAGACGTTTTTGAAAGTAAGCTGACCACCACCACATCAACAATTGACTTCTCTTCATTTAAAAAAGAAGGAAGAAAAGCCGATGAAGCGGTGTTTTTTGCAAGTAAGTCCAACAAAACAGAAATCAAGAAGTCAGCGGCAACTGAAGTAGGGGCTTGGCAAGAGGTTTTCGAAGGATTAAAAGGCGAAGGAAGTGCGCTCGATATCAGTGGACTTGCCTTTGAAGAAGAAGAAGTAACAGGAAGCTTGTTTGACGAGCATACTGAGACGACTCTAGCCTCGCGTACGTTTCAGATTCAGCGAAAGTATATCGTTAGTCCAATTAAGTCAGGCATGGTAATCATTAACCAAGGAAGGGCTCATCAGCGCATCTTGTATGAAAAATTCATTGGCAATATAACTAAATCCAATGCTGTTTCTCAGCAATTGCTTTTTCCCTTAACTTTATACTATGCACCCTATGAAGTTGTTTTATTAAAAGAAATTCGAACTTCGTTAAAACAAATGGGATTTGATTTTGAAAATATGGGCGAGGATCACGTAATTTTATCTGGATTACCAGTGAATGTAGCAGAAAGCGAAGCGCAAATTGTCCTAGACGATTTAATTATGAGCTTTCAAGAAGGAATTCCCGAAACCAATTACATACAAACAGAGCGCATAGCCAAAACCTTAGCGCAAAGTTTAGCCGTAAAATCGGGCATAATACTAAACGAAACAGAACAAGAGGATATTGTAAATTCTTTATTTGGTTGTAAAGAACCCAATATCTCTCCATTTATGAAACCTACTTTTATCACGATGAAAGTAGAAGATATTGAACGAAAATTTATACTGTAATGAGACTATCAGAAGGAGTAAAACAGTTATTGATTATAAACGTCCTATTTTTTATAGGAAGCCAGTTTGTACCTGCAACCTACGACTATTTAGCGATGTACTATTTTGACAACGCAAAATTTCAAGTGTGGCAACCGCTAACCTATATGTTTATGCATGGAGGAATCATGCATATTTTCTTCAATATGTTTGCGTTGTTCTCTTTTGGAACTACCTTAGAAATGCTGTTTGGAACCAAGCGATTATACCTTTTATTCCTAATTTCAGGATTCGGAGCCGCATTGTTACATATGGGGGTGAACTATTATTCGGTTTCACACGGTGTCAGTCAATTAGTGGCGGCAGGCTATACAGAATCGGAAATTTACAATTTATTGCGCAGCGGTATGTACAACACTCAATGGGAAACTGTTTTGGGATCTACTGATTTAAGTGCCATGATTTCAGCCTTTAACGCCCCTGTAGTAGGAGCTTCTGGTGCGGTCTATGGCTTCTTGGTCGCATTTGCTTATATGTTCCCGAATGCAGAATTGATGATGATGTTTATTCCCGTACCCATCAAAGCGAAATACTTTGTTCCTGGAATTCTAGCGATTGACTTAATCGGTGGTTTAACAGGTGGTTTCAGTATTTTTGGTGGTGGAACAGGAATTGCACACTTTGCACACGTAGGAGGTGCCTTAACTGGATTCTTACTCGTGCGCTATTGGAAAAAAAATCAATTCAAACAAAACCGCTGGGATTTGTAACATGAAAATACTCGATGATTTAAAGAGAAAGCTAAACCTTAGTGATAAAATTAGCGATAGGGTACAAGTGTTGATTTTCAGTAATGTCCTTGTATTTGTTTTGCTCTTTGGACTTTCAGCTGTCTTGTCTTCGGTTTATCACAGCATCTTCCCCTATGTTGCGTTTGTCGCAGACGGGGCCGCATCCTTGACTCGCTTTTGGACGTTTATCTCCTATTCTTTCGTACATGCTAACATCTGGCATCTACTGCTGAATATGATTATGTTATTCTTTGTGAGTAATCTTTTTTTTACCTTCTTCACCTCAAGACAATTTTTGTTTGTTTATTTTCTGGGCGCTTTGGGAGGAAGTATGTTGTATTACTTGTGTTCTTTCTTTTTCTCCATGGGATATGGCTTAGTAGGAGCTTCTGCCGCTGTGATGGCGCCTCTTATCGCTTTAGCTAGTTTTGCCCCTCAAATGGAAGTACGACTTGCCTTAATCGGAAGAATAAAAATGATTTATATTGCTGCGTTTATCATTGTCATTGATTTGTTTCAACTATCTTCGACCAATGTTGGCGGGCATATTGCTCATCTAGGTGGTGCTTTGGTAGGCGTTGGCTACACGGTCTTATTGAAAAATGGGATCGATCTTGCCAAACGCAAAAAGCGAACAGCAAAAAATAAATCTACATTTAAGCAGGTTTATGTTAATAAAAAGGGGGATAAAAACGTTAGTAGAGAAGAAACGACCCAAAAGAAAATTGATGCCATTTTGGACAAGATTAGTAAGTCAGGCTATGAAAGCTTAAATAAAGAGGAAAAAGAATTTCTTTTTCGTCAGGGAAATGAGTAAAACATGAAGAAATTATCTGGTTTTAATAAAGTGGTATTTACCTTAAATGTCCTTGTTGCTATAGGGACATTGATGGGGTATTTATTGCCTTTTTTAGCGCCAAAATTATTTCCATTTCTCTCTGTTTTTACCTTGATACTTCCCTCGTTGATCTTGATTAATTTTGTTTTCCTGCTCTATTGGGTCATTCAGGTGAAACGACAAATGATTTTATCTGCTTTAATCTTAGTGCTCGGCTTTACGTTTATTACCAAATTCTATAAGATTACGGGTAAAAATGAACCTACAGAGCAAAGTGATATTGTATTAATGACCTATAATGTTCGTTTGTTTAATTTGTTTAAGTGGATTCCTGACGAACTTGTTCCTCAAAAGATAAAAGAATTCATCGATTTACAAGATCCCGATATTTTGTGCTTGCAAGAATATTCCAAAGGAGCAGCTTTGGACTTTAAGCAATTTCCCTATAAATACGTTGTTTCTCACGGGGAGAAAATTAAAACAGGACAAGCTATTTACTCCAAATATCGCATAATCGATAAAGGAGAGATCAATTTACCCAACTCAAATAACAATGTGATTTTTGCCGATCTATTTATTAATTCGGATACCATTCGCGTGTATAGCATCCATTTACAGTCGATCAGTATTAGTCCTGATATTCACGAAAAAATAGACGAGGAGAAGTCCAAGCGCATCTTTAGGCGCATATCCAATGCGTTTACTGAACAACAAATGCAATCGGAATTAATTCAATCGCATATGAAAGACGCCAACCACCGCAAAGTGATTTGCGGTGATATGAATAATAGCGCCTTTTCCTATGTGTATAACAATATTAAAGGTGACCTCAAGGATGCCTTTATCGAAGCGGGAAGTGGCTTTGGAAAGAGCTACGATTTTCCGTACTATCCGATGCGTATTGACTACGTTTTTGTCGATCCAAGTATTCAGGTAAAATCCTTTAAAACCCACAGTGATTTTAGAAATTCCGATCACTTCCCCATTGTAACCCGTTTGGCGTTAACTGAGCGAGAATAATTATTTTTTTCTTGGCAAACCTATGGCTAGTAGAAAACCCACCCCAGCGAATAGGAGCAATACCCATCCAAAATGAGGGAGTAAACTGCTGACATATAAACCCAAACCAATCAGTAAATAGTACAGTAATCCAAATAGGGCACCCGCAGAACCAATAGCCGTTTTGTAGTGCACCAACGCCTGACTCAGTATGTTGGGAATAGCAATTCCAAAAGCCGCAACAATGAGCAAAACAGGGACTAAGAACCACATCGAATCCAATACTATAGCCGTTGCCATTGCACTAGCGAGCGCCAAAATTGAAGCGCCTAGAATTAAGGTATTACCCAATATCCCTTTGCTAAGGCATATTTTGTTGAAGTAGCTTCCCGCAAAAGATCCTAGGGCTAATACCACACCACTATATCCGTAAACAGACGCATCATACCCATTGGATTCAAAGATAAAAGGCGCAAAGGAATAGTAGCTAAACAACAGCACATTATAGCTCATAACTAAGAGGGCAAAGCGCCAAATACTGCGGTCGGTATACATCTTTTTAGCTAGGCCAAAAAGCGCACTTCGACTGATCTTCTCTTGGGTTTGCTTGGTCTCAGGTAAGTGATAATACGCTTTAATCACTACAATCAACGCCAGTGCAGCAAGAAGGAAAAAAACACCGTAGTGCTCAAAAGTCGAAACAGTTACACCGCCTAGTAATAAACCCAATACAGGACTGATCGACAACGCAATTCCCATAATGGAGAACACCTTGCTTAGTTCGGCTCCCGTATAAACATCACGCATCATAGTTTGTGTAATTACCGAACCAACTGCAATTCCAAATGCAGCTATAATTCGTGCGATTAATACAACTTCAAAGCTCGGTGCAAGTAAAGCAAGCATAGATGCAAGCATATAGGTCGTTAGCCCACAAATCATCGCTTTTCGCCTGCCGATGTAGTCACTCAAAATGCCCCAACAAATCACCCCAAATGCAAAGGCAATAAAATAGGTGCTAATGGTGAGTAATGCTTGAGTTTCACTTACTTGAAAGTGTTGTGTAATACTCGGTAATGCTGGACTGTAAATGGTTTCTACAAATTGCGGAAACATCATTAATACCACCATAAAACCCAGTTGTAATTTTGTTTTCATTGTTTATTTTATTTCTCATGCAAAAGTCTAACGAATTAGGCTTATCTTTATAACAGTATAAAAACAAAAAATATCAAAAGCAGGACAAATGGCATATTTGAACAAGGAACAGGTGCTGAACTTAGAAGAGATTAATCAAGAGGTGATTGGTTTAGCTTCTGATTTAGTACAGCACGATTCGGGTTTTCACAGCCATGCTTTACACGCGCAACTATTATATGCTCCTAGTGGATGTATGACCTTGCTTACACACAAGCAGCAAGTAATCCTGCCCCCACAAAAACTGATGTTTATCCCCGCTGGATTAGAACACCGTGTTACCTTTCGCAATGTAGTGGCCTACCGATCAATTTATTTAGATATTCGCCAAATCGATGTGACGGATTTGGGGTTAGAAGTTCGTCTCGTTTCACCTTTATTCGCTGAAGTTATTGAGCGAATTTGTTGGTGGGAATGGCAAGGCACCTATACAGCTTCTCAACAAAATATTTTAGCGGTATTTTGGGATGAATTCCACCAAGCCCAAAGAGAATCCTATGTGTTGGAAATTCCTACAGATTACAGGCTACAAGCTGTGATGGACGCTTTTATGTTAGAAAAGAGGGTACCTCCCTTTCTACATGAGCTCGCCCAAGATGTAGGGGCAAGTGAAAAGACGATCTCCCGCATTTTTAAGCGAGAAACCAAGATGTCGTATCAAGCTTGGCGTCAGCAATGGCGCTTATACCGAGCTATTGAACTCCTGGCAGAAAACACGTCGATTTCAGAAGTAAGTGATCAACTAGCATTTTCTTCTGATAGTGCCTTTATAGAGTTTTTTAAAAATCATACAGGGATTACCCCAGCAAAGTATTTTCTGTAAAGCTTAGGCAGTTTATCCTTTGTACATCCCTTTGTCACCCCAAAAAAAGGTATGTTTTACCTCTTAAATTGCTTGGACAGCATATAAAACAAACTCAATACAATAATAGCCGAACTGATGTACATAATCGTCGGAATGTGATCGATGTGATCTTTGTAGTACCAACCTGCAGCAAAGGCACCCCCTCCAATTCCTGCTTCTAAGGCAATATACATGGTAGAAATTGCTTTTCCACGCTGATCTGGTGAACTAAAGTCGATGGTCCACGCATTGAGGGCGGGAGACAAAACACCTAGGGAAATACCATAGACGAATGCCCCTAAGTACAAGCCATTGACCGTTTGGAAGAAGGCAATAATCACTAGGGATACAAACAAAAGTACTAAGCCAATAATAATAATTAATACACGGCCATAGCGATCTGATACTTTGCCTGCAAAGAAGCGAACCAACAAAGAGGAAACAGTAAAGATCATAAAGAAGATTCCTTTATTTTCTAAACCTAGATGCCCCGTCCAATCGGGAATAAGTGTCAAGATTACCCCATAGGCGATATAAGATAAAAACGTAACAAAAGCTGCAGGGAATACCTTGAGGTCAAAGATGTCTTTGCGTGAAATTTTAAAGAGAGAGAAAGAAAACTTTTCTTTTTTCTCTAGGGTTTCCTTCATATTCAACAAGATCAAAATCGAGAGCAAGGCAAACAGAGCCGAGGTGTAGAATAAGAAGTTAATCGAGGTATATATCTTTATGGTACTTCCAATAGCAGGACCAATAGCCATACCTGTGCTAAAGCAAATTCCGTGTAGCCCCAGGGCTTCTCCCCAGCGTTCTTTGGGAACAATATCCGCAACGTATGCCGCTGTAGCAGTGGGTTTAAAACCCGTTGAAAATCCGTGTAACAGACGCAAAAACAAGAAACCCGAAACTGTCGTTAAAATAGGGTAGAGTAAACTGCAAATAAAACAGACAATAGAACCAATTGCCATGATGGGAACACGACCTATCTTATCCGTTAATTTACCGCTAAAAGGCCTTGAAATACCTGCCGTAATAGTGAATAACCCAATGATTAATCCTTTGTATTCCGCTCCGCCTAAACTCGATAGGTAATCAGGTAATTCGGGGATTAGCATGTTAAAACTAGCAGAAAATAACAAAGAACTCAAACAAACCAACATAAACTGAAGGTTGTATATAGGGTGTGCGGAACGGGTAAATAAAGACATAGCTGAAATCAATTGCCGCAAATTTATTGGATTAAATCGGACTGGACAAGTTTGTTTACCGTTAACAGTCTACGGTTAATAGTTTACAAACCTCACAATAAATATTCGAAATAACTTTTGTCTGCTTCTTGCTTAATAAAAGTAAAATTCATGCGTTCCATCATGCGAACGGATTTTTCATTGGCTGTTTTTGCAATGCCAATAATGCGTTTAATTTGCGGTTCGCGCTGTTTAATGAGTTCGATGAGCCCCCTAGTTCCTTCTGTTCCATAGCCCCCTTTCCAAAAAGATCTGCCTATAGAAAACCCAATCTCTACTGATTCATCATCGAGGAAAGTATAAACGCCAGTGCCCATCAGTTCATTGGTCTCCAGGTGTACATAGGCAAAGCGATATTTTTTTCCAGTAGTCTGTTCGCGTTCTACTTGATCGAGAAAGGCTCTGACGTCAGCTAAGGTTTCAAAAGGAAGACTCGCTCTGTATTGCATCGCCTCTTTGTCTGAATAAATTTCTAATAAAGCCGCTTCATCTTGCGTGGTGAGTGCTCTAAAATAAGTTCGTTCCATTTGTAGTATCATGGGATGGTTGTATTTGATTTGTCACAAAGAAAAAACATTTGTAGCGAACACTCGTTTAAAATGCACTTTTTTAAAGAAAAAATGTGGCGTAGATATAAGCACCATGGATCATAAAAATGCCCTATACGTAATTTGGGGGGCGTATAGGGCAAAAGTAGTATGAAAAAAAGTTTCTAATGGAAATACAATTACTATGCCAAAAAAATAATTTTTTGACTAAAAAAAATAGAATAATTAATGGATTTTAGAAGAGAAACAATTGTGTGAAGGGAAGAGTCCTATATTCTTTGTTTTTTGTACTAGAGTGTTTTATTTTTTTGTAAAATGAATTAAATTAGAGGAAAACAATAGATAACGATGACAATACAAGAAGTACAAGGCATTCGCAAACAGTTTGAATACTACCGCATGCTAGCAGATAAAACCATACTGCTTCTTTCACAAGAAGAGTTGAATTGGCAATACAATGAAGAAAGTAATTCTATTGCCATGTTAATGCGTCACCTCTCGGGAAATTTAGCTTCGCGTTTCACCCATTTCTTTACCGAAGACGGAGAAAAACAGTGGAGAAATCGCGACCAAGAATTTGCCATTGGCGTTTACGATCGACATGAATTGATTACAAATTGGGAAAAAGGATGGGCCATCCTATTTGAAACACTAGATTCGATTACCTCGGAGAATATCGACACCGTTGTCAAAATTCGAAATCAAGACCACACCGTAGGCGAAGCTTTATACCGCCAATTAGCCCATTATCCCTATCACATTGGGCAAATTGTTTACATCGGCAAATTGATCAAAAATCAAGCTTGGCAGTCCTTGTCAATTCCCCGAAATAAATCCCTTGATTACAACCAAGAAAAATTTAATAATCCAAATGCAGATACGCATTTTACTGATGATTATTTAAAGAAATAGAACAAAAAAAATAGAATTTATTTTTTTCAATCAAAGAAAAGGTGGCGGTTCATGCCATATTTTATATATTTGTTACAAGACGAATAAAGTATTACTTATGAAATTAAACACAATGGCATGTATTGTATTGGCTTCGGCAATGGCATTATCATGTGGAAAAAACAAAGAAAATGAAGCTGAAAAAACAGCGGAAACAATAGAGAATTTTGAATTTAGTGTTGATCAATTTGCTGATATTGAGGTGTTGAGATATCAAATTCCTGGTTGGGAAGATTTGACGCTCAAAGAAAAAGAATTGGTGTACTATTTGAGTCAAGCAGGATACGCAGGACGCGATATTATTTGGGATCAAAACTACAAACACAACCTTAAAATCCGTCAAGCATTAGAGAACATCTATGTCAATTATGCGGGGGATAAAGACACTGATG
The DNA here is from genome assembly GCF_030326445.1 of Myroides sp. DF42-4-2. Classification (NCBI taxonomy): domain Bacteria; kingdom Pseudomonadati; phylum Bacteroidota; class Flavobacteriia; order Flavobacteriales; family Flavobacteriaceae; genus Myroides; species Myroides sp. DF42-4-2. Next base: position 99,039 of record NZ_JACAKI010000013.1, read on the forward strand.
ATTGGAAAAATTTCGTCGTGTATGTAAAACGCGTGTGGTTCTCTAATGGAATTCACCACCATTATTCCAATGACAAAATTAAACCTGCTTTTGCTAAGGCGTATTTCGAAACTTTGTTAGCTGATACGAAAACAACACTAGATGCTAGCGTTGTGGATATTTTGTTCAATGATGTAGACAATAAAAAAGTAAACCTAGATCTAGCGAAAGGCTTGGTAGAAGGCTCTGCTGTAAACTTTTATGGGGAAGGAATTTCTGAAGCTGAGGTAGAAGCTTTTTACAATAGCATGAAAAGTCCAGACCCTTTGCGTCCACTTTCAACAGGGTTAAACTCTAAAGTGGTAAAAGAAAATGGAAAATTAGTAGAGAAAGTTTGGAAAAGCGGTGGGATGTACGGATCTGCTATTGACAAAATTATCTTCTGGTTAGAGAAAGCAGTAACTGTTGCTGAAAATCAAAAACAAGCCGATGCGTTACAATTGTTAATCCAATATTATAAAACAGGTGACTTAAAAACTTGGGATGATTACAATGTGGCATGGGTAGAAGCTACCGAAGGTAATATTGATTACAACAATGGATTTATTGAAGTGTACAACGACCCATTAGGACATAAAGGTTCCTATGAAAGCGTGGTGCAAATCAAAGACTTCGATATGTCTAAAAAGATGGAAGTTCTTTCTAAAGAAGCGCAATGGTTTGAAGATAATTCCCCACTGATGCCAGAGCACAAAAAGAAAAATGTAACAGGTGTTACGTATAAAACGGTAATTGTTGCCTCAGAATCTGGAGATTCTTCGCCTTCGACCCCAATTGGTGTGAATTTGCCTAATGCAGATTGGATTAGAGCTGAACACGGATCAAAGTCAATCTCTTTAGGGAATATTATTGATTCTTATAACCACGCTGGCGGTTCTGGTAAACTGAAAGAATTTGCCCATGATGAAGAAGAAATTAAATTAGAAGAAAAATATGGGGAGTTAGCTGATAAATTACATACGGCTCTACACGAAGTAATTGGACATGCCTCAGGTCAAATTAATCAAGGCATTGGTCAACCAAAAGAAACATTAAAAAGCTATGCTTCAACACTAGAAGAAGGACGTGCGGATCTAGTAGGTTTATTCTATTTATACAACCCTAAATTACAAGAAATAGGATTGGTGGATGATTGGAAAGCTGTGGGGATGGCTGCTTATGACGGATACATCCGAAATGGTTTAATGACGCAATTAGTGCGCTTAGAACCAGGAGCAGATATTGAAGAAGCACATATGAGAAACCGCCAATGGGTAAGTGCTTGGGTTTTTGAGAAAGGTAAAAAAGACAACGTCATTGAAAAAGTTGTGCGCAATGGAAAAACCTACTTCAACATTACTGATTATGAAAAATTACACGCCTTATTCGGTGACTTGCTAAGAGAAACACAACGCATTAAATCTGAAGGAGATTACAATGCTGCCAAACAATTAGTAGAAACTTACGGTGTGAAAGTTGATCAAGCGATTCACAAAGAAGTATTGGAACGCAATGCAAAATTTGATGCAGCACCATATAGAGGTTTTGTAAACCCTTATATTGTACCTGTTACGAATGACAAAGGTGAGGTTACAGATTACGTAATTAAACAACCTAAAACATTTGAAGAACAAATGTTATTCTATGCAAAAGAATATAATTTCTTACCTGTAGAAAACTAGTAAATATAAAAGCCAACGATTGCGTTGGCTTTTTTTGTCTCTATTTGATTGGGGATTCAAAATACTCACTCGGGCGTTTGCCCAATAACTTAGTGAATACATTGCTGTAGGACTGTGCACTACTGTATCCCACGCGAAAAGCAATCTCGCCAATGTTTAATTGCCCTTCACTGAGCAACTCTAGCGATTTGATTATGCGCACCATCTGAATGTACTTCGCTAGACTAATGCCGGTTTCTTTTTTAAACTGTCGCTCTAATGTACGCATACTGACAAAACCTTTGGCAGCTAAATCTTCAATAGAAATGGGCGCTCCATAGGCTTGGTGAATAAACGCGGTCACCGCAAGCAAATTAGCCGATTTGGGAACAGGAGTAATCAAGGGTAGAGACTCTTGAATAAACGAAGGCAATTCTTCTAAAATAGCCAGTAAAAAAGTCTGTTCACTTTGGCGATATTCCATATTCAAAGACCATTTTTCCGTGTACATGATCATCTCTCTCAAAACAGCAGGAACCGAAAATAAGTATAAATCATCGTAAAACGAAGGCATGCCATCCGTATTAAAATACAGCGTTCTCAGAGAAACAGATTCTGAGGCAGCAGTCGTTTTATGTGGAAGGTTAGACGGAATCCAAGCCGCGTGATGCTGAGGTAATAAAAACTGATTATTCGTCGTATGCAAGTATTGGTAGCCCGATTCTACAAAGACCAACTGTGCTTTGTGATGGTGGTGGAACTCATTGTTGTGTTTCCAGTTTTCTGCATGCCAAACAAAACCGTTTTTTTTGACTTTATCCACTAATTCTGGTCCGTACATACTTGTCGTTTTAGTTATGATATATGGCGAATTTAATCATTTAATTCCATATAATTTTGTGTTTTAAACAAACTCAAAAAATAAAAGATGAATCATTCAAATAATACTGGAGCAGTGAAAACTACGAAAGCGAAAGAAATACTGATGCTTTTGGGAGTTATTTTTATAGCGTCCAACCTTCGTGCACCGCTTACTTCGGTTGGTCCGGTAATTGGAGAAATCAGCAAATCACTGGCCTTGTCAAATACAACCGCTGGTTTGGTTACGACTATTCCTTTGATGGCCTTTGCGTTGTTGTCGGGATTGGTTCCCAAATTTTCTCGCAAGTATGGCATGGAATTGATCTTGTTAATTTCGTTGGTCTTACTGAGTGTAGGCTTGTTTATTCGCCCTTTAGGCAATATTGTTTCCCTATTTTTAGGAGCCGCTTTAGTGGGGACCGCTATTACTGTAGGTAATGTATTAATGCCTGCTTTTATCAAGAACAATTTTCCACACAAAGTGGGAAGTATGATGGGAATCTATTCGGTGGCTATGAATTTAACAGCCGCATTAGCCGCAGGTTTTAGTATTAGTTTAGGAACCTATACGAGCATGGGGTGGAAGGGATCTATCGGAATTTGGCTTGTACTGTCTTTAGTGACTATTGTCGTTTGGATTCCACAAGTGAAGAAGAAACAAGTGGACCCCGTTAAAGGAAATTTTGCCATCGATGAGCCTAAAGTCAATTTGTATACCTCTGGATTAGCCTGGGCAGTCACCGTATTTATGGGAGTTCAATCCTTGTTGTTTTACTGTTTAGCCGCTTGGTTACCTAAAGTAATGCAAACATGGGGTATGTCCGTGGAAGACTCTGGATGGATTTTGTCCTATGTACAATTTGCCCAATTACCTATGACGTTTCTAGGAGCAATTATTGCCAGTAAAATGAACAACCAAAAGCTATTGTCTCTACTTGTGGGGGTATTGTTTATGGTGGGAATTGGCGGTATCATTATCTTTCGTACTGAATATATTGTGGTATGGTGCGTAATGATTGGATTGGCTAGTGGATTAGCATTTAGTTTGTCGATGTTGTTGTTCGTCTTGCGCACCCGAAGTACTGTACAATCAGCTGAATTATCAGGTATGGCACAGTCTTTTGGTTATTTGATCGCCGCTTGTGGACCTCCAATTTTTGGAGCCCTTTTTGATTTTTCAAAAGACTGGATCTATTCTTTGATCTTCTTGTTAATCATGTCTGCTACCCTCTTAATTTCTGGACTTATAGCTGGAAAAGATACTTGGGTGAAATAAAGGATAAAAATAGATAAAAAGGAAGCTAATCAGCTTCCTTTTTCTTTACTCTATAAAGTTGATGGTTGGGTAATAAATAGACAACTGTATAAAAAATGTATAAGGTGAATTAATAATTAATTTATACACAGTTGTAAAACTAGGTAAAATAATTGAATGATTTATTTTTCTTCCTTAAATAAGTCAATTATTTTATAATAAATCTAACGTCTTCTTGTCCTTTTGTCGTTTTTATTTGAAGAATATAAGTCCCTTTTGCCAAGTGTTTCACCTCTAGTTGATAGAATCCACTTTGGCGGGTTACAGGGCTATTTAGTTTTTTTCCCGTCAAATCAAAAATGACAAAAGTAGCATCGTCATCCAAGTGTACAAAAAGCGATTCAGTAGTTGGATTGGGGTATACAACAAAGTGTTGATCTTCAAAAACGCTAGTGCTTAGCGTTTCAATGCTAATGGTATCTTGTACGGTATAGATCTCTTTACAGCTTGTTACTGTTAAGGTAACAGTAAACTGTCCCAATTGTTCGTAACGGTGGAGTGGATGGAGTTCGGTAGAGGTCGTCCCATCGCCAAAATCCCAATTGATTTCCTCTACATTAGGAGTGGTATTATTGAATTGTACACTTGGCGAATCAATGAGCTCATATTCAAATCCTGATTTGTTGTAATGTACACCTATAAACCACGTTGAGAAATCATCAAACACTACTTCCTTTACAATGCGCTTGATGTTGGTCGCTTGTTCAGCTGTTAAACCTGCATTGTAGGTAAGTAAAGTAGGATCTTTTTTAAACAACACTGTGTAAAAAGTATAAGCCGCCGCCATAGATCCCAACATTGACGGGTGAGATTCGTCATTGCTATAAAGTCTATATGCCGGATATTGTTCGCGTATTTTTCGCCAAACACGTCCTACAGGTGATAGTTCTGCTTGATTATCTATAGCCATTGCCCTGTAAGTCTCATAGATTTTATCATCCATAGCACTATAAGTGCACATATGGGCCATCCCTTGGTTACAAAAGTTCGCTTCTCCATTTTCACGCCCCCAAGTCATGTAGAATAACGTTTTCGTACAAGGTGAAACGTTTCTTATGCGCTCATTTAATACTCGAGCATAGGGAGCACTATAGCTTTCTCCAAGGGCTGGACGCAGACTCTGTTCTTGTAATACTACATAATCCCACGCTTTACTGTTGATTTTATCAGTTACTGCCCTGTTGTTCACGTGATCTTGAAAGGAAGATCCCCCTGGAACATGTTCTTCATATTCCAATATATCTCCCGTGGATTGTGCCATATGCTGAATCAATTTCGGAATATTTCCCGTATACGTATAACTATTCCCAATAAAAAAGACTTGCTTTCTTATTTGTCCAGGAGAAGCGATGGTCGTTAGTATAAACAGGAGAAAGAGGTACATGTGTTTCATATGCTGGTTATTTTTGTGGGGTTAAAAATATTAAAAAAATGTTAAATCTACTTGATTTTGTTAACTTAAATATAATTCAATGCAAGGCTAAGCATTTTACATTCGGTGAATTGATGTGATTAGTCCCGTTGTATCTGTTAAAAGAGTAGGCTGAAGTCCGTTGTAAATCGTATATTTGACTAATAGGGTGTAGCTTTATCTCCCCCTTGTTATAACTTTAAAAATGTAGAGAAATGAAAGTAGAAATATGGTCAGACGTAATGTGTCCTTTCTGTTATGTTGGAAAGAAACACTTTGAAAATGCAGTAGAACAATTGCCTTTTAAAGATAAAATCGAAGTAGAATGGAAAAGTTTTCAATTAGACCCTACCTTACCTGTAGAGGGAGCATCTGAATCTACATTGGAATACTTAGTGAAACGCAAAGGCATGCCGAAAGAGCAAATCGAAGGGATGATGGATCACCTACAACAAGCAGGATCTGCTGTGGGAATCAATTTTAGACAGGATATTGCTATTCCGGTTAATACATTTCGATCGCACCGCTTGATTCACTTCGCACAGCAACACGGCAAAGGAAACGAAATGAAAGAAGTGTTGTTCTTCGCGCATTTTACAGAAGGAAAAAATATTGGTGATATAGAGGTGCTAACAACATTGGCAACGGAAATCGGATTGCCTAAGGAAGAAGTTCTAGCGCTATTGCAAAGTGAAGATCAAACCCAAGAGGTAAGAAATGATATTGAAGAAGCACAGACTCTGGGCATTTCAGGTGTACCTTTCTTTGTTATTGATCGCAAATACGGCATTTCAGGCGCACAACCTATTGATACCTTCGCTGAAGCACTTACTCAAGCATTTGAAGAAAGCCAACCTAAATTTGAAATGAAAGGCGATCAGGATGCCAAAGCTTGCGGTCCTGATGGTTGCGAGGTTTAGTTAATAGTTAATCGGTTAATCGGTTAACAGTTAATTAGCTAATAGTTAATCGGTTAATCGGTTAATCAGTTAATCGGTTAACAGTTAATTAGTTAATCAGTTAATCGGTTAACAGTTAATTGGTTAATTAGTTAATCAGTTATGTACGTCCCTGACATAGGTTGACCATAAAAAATCAATTTTCCTATGAAAGTTAACGTTCAACAAATCAAAAAAAA
>NZ_JACAKI010000014.1:0-33834 GCF_030326445.1 Myroides sp. DF42-4-2
GTTGCTCTTTGCTCGTTGCTCTTTGCTCGTTGCTCTTTGCTCGTTGCTCTTTGCTCGTTGCTCTTTGCTCGTTGCTCGTTGCTCGTTGCTCTTTGCTCGTTGTTCTTTGCTCGTTGTTCTTTGCTCGTTGTTCTTTGCTCGTTGTTCTTTGCTCTTTGTGAAGCACAATTATCTTACAAATGAAGAAACTAAACAAACCGCGCAAAAAACAAACCGCGCAAACCGCGCGAACAACAAATCATAGATTCATTGAACACCAAAACAAAATATAAACTCGGTGAGATAAACCGTGCAAATAACAAATCATAGATTCATCGAACACCAAAACAAAATATAAACTCGGTGAGATAAACCGCACAGATTTCTTCGCTCTTTGCTCTTTGCTCTTTGCTCTTTGCTCGTTGCTCTTTGCTCGTTGTTCTTTGCTCGTTGTTCTTTGCTCGTTGTTCTTTGCTCGTTGTTCTTTGCTCTTTGTGAAGCACAATTATCTTACAAATGAAGAAACTAAACAAACCGCGCAAAAAACAAACCGCGCAAACCGCGCGAACAACAAATCATAGATTCATCGAACACCAAAACAAAATATAAACTAAGTGAGATACACCGCACAAAAACAAAAAAATATATAAAATAAAAAGAAGCAAACCACGTTTATACTAAATAGCAAGTATTGGCTGAAAAGAAAGACTTGCTGTTCAAAAGCCCCTCCCAAAAAACAACAACAAAACAATTACCTTGTAAAATAAGTAGTTGTGTACTGCTAATTTAAAAAATAAACAAAAAATCAAGAGGTAAAAACATCAATCTATTTAGATAAAAGGAATAAAACAGAGGATGTTTCGCGAGTAAAGCTTTGCTTTAAAGAATTTTAACTTTTTATGTGTAGAAAGGGCGATTTTTTAAGACAGACAAGAAATGCTATTAGCTTAAAAATAATAAAAGGAATGCTGTGCATAATGGTTAAAAAATGTACCTTTGTGTGCTTAGGGAGAAGCTTAGGCTAAAAACACCTTACTTTTTTATCTGAATTTTTAAGTAATAAGAAAGTAATAAAAAAAAATGAAAAAGGAATATAAGATTGCTGTAATAGGACAAGGCTACGTAGGTTTGCCTTTGGCCTTGGCATTTTCAAAACACTATCCTGTAGTGGGTTTTGATATCAATGCAAAGCGCATTGCGAGCTTGAGAAACGCACAAGACGATACCAAAGAAGCGGACGAAGAGCAGCTGAAGGTATCGTTAATTGCCTACCAAACCTCTGGAGGCATAAAGGGCTACTTGCCTAGTTGCGAGATCAAAGATTTAGCTGAAGCCAATGTGTATATCATTACCGTTCCTACCCCGATTAATCAATTCAATGCCCCTGATTTATCCCCTTTAAAAAGTGCTTCCCGTTTAGTAGGTGAAGTGCTCAAACCCAACGATATTGTTATCTATGAATCAACGGTATATCCCGGATGTACCGAAGAGGAGTGTATTCCCGTTTTGGAAGCTACCGCTAAGTTGGTGTTCAACCGAGACTTTTACGTCGGCTATTCCCCAGAGCGCATTAATCCAGGGGACAAAATCAATACCTTAGAAACGATCGTCAAGGTTACATCCGGAAGTACACCCGAAGTAGCAGAAGAAATCAATCAGTTATACCAGCAAATTATTTATGCTGGCACCCATAAAGCGACGTCAATTAAAGTGGCAGAAGCGGCTAAAGTCATTGAAAATGCACAGCGCGATGTCAATATCTCCTTTGTAAATGAATTGGCGTTGATCTTTGACCGCATTGGCATTGACACACAAGAAGTGTTAGAAGCAGCAGGGACTAAGTTTAACTTCTTAAAGTTTAAACCCGGACTAGTAGGCGGACACTGCATTTCAGTAGATCCCTACTACCTGGCACACAAAGCCATTCAGCTGGGGTATTATCCCGATGTGATCCTTTCCGGACGTCGCGTCAACGACGAGATTCCCGTGTTTATCGCCAGTAAAGTAGTCAAGCTAATGGTGCAAAAAAACATCAATGTCAGCCAGGCAAAAGTGTTACTACTCGGCTTTGCTTTCAAAGAAAATTGCCCTGATACCCGCAATACCAAAGTAGCGAATATCTATGACGAATTAGTGTCCTACGGAATGGATGTAGCGGTGTATGACCCTTGGGTAGCCCCCCAAGAGGTAAAAGAAGAGTACAATATTGAGGTGCTCTCTTCTCAGGACATCCTAACACAACAATATGATGCCGTTGTCTTAACCACAGCCCATCGCGAATTTGATAAATTTAACGTCAGAGAGCTAGTGCACAACAATGGTGTTGTGTTTGATACCAAAAGTGTATTAGCGCAAGACATTGTAGATAGTAGATTATAATAAGATTATACCGAAGGTTATTAGATGAAGAGTATTACTAAAATTTGTTGTGTGGGTGCAGGTTACGTTGGTGGACCGACCATGGCCGTTATTGCGCAGAAAAACCTGCATATTCAAATTACTGTAGTGGACATGAATGAAGCGCGTATTCAAGCGTGGAACAATACAGACTTGGATCAATTGCCGATTTACGAGCCCGGTTTAGACGCAGTTATAGCTGAGGCAAGAGGGCGTAACTTATTTTTTGATACAGACGTAGACAAAGCCATTGACGAAGCGGATATGATTTTCATTTCCGTAAATACCCCAACCAAAACCTATGGAAAAGGAAAGGGGATGGCAGCCGATTTAAAATACATTGAGCTATGCGCCCGTCAAATTGCGCGTGTAGCCAAAACAGATAAAATAGTTGTAGAAAAATCAACCCTTCCCGTGCGTACCGCTCAAGCGATAAAGCGCATTTTAGATCAAACGGGCAATGGGGTAGAGTTTCAAATTCTGTCCAATCCAGAGTTTTTGGCAGAAGGAACAGCGATTCAAGACTTGATGCATCCCGATCGCGTATTGATTGGAGGAGCAGAAACCGAAAAAGGACAAGAGGCAATTGAAGCATTGGCGTCTATTTACGCCGCTTGGGTACCTCAAGAGCGCATCTTGCGCACCAATGTATGGTCGTCAGAATTGTCGAAGCTAACAGCCAATGCGTTTTTAGCCCAACGCGTGTCTTCCATCAATGCTATTTCTGCCTTGTGTGAAGCATCAGGCGCTGATGTAAGTGAGGTGGCTCGTGCCATTGGAACCGATAGCCGTATCGGAAACAAATTCCTAAAAGCCTCTGTTGGCTTTGGGGGGTCTTGTTTTCAAAAGGACATTCTCAACTTGGTGTATATTGCAACAACCTATGGTTTAGAAGAAGTGGCCAACTATTGGGAACAAGTCATCATCATGAACGACTACCAAAAACGCCGCTTTGCAGAAAATATCGTCTCTACCTTATTCAATACGGTAAACGACAAAAAGATAGCCTTTTTGGGATGGGCGTTTAAAAAAGACACCAACGACACAAGGGAGTCAGCGGCTATTTACGTTGCCAATGACTTGATGGAAGAAGAAGCCCAAATTCACGTGTACGATCCCAAAGTAACCCAAATGCAAATGTTGTCCGATTTGGACTATTTGGCTACGCGTGCGCCAGAATCAAATAAAGAACACCTTACCGTACACCAAGATCCCTATGAGGCGCTAGAAAACGCACATGCCGTGGCAGTTTTAACCGAATGGGACGAATTTACAACCTACGATTGGCAACGCATTTACGACAATATGCAGAAACCTGCTTTTGTTTTCGATGGTCGCAATATCCTAAATCGTCAGGCTTTAGAACAAATAGGATTTGAAGTATATACAATAGGAAAAGGAAAATAATTAAAAGCAGCATTAGAACGAATGAGAACAGATTACAAAATTGCCGTAATAGGACAAGGATATGTGGGTTTACCTTTAGCCATAGAATTTTCTAAGCATTTTCCAGTCATTGGATTCGATATTAACAAAGAAAGAGTTGAGGAATTAAACAGAGGAGAGGATCATACCTTAGAAGCTGATTTAGAGCAATTAAATGCATCCTTAGCGAAAGCAAAGCAAACAAGTTTTCAACAAGGATATCTCGCTTCAAATGACCTGGACATATTGGCTAGTGCCAACGTATATATTGTAACTGTTCCAACGCCAATTGACGAGTTTAACGCTCCTGATTTGAAACCTTTACGCGGTGCATCATCAATGTTGGGAAAAGTGCTGAAAAAGGGCGATATCGTGATCTACGAATCTACCGTATATCCAGGTTGTACAGAAGAAGTGTGTGTGCCGTTGTTAGCTGAGTTTTCTGGGTTGACTTTTAATCGAGATTTCTTTGTAGGTTATTCGCCTGAACGCATCAATCCTGGAGATAAGGTGAATACCTTAACAACAATTGTAAAAGTAACTTCAGGAAGTACGCCTGAAATTGCAACGGAAATAGATCAGCTTTATAAAACAATCATCAAAGCAGGTACGCATTTAGCCCCTTCATTAAAAGTGGCTGAAGCTTCTAAAGCAATTGAAAATGCACAACGCGATGTCAATATATCATTTGTAAATGAATTGGCCTTGATTTTTGATAAGGTAGGTATTGATACCAATGACGTGTTAGAAGCGGCAGGAACTAAATTTAACTTCTTAAAGTATAAACCAGGGTTAGTTGGAGGACATTGTATCTCTGTTGATCCATACTACTTAGCACACAAAGCTACCCAATTAGGCTATCATCCAGAAGTGATCCTATCAGGACGTAGAGTAAATGATCGTATGGCTTCTTTTGTAGCCTCCAAAACGATTCAATTGATGATTGAAAAGGATTTACGCATTAAAGCAGCTAACGTTTTGATTTTAGGCGTTACCTTTAAAGAAAACTGCCCTGATGTACGAAATACCAAAGTAGCAGATATTCACAAAGAGCTTAAAAAATATGGTGTAAATGTTGATGTTTACGATCCGTGGGCAAAAGCAGAGGAAGTAAAACACGAGTATGGAATTGAAATAGAAACTAGCTTGCCAAAAGATAAAAAGTATGAGGCTGTTATTATAGCTGTTGCACACCAACAGTTTTTAGCGTTGGACTTTAATGATTTAATGGTAGAAAATGCTGTTGTTTTTGATACTAAGGCTTGTTTAGATAGAAGTAAAGTTGATGCAAGGTTATAATCATATGAATATATTAAGTTTAATAGGCAGAGAAAAAGAATTATTTACTGAAGATATTAGTAAGTATGATTCAGAATTACGACAAATAGTTTCTTCATCTAGTTTTTTAGTTATTGGAGGAGCTGGATCTATAGGACAGGCAGTTACAAAAGAAATTTTTAAGCGCAATCCAAAAAAATTACATGTTGTTGATATTAGCGAAAACAATATGGTCGAATTAGTAAGAGATATCCGTAGTTCATATGGATATATTGATGGAGATTTTCAAACGTTTGCTTTAGATATTGGATCTGTTGAATACGATGCATTTATAGAAGCAGATGGCAAATACGATTACGTATTAAATTTATCTGCACTGAAACATGTAAGAAGTGAAAAAGATCCATTTACGTTAATGCGAATGATTGATGTCAATATTTTCAATACAGATAAGACAATACAACAATCGATTGACAAAGGAGTGAAGAAATATTTTTGTGTTTCTACAGATAAAGCTGCTAATCCAGTAAATATGATGGGAGCTTCTAAACGTATTATGGAAATGTATTTAATGCGTAAAAGTACGCAAATTGATATTTCTACCGCTCGTTTTGCCAATGTAGCTTTCTCCGATGGTTCTTTATTACATGGATTTAACAAACGAATTGAGAAAAAACAGCCCATTGTTGCTCCAAATGACATTAAACGATACTTTGTTGTTCCTAAAGAATCGGGAGAGTTGTGTTTGATGTCTTGCATTTTTGGAGAAAACAGAGATATCTTTTTCCCTAAATTAAGTGAACATTTACACTTAATTACCTTCGCTGAGATCGCTGAAAAATACCTTAAAAACTTAGGATATGAGCCTTATTTGTGTCAATCAGAAGAAGAGGCTAGAGCCTTAGTTCATTCCTTGCCACAAGAGGGGAAATGGCCTTGCCTTTTTACAGCAAGTGATACCACTGGAGAAAAAGATTTTGAAGAGTTCTTCACCGATAGAGAAGTGCTGGATATGGATCGATTTGTCAATTTAGGCGTAATTAAAAATGAGCTATTCTTTGAAGAAGAAAAGTTGAATACTTTCACAACTGCGATTGGTCGTATGAAAGAAAATAAGAGATGGAACAAAGAAGAACTCGTTGATTTATTTCACGCAATGATTCCTAACTTCGGACATCAAGAAAAAGGTAAGTATTTAGATTCAAAAATGTAATAGCATGAAAAATATAGGTAATACAATTGATTTTGTTCGCAATATATATCAAACAGATAAATTCATCCCTTTACATGAGCCGCGTTTCAGAGGTAATGAAAGAAAGTATGTATTAGATACGATTGATTCTACTTTTGTCTCTTCAGTAGGTGCTTATGTTGACCAATTTGAAGTAATGATGCAAGATATAACAACGGCGAATAAAGCAATAGCAGTTGTCAATGGAACGGCGTCTCTACATATTGCTATGCAATTGGCTGGCGTTGGTTCTGGTGATGAGGTAATCACTCAAGCGTTGACGTTTGTGGCAACAGCAAATGCAATCGCTTATATTGGAGCTAAGCCCGTATTCATTGATGTTGATTTAGATACCATGGGATTATCACCTCGTGCATTAGAAAGCTTCCTAGAAGAATTCGCTCAAGTTAGAGATAATCAGTGTTATAATAAAAAGACAGGAAAGAGAATAGCGGCTTGTGTTCCAATGCACACGTTTGGTTTTCCTGTTCATATAGACGAATTAATTAGGGTGTGTGATACGTGGTGTATTCCTATTATTGAGGATGCGGCAGAATCTTTAGGTAGTTACTACAAAGGTAAACACACAGGGAGTTTTGGATTATTGGGGACATTTTCCTTTAATGGTAACAAAACAGTAACATGCGGTGGCGGTGGTGCAATTATTACAAATGACGTAGAAATAGGAACGCGTGCAAAGTTTATTACTACTACTGCAAAACGACCACATCCTTACGAGTTTTACCACGAAGAGCTTGGCTATAATTACCGCATGCCAAATCTAAATGCGGCATTAGCATGCGCTCAATTGGAGCAATTAGACGTGTTGCTCCAAAGCAAACGACAAATTGCACAAGAATATATCTCCTTTTTTAAAGGTGAAGGAATAAAATTTAGAGAAGAAACAAAAGATACACGTGCGAATTATTGGTTAATGTGTGTAGAGCTACAAGACAGAATGGAAAGAGATGCTTTCTTGAAGGAAACAAATGATGCGGGTGTTATGACAAGACCAATTTGGCAATTGATGTACAGATTGCCGATGTATAAAGACTGTCAACGTGATGAACAAATCAATGCAGAGTTTTTGGAAGACAGAATTGTAAACATACCAAGTAGTGCAAGATAGTGTAGAAATAGTTCTCGTAGGGTATTCAGGACATGGATATGTTGTTTATGATGCGGCCTTGTTGAGTGAAAACAAGATCGTAGCCTATTGTGACGTATCAGAAGCGGTTCGAAATCCTTTTGATTTGAATTATTTGGGAAGTGAAAGAAACGACTCCTTTGATTGGCATTCAGATCGATTGTTTGCCCTAGGTATTGGCGATAACAACTTGCGAGTTAGGATTGGTGAGTTTATCTTATCCAAGAATAAGGAGCTTGTGACCATAGTACACCCAAAGTCAACTGTGAGTTCATTTTGTAGCATGGGAAAGGGTGTTTTTGTTAATGCTGGTGCTATAGTAAATGCCTTCTCAACTATTGGAGATATGTGTATTATCAATTCAGGGGCTATTGTCGAACATGAATGTGTGCTAGAAAAAGGAGTACATATCGCACCTGGTGCTGTCCTGGCAGGAAATGTAAATGTCGGACAGCAAACATTTATTGGAGCAAATGCTGTGGTTAGGCAAGGAATAAAAATAGGGAAGAACTGTATTATTGGTGCTGGATCAGTCGTGGTAAAGGACATAGCTGATAACAGTATAGTATATGGGAATCCTGCTAGTTAAAGAAAATATGAAGAAAACAATAATAATAGCCGAAGCTGGTGTAAATCACAATGGTGATCTAGCTAATGCCTTTGCATTAATAGATCACGCTGTTGAAGCTGGTGTAGACTATATCAAGTTCCAAACATTCAAGGCAGATGCCTTAGTTTCAAAAAATGCAAAAAAAGCCGAATACCAAATCGCTAATACGGGCAATGGTAACGATTCTCAGCTGGAAATGTTGAAAAAGTTAGAATTGTCAAAAGAAGACCATACGCAGTTGTTAGCGTATTGTGAGCAAAAAGGGATCAAGTTTTTTTCTACCGCATTTGATTTAGAATCTTTAGCTTACTTAAAAGATGTTGGTTTAGATTTAGTTAAAATTCCTTCAGGGGAAATTACGAACCTGCCTTATCTAAGAAAAGCAGCCCGTTTGTTTAACGAAGTAATCTTATCGACAGGAATGTGTTCTTTAGCCGAGGTAGAAGCAGCATTGGAGGTATTTATAGCAGCAGGGATAGCAAAAGACAATATTACCATTTTACACTGTAATACAGAGTATCCTACCCCAATGCAAGATGTGAATCTAAAAGCGATGAACCTTATTCAAGATAAGTTAGGTGTAGCAGTTGGTTATTCGGATCATACGATGGGAATAGAAGTGCCAATAGCCGCAGTGGCTCTAGGTGCTACAGTAATTGAAAAACATTTCACCTTAGATAGAACAATGCCTGGTCCAGACCATGTTGCTTCTCTTGAACCTCAAGAATTAAAAGCAATGGTTGCCGCAATTAGAAATGTCGAAATGGCTATTGCAGGTACTGGTTTGAAGGAACCAAGTCATTCTGAACTTAAAAATATTGCCATAGCGAGAAAGAGTATTGTCGCAAAAAAGAATATTCGACAAGGCGAACTATTGTCAGAGGAAAATGTTACGGTAAAACGACCTGGGAATGGAATTTCACCGATGAAATGGGATTCAGTTATTGGAAGTAAAGCGATCAAAAATTTTGAAGAAGATGATTTAATTGAAATGTAGAATGAAAAAAATTTGTGTTACTACCGCCACTCGTGCAGAATATGGGTTGTTGAAGCCTTTGATACATGCATTGAATAATCATACTGGATTTCACTTGCAATTATTGGTTACAGGGGCACATTTATCTCCTGAATTTGGCTTGACTAAAAAATTTATTATCGATGATGGCTTTGCCATTGATGAAGAAATAGAAATGTTGGTATCTTCTGATACAGCAGTAGGGATTAGTAAATCGATGGGACTAGGGTTGATTAGCTATGCAGAAGCATTTAATCGACTAAAACCCGATGCTATTATTATCTTAGGCGATCGCTATGAAATGTTAGCTATGGCAGCGGCTGCCACTATTTCAAAAATACCCATTATTCACTTACACGGAGGAGAAATTACAGAAGGGGCTTATGATGATGCAATCCGACACGCAATTTCGAAACTCAGCTATTTGCACTTCACATCAACTGAAGACTATAGACAGCGCGTCATTCAATTGGGAGAAGACCCTATACGCGTATTTAACGTTGGTGCATTAGGTATTGATAATATAAATGCCCTGGCTCTTTTGACCAAAAGTGAGTTGGAAAAAGAATTGGGAATCAAATTTAAAAAGTTTAATTATCAGGTTACTTTTCACCCAGAAACATTAAATGCGATTAGTTCAGAAGAACAGTTTAAAAATTTGCTACACGCTTTAGATAAAGAGGAAGATAGCTTTTTTATTTTCACCAAAGCAAACGCAGATACTGACGGACGTGTAATTAATAGACTGATAGACGAGTACGTGATGCAGCATCAAGAGAAAGCTATCGCTTTCCACAGTTTAGGTGCCTTTCGTTTTTTGTCTGTTGTCAAAGCTTGCGATGCTATTATAGGAAACAGTTCTTCGGGTATTCTGGAAGCACCTTCGCTTCATACGGCAACAGTAAATATTGGCGATCGACAAAAAGGGAGAATTCAGGCTGCTAGCATAATCAATTGTTCCAATGATGTTGAGGCCATTTCAGAAGCAATTCAAAATACAAAAGAGTCAAGTTTTAAGCAAACGCTAGATCACGTTGTCAACCCGTATTATAATGGAGGCGCTGTTGATAAAATTATGAGCGTATTAGAGAACACAAAGGATTTCAAAGTAGTTAAACATTTTTATGATATCGTATGAAAAGTAGCGTAGAAAAACATACAATTTGTCTAGATAAAGGAGTAAGGGATGCATTAGTGAAACTAGATCAAAATGCTCCAAGTTCTATACTTTTTGTTACAAATAAAAACAATCAGCTCATTGGGTCTTTAACCGATGGCGATTTAAGAAGAGGCTTTATTAAAGGATATGATTTTAATACCCAATTGGAAGACTTTATCCAAGCTAATCCAATTTTTATCTATAAGGATAATTATAATTTATCAGAATTAGAAGAATATCGAATTAAACGATTGAAAGTTATACCAATCGTTAACCAAAATAAAGAAATAGTTGATATCTTAGATTTTAATGTGACCACAACACTCATTCCTGCGGATGCTGTTTTGATGGCAGGTGGGGAAGGGAAACGATTGCGTCCGTTAACTGAAAATACGCCAAAACCTCTCTTAAAAGTTGGAGACAAACCAATTATAGAGTATAATATTGATCGCCTCATTCAGTGTGGTATTAAAACAATCAATATAAGTATCAATTATTTGGGAGAGCAACTAATTGAATACTTTCAAGATGGTCAAAGTAAAGGGGTAACGATTCAATATGTTAAAGAAGATAAACCGCTTGGTACAATTGGATCCGTTTTATTAGTGGATGAATTTTATCACGACGATATTATCGTAATGAATAGCGACTTATTGACCAATATTGATTTTGGTGATTTTTATACTATGTATAAATCCTCTGGCGCTGATATGGCTGTTGCCGCAACGTCTTACCATGTAGATGTGCCCTATGCCGTACTTGAGGTTAAGAATGACAACCAAGTTAAATCGCTAAAAGAAAAACCACGATATACCTATTATTCCAATGCGGGTATCTATATTCTAAATAAATCGCTCTTAAAAATGATTCCCGAAGGAACGTTTTACGATATTACGGACTTAATGGAACGCATTATAGAGATGGATTTAAAATTAGTGACGTATCCGATTAATGGATACTGGTTAGACATCGGTAAACACGACGATTTTAAAAAAGCGCAAGAAGATATTAAACACATTAAATTATAACTTTATTATGATTGCTATAATACCAGCTAGAGGAGGATCAAAACGCTTACCAGGAAAGAATATTAAATTATTGAATGGGAAACCTTTGATAGCTTATACTATAGAAGCAGCATTAGCATGCAAATATATAACGAAAGTAGTTGTTACTACTGATGATATTGAAATTGCTAAAGTAGCTGAAAAATATGGCGCATTAGTTCCAGGATTAAGACCTCAAGAATTATCTAATGATACAGCTTCAAGTAATGAAGTGATTAAATATATTTTGAATTCGCAATTAGAAAAAATTGACTCCTGTGTTTTACTACAACCCACTTCACCTCTAAGAAATGGAAAGCATATTACTGAAGCTATAGAATTGTTTATAAAAAAAGATGCAGATGCTGTTATTTCTTTTACAAAAGAACACCATCCTTTGCATTGGAATAAATTTATAAATGAGAATGGAGTAATAGAGGCTATAGGTAATTTGCCTCAACGTGAATCATTTTATCCTAATGGAGCCATCTATGTTTTATCTTTAAATGTCATTGAAAGTAATTTGTATTATACGAATAAAACGTATGCCTATATAATGGATCGTATGAATTCAGTTGATATTGATACTTATGATGATTGGATGTTTTGTAATTATCTATTCAGTTTTAATAATGAAGCACTTTAATTTTTATTGAAGCAAATGTAACAGTTCAAGTAGCAATTGACTACATTGTAAAAACGATAGTAGAAAAATATGGTAGGATAGATGGACTTGTAAATCTAGCTTATCTACGTGCAAGAGATTGGGGCAATAAGTTTGAAGATATCGAGTTAGAGTCATGGCAAAAAAATGTCGATATGCAATTAAATGCTGTATTTTATTTATGCAAAAAGTACTTAAGGTAATGAAAAACCAGCAATCAGGATCTATTGTCACGATAGGATCAATTTATGGAGTAGTTGGAAACGATTTTAGTTTGTACGAGGAATACGGAGGAACTTCACCAGCGGCTTATAACGCTATCAAAGGTGGACTCATTAATTTTACGAAATATCTCGCTTCTTATTTCGGAGAATACGGTATACGCGTAAATTGTATGTCTCCTGGGGGGGTAATCGATGAAAAAAATCAACAACCAAGCTTTATTCGCCGTTATAGCGCTAAATCTCCGTTGAAGAGATTAGGCAAGCCAAGTGAAATGGCTCCTGCGGTTACCTTTTTACTATCTGACGATGCATCCTTTATCACCGGACATAATCTAATGGTGGATGGAGGTTGGACCATAGTCTAAGTTGTACCGTATAAAACAGTTTGAATAGTGAGAAAAATTTACCTGCTGATATTGTATTGCTGCGTGAGTGCCGCCTTTAGTAAAGACATAAATTTACAACAAAGGGGAGTTGTTGGCGATGGTGTATACGATAATTGGTTCCTTATTCAAAGTGCAATAGATGAAGTGATCAATGATGGAGGAGGAACAATCTATTTCCCTAAAGGAGAGTTTGCAATTTACAATAAAACACTAATAATTTGGGGTAGTAATGTTACCTTGAAAGGAGAAAATGCAGCGGAATCCATTATTGTTAAGAAAGGAAAGGCAGGATATTTTGGAGATTGTTTAGGTATAGTTGGAAAAATTAACAGCTATTTTTACTATGGTTCGCTTGGATTAGGTGATTATAACAGAAGAACAATGTATGAAGGTGAAACTATTCAAAGTGAGAATATTCTTGTGGAGTGTCTTGGCATAACGACCGACTTAGACGGCGATGTTTTGGATCGGGCAAATAATGTGGGCATTTTAAATGCTGCAAATGTAGTATTTAAGAAGTGTATCATTTCAAATGCTCCACAAAGTAATGTTGCCGTTGTAAATGATACTAATATTGCCTTAAATCAGGCTATTTCTTTCGAGGAATGTCAATTTGTTAATTCGAAACAACATAACGTTAGGGTAAGCAGTTATAATAAAGGAACGAGTATTGGTAATAGTGTTTCTTTTTATAAATGTAGTTTTTTAAATGTTCAGTCTCCTGATATTTTTCAAAGGGAAGTTGTGGGCCTTCAATTGCATTTATGGTATAGAGGAATAGGAACCCAAGAACAAAATCATGTGCAAATTGAAGATTGTGTGTTTGATGATACAGGTTTTGTTTTTTGCAATGGAATTAATACCAATATGGACATACGTAAAAGTGAGATAGGTAGCTATTTGTTTGTTATCAATCCATTAGGAAATGACGAATCAGCACTTACTATTTCCAAAACTACAATAGATAAAGCTGGTGGATTCAAGCGTATGCTTTCAAAAGTTAAGCAAGAAAATGCAACACTTAAAATCGATTGCGGTTATGTTGAAACGCGATTTGGAATTCAATACCCCTGTGATGATAATTAATAATTTAATGAAGTTTTTGTGAGTTTTATTTTAAAGTTGTTTAAGAGTAAAGTATTTAAGAATATAGGCTTATATACAGTATTGAATTTATTTAATGCAATTATTCCTTTTCTTTTAATACCTTTTTTTACCGCAGAATTAAGCAAGGAGGAGTATGGAGTCATTGATATGTTTAATACTAGCTCATTGATTTTAATGCCTTTAGTAGGTTTAAATATAGGAGCATCTGTTATACGCTTTTACTATGACAAAGATATTGATGTTAGAAAATTATTGTCAACATCAATTAATTTTACCTTTGTTAGTTCTTTTGCTGTAATAGTGTTATTTGTCTCCGTAACGTTGATTTTTAATTTATGGAATCTATATATCATAATAGCATTATTAGCTTTAGGTTATTCTTGTTTTTCTCAAATTAGTGAAATTTTACTATCCTATTTTAGAGCAACTGAAAATCCTCGAGCGTTCGGAATTTTTAGAATTTCTAAAACATTTACAGATTTTGGAATTTCTGTTTTTATCATACTTTATGTTTATTCAGGTTGGGAGGCTAGGGTTTTTTCAGCAGTCCTGATTTCTTTCTTATTTAGTTTAATAAGTTTATTCTTTCTCTTGCGAAAAGAGCTATATTCTCATTCAGTTTTCGATAAAGGTTTGTTAAAAGAATGTTTATTATATAGTAGTCCTTTGATTATTCACAGTATTAGTGGATACTTAATGTCATATGGTGATCGCTATTTGATCCTGAAATATTTTGACATCGGACAAGTAGGAGTTTATGGAGTAGCTTCTCAGATAGGCTTATTGATGGCCTTTGTTTCTAATTCATTAAATCAAGCTTGGACGCCACATATGTTTAAAGTGTTAAGTAGTTCAAATGTGGTTGCAATAAAAAAAATGTTGAGGCTGAATTATTTCTTTTGCCTTTTCTTTGTCTTCTTGGCTGTATTTATTTATTTAATGATTCCATTTATTTATAAATTCGTTATACATGGTAATTATGTTTTAGACTTTAAAATTGTAGGTATTATTGTCTTAGGGTATTGTTTTAATAGTTTTTATAAAATCTTTGTCAACATTATGTTTTATTTTAAAAAGAGTTCACTGTTATCTTTGTATATGCTATTATGTGCAATACTAAACTTTGTCCTTGCTTGGTATTTATTACCAATCTTAGGGTTATTAGGTTCCGCAATAGCTTCTTGTATTACTTTTGTCGTTCAGTTTGTATTAGTTTATTATCAGTATGTTAACCTAATAAAAAAGAAAATATGAAAAGTAAAGAGTTTTGGTTTGCATTAACTGTTTTTCTAACTACAATAGCAGGAATGCCTCAAGAGTTATTGTATATTGCACTGGCTTTATTTGGATTTATTACCTTTTTTAGTGCCTTAAAGAATAAATTATTATCACGTAGTGATTACCTATTAATTCTATTTATTATATTAAATGTTTTATTCTTTTATTATGGTCAAATATTTAACCTAGATATAGATAATCGATTTATAGATGTAGAAAGGAGTAATAGTTTTTTTCCTTATGGTGTTTTTATTGTTTCTAGCATATTTATTGCTCGTAAATTTAATGTAGATGTTTGGAAATATTTATTGTATTTTATCTTAATAGAAATTGTAGTTGGTATTTTTGAATACATCTTAGGAGTCCCATATATTATTAAGGCCACTGTTGTTACTGGAGATACCGAATTTGGTAGTACCGATTTGTTGTATTACAACCGTGTTTATGGATTAAGTAGTAGTAGTAGTGTTTTTGGACAAAAAATACTAATAGGATTAGTTCTATTTCACCTATTAAAAAATTCTATAAATTATAGAAAAATATCCCTAGTTCTTTTGTTAGCGGGCTTGTTTGTTACTTTTAATAGGACGGTTATTTTGGCGGTGATAGTTTTCGTTTTGCTGTATTATTTCAAAAATTTTATATATAGTTCAATAAAAGTAAAATTGACTATTATGCTAGGGTTTGTCTTAACCTTTAGTTTAATTTTCGCTAAGTTCGGAACTATAATTAATCAATTTTCTCGTGGAAAAGGAACCGTAGATGCCACAGGGAGGGATATGATTTTCCCCACATTTATTGAGATATTTAAAGATAATTTTATTTTCGGTAATTTTGGAAGTAAAGTATATATTATGGTTAATGGACATTCTTACCATGCGCATAATTCGTATTTAGAAACATTAACGAGCTTAGGTATTATATTATCTTTTATCTTGTTCTATTATTTGTGTAAAAATATTAAAAGAAATCGTTTTATATATGTATTGCCTTTTTTGATATATTCAATGGCTCAATATGGTTTGTTTTGGGGGATTTCATTATTTGATTTAGTTTTTTTTAGTATAATATTTATAAAGGATGATTCAGTATTTAATAATAAAATATAAATCCTTAAAACAGGATATTGCAAGTATAAATTGGAATAGTAGTTGGGAAGAAGAAGAAAAATATTTGGTGGAATTAAAAGATGAGCGAAGTAGATATCCTGATGACTTTGAGTTTGATTCTCTTTTCCAATATAAGGCACAAGTATATCATTTAAACAAAAAGAAGCGAACAGTGTTAGCTTTTTTATCCACTATAACTGTTTTCTATCTTTTATTACTATGTTTTTGTAATTACATTAAGTTTTTTTTAAAAAAAGAAAAGAGTAAGGATAAGAACAAAGTCGCTTACTTTTATTCCAAAAGTATATTCTCTGAAAAAATTCAAGTGAATAAAACATTACATTTTATTGCAGTTAAGGATCTTTTTTTAAGTTGCAATGACCTATTATTTATTTTTAAAAGCTTTCGAAAAATAGGATTTAATGTAAATATCTTATCACCTACCATTTTTAGGGTTGCTCAGGTAGCGTACGCAAAAAAGAAGTATGGGATATCAGAAGCATGGGTTAATATGGAGTATAGTTGCGCTTCTGGTATTTTACATGCTTATTGTAAAAAACATGATATATTATTGATGAATTTCATGCATGGAGATAAGGTTCTCAGTTTAAGAGATTCATTTAGTAGCTTTGATTTTTTTTATTGTTGGGACCAAGCGTATAAAGAAATTTTTGAAAAACTATTAACTAATAGTCAAATAATTGTTGAATCTCCTTTTGCCCAAAACATTTTATTAAATACAGGTGTAACAAAAAAGCTATGTTATTTTTTTCATGGATGTGAAACTTTCGAAGAGATAGAATTAATTCGAGAAAATTTGTTCTTCTTAAAAACAAATGGCTTTACTATATATTTAAAAGATCACCCAAGGAATGAATGTAGGAGTTCTTATTTTGACTACGAGGTAGTAGATACTTCAAAAAGAATTAGTGATGTATTAGTAGAGCATGATTACATTATGTCTCAATATTCTACTGTATTATATGAAAGTTTTTTTCAATCAAATTGTAATTTGATAATTGATGATATTTCAAATAGAAAATATTTAAAGTTAAAGGAAAGAGGATGGGGGAAATTATTTGAAGAAAATTCAAGAGTTTTCTTTATGAGTAAGATGTTGAATATATAAATTTTTAAAATGATAAGAACTATTTTTTTTCTAATCTTTAATATACTTAGGTATCCAATTCATGTATTAAAAAAGAATAAAATTTCATGGAATTCTAGGATGTCTTCTAATATTAAGATTTCTAATAGTGTAGTTGGAAATTATACTTATGTTGGTTGTAATACAGTCATTAATAATACAAAAATTGGTAATTATTGTTCTATTGCTCCTGGCGTGCAAATAGGAGGTATGGAACATTCTCATTGGTGGTTTTCCACTTCTACTACTTTAAGTGATAAATGTATTAGTGATAGGGTTACCCATATAGGTCATGATGTGTGGATTGGTGCTGGAGTAATTGTAAAACAAGGAGTTAAAATTGGTGATGGTGCGGTTATAGGTGCCATGTCTTTAGTGACAAAAGATGTAGAAGCGAATACAATTGTGTTTGGTATTCCTGCAAAATTATATAAAAATAGATTTAGTGAAGAAGTGTTTAAGAGTATTCAAGATTCAGATTTCTATAATAAAGATAGTTTCGAAGCTAAAAAAAGTTTAAGTAGATTAGAAGAGAAGTATGATAGAAATTAGTATTGTATGTCCAACTTATAACGAAGAAAAGTACATTCATACTTGTATAGCTTCATTAGTAAGACAAGATATAGAAAAAGAAGAAATTGAAGTGATCTTCGTTGATGGTCAAAGTACAGATAAAACTGTTGAAATAATCAAGGAATATCAAAAACAGCATACTTGGATTAAGTTGTTGAATAATCCAGAGCGTATCGTTCCGTATGCCATGAACTATGGTATTCAAGCTGCTACTAGCAATATTGTTATGCGAATAGATGCCCATTCGCACTATGCAGATAATTATGTTTCGGTGCTAAAAAATGCTCTTTTAAAATACGATGCTACGAATGTAGGAGCTGTTTGTAAGACAGATGTTTTAAATAAGAATGCTAAAACATTAGCCATTCGCGAGGTGTTGAGTAATCCTTTTGGAGTGGGAAATTCTTTATTTCGAATTGGAGTTAATCAAATAACGGAAGTAGATACCGTCCCTTTCGGATGTTACCGTAAAGAGGTATTCGCTAAGTATGGCTTATATAATCCAAAATTAGTTCGAAATCAAGATATTGAATTGAATAAGCGTATTAAACGTGATGGCGGCAAAATATTGTTGATTCCTGATACCTATTGTACCTATTTGGCCAGAGAGACATACCAAGCTTTGGCAAAAAATAATTATCAAAATGGAATGTGGAATATATTGACGGTTTATTATACAAATGCAATGGACTCACTGTCATTAAGACATTTCATTCCTTTATTATTTGTATTGGGATTGATAGTTCCCTTTTTGTTAAGTTTTCTTTGGTGGCCTTTTGGTATGCTAAGTGGCTTAACCTTTGTGCTGTATTTTTTATTAGTTAGTATTATTTCTTTAAAAGCATTTATGAGTAAGAAAATAAATGTGTTTTATATGGTGCTTACTTTCTTTGTATTGCATATTTCCTATGGAGTAGGGTCTTTAGTTGGTTTGAAACGCGTATTATTTAAACAAGTATGATAGTAAAAAGAATTTTTGATTTTTTAGCATCCCTTTTTGGGTTGTTATTTATTTGGCCCTTGTTACTGATTGTAGCGATTATGATTAAAGTAAAAATGCCAGGTGGACCAGCTATTTTTAAACAGAAAAGAGTAGGACAACATGGACAGTTGTTTACAATGTATAAATTTCGTTCTATGACAGTAGGCCATAGTGGGTCTTCTGTATCTGTTCGAGGTGAGAGTCGTATTACTCCTTTTGGAGCTAAGATTCGAAAATATAAAATTGACGAACTTCCTGAGTTGTGGAATGTTTTGATTGGTGATATGAGTTTAGTAGGACCTAGACCAGATGTTCCAGGCTATGCTGATAAGCTAGAAGGTGATGACAGAAGAATGCTTCTTTTAAAGCCAGGTATTACTGGACCAGCAAGTTTGAAGTACAAAAATGAAGAAGAGATTTTAGCAGAACAAGAAGATCCGATCAAGTATAACGATGAAGTTATCTTTCCCGATAAAGTAAAAATAAATATCCATTATTTAGACAATTGGTCTTTTGTAGAAGATATCCGAATTATAGTTAAAACAGTTTTTGGGTAATTACAGATAGTAGTAGTAGGTATACATACAAATAAATTACAAAAAAATCCACTCCTAGCGAGTGGATTTTTTGTTTCCCATAATTACGTAAAAATTACATAAAAAATACGCATCCGTCAAGAATTACTCCTTACCTTTAACACTTCCAAATTCGATAAAAAATACAGCAAGATGAAAACAAAAATCTGGTTATCTTCTCCGCATATGGGAGGAGGCGAACAAAAATATGTAAACGAAGCCTTTGCAACGAATTGGGTGGCTCCCTTAGGGCCAAATGTAAACGGTTTTGAGCATGATTTAGAACAATTTTTAGGCGAGGGGGTACAAGTAGCTGCCTTGAGTTCAGGTACAGCCGCTTTGCATTTAGGCCTAATCAATTTAGGTGTAGAAGCAGGTGATGAAGTAATTTGTCAGACGATGACCTTTTCTGCATCTGCAAATCCAATCGCTTATTTAGGCGCAAAACCCGTGTTTGTGGACAGTGAAACTGAAACCTGGAACATGTGTCCGCAAGCATTAGAAGAAGCTATTAAAGCACGTACTATCGCAACAGGCAAAAAGCCAAAAGCAATTATTCCCGTTCACTTATACGGAATGCCCGCTAAAATGGACGAGATTATGGAAGTGGCGAATCGCTATGAAATTCCCGTACTCGAAGATGCAGCAGAAGGATTGGGCAGTACCTATAAAGGGCAACAATGTGGAACCTTTGGAACGATGGCTGGATTGAGTTTTAACGGAAACAAAATCATCACTACTTCAGGTGGAGGTGCTTTAGTTTGTAACACCAAAGAACAAAAAGACTATACCGTATTCTTGTCTACACAAGCCAGAGATAATGCGCCACATTACCAACACTCCCATATCGGATACAATTACCGTATGAGTAATATTATTGCAGGAATTGGACGTGGTCAAATGGAGGTGTTGAATGATCGCATTGCAGCACGTCGTGCGAATCACTTCTTTTATCAAGACCTATTTGCTTCTATTGACGGAGTAACCGTGTTTGCTGAACCATCAGCAGATTACTTTTCTAACCATTGGTTGAGCTGTATTACAATTGACGAAGCCGTTTGCGGTAAAAACAGAGAACAATTGCGCTTAGCCTTATTAGAAGAAGAGATTGAAACCCGTCCATTGTGGAAACCAATGCACAAACAACCTATTTTCGAAGACGCTCCATACTATGGAGGAACGGTAGCCGAAGAGTTATTTGAAATCGGACTCTGCCTGTCATCAGGAAGTAATATGACTGATGAAGAACGCGAACGCATTGCAACAGCAGTACGCGCCTTTTTTAAGGCTTAAAACTATATAAAAGGATGTTCCAGACGAACATCCTTTTTTTCATTCTATATACTATCATTATACGTTTTGCTGATCAACTGAAACCTCTTTTAGTTGGTGCAGCAGGGTGACTACTTCCAATACGCGGTGTACATCTGTAGGCGTTAAAAAGAAGTCATCACCTTGAGAAGAACAATGCTGTACGTAGTAGTAAAAAAGTTCGTTTATACTTTGCGCATAAGCAGTAAAGCTTGCTTGTTGTTCATAAAGCGCTTGCAGTAGCGCTAAGTTGTGCTGTTCGGAGTCTGTGTGTAGGAAAGGGGTTGCATTCATGGTTCTAAGATTTAAAAAAATGAACCCGTACAAGTTAGATGCCTTAAGCTCTTAGTAGCTTTACGGTTGTTTCCAATACCGTCATCCTATCATACGGGTATATATTTTTTGGATTTTTCCACTAAGAATAAAGGACTATAAAAATACTACATAGAAACTACAAATTAAAATGCAACACATTGATTGTGTGTGTTTTATTTGAATATATAATGACATTTCAAATGTTTGTTTGATATTTTTATCTTTTAATCTGTGCTATCGGAATGTAGTTTTAGCAACAACCACAAGTGGATCATACAGCTGTTGTGCCTTTGCGCTTATTGCTCACAAACAATAACGTTGACCATTTCTTTTAGCATCTGTCTAAAACCTGTGCCGTATTTTTTTTCTAGTTCACTTGCAGAAAGACAAGTGGTAAAATGCAAGCGCGGATAGGTGAGGTCAAAACGCTGTTCATAAAAATGTTCGAGTGTATTGTAAACCACATCACAAGTAGAACCGTAGAACTTTGCCTGTTGTTCCGTTCCTATATTATCTAGGCATATTGCCTTGGCATTTGGCGCAAATAAAGGCGTAAAAGCTTCATACCCTTTGCATGAAAACTCTTGAGCCAGGAGTCTGCTACTCTTTATGTCGTAAGTGCGTCTGCGCGAAAAAAAGTACTGAATCAACCGCATATACGCCGTTTTTCCCGATTGTCGTTCACCCATCAACAACAGCCCTTTATTCCCGTCGAGATCGTGTTTCTCCATGTTTACACTATCCCCAATAGCGTAGATAATTAATTTGAAAAACGTTTGTCGTTGATGAAAACTCATCATAAAATGATGCCCATAAATAGCAATACCGCGTTCGAGTATAAAGGCCTCACAGCGTTGGATATCGTATATCTTTTTTTTGTTTTCCTTATCGATTACAAAGATGTCTTCTAAGTTTAATTTAAAGTGGCTCATTAAATTTATTTTTTAAATGGGTTGTACTTTGGTTTTGATTTTCTTCTTTCTCCTTTTGTTGTTTTAATAAGTGACCCGCTGCTTGCTTTGTTCTTGGATCACTGCTCGGTCTACTACTCGGTGTACTACTCGGAGCAGGTACTGCTGTAGTAGCGTTGTTTGCTTCAAGCCCAGCAGCAGTAGAAAGCTGCTGTTTTATGAGCTGTTGATAGGGAACAATAGACACTTCACTCACGCCGTATTTTGACTTCGTTGGCTTGTAAATAATCCATCCCCAGGCGTTTAGTTCCCGCATGCATTTGCTGTAGGTGCTGTTGCTGCCTATTTTACAGAGGTTTACCATATGTTGCCGATTAATTCCGAAGGAAGGGGCAAACCTATGTTGGTTCCACAGGTGAAAGAGCATCACATATAAAGCAATATGCGTAGGGGTGGCTTCGGTCTTGGTTTTTATAATCTCAAACCAACTGTTTAAATGTTTAATATAGTTCATCGTTCTAGTCTTGAAACATCGAATATAGTCGGTCAAGGCGTATTTTAACCTTTACTAATAGTTTTGATTTGTTTTAAAGCTGTGTATATTTTATGGAATAATGGCTCTTTTTACGATTTGTTGTATTTTTTTCTTGTCTTTTTTTTATTTAGGCCACTTTATATAAATTAATTAAAAGATGAAAAAAAAGCTAAGCCAGTGTATGCAACAAAAAATGCAATTAATTGAAAAAATTGAACAGATTTCGAAGATTTCTGTTGAAGAATGGTCAGCCTTTACCTACCAATGGAGACAATTGCTCCAAGATATGTGCACAATCGCACACAGCCAAGGCTTTAGATCACACAAAGAGGAGTGCTTTTTCTATGAAAACCAGTTTGCCGAAGTTCATTATTACTATCTGTATTGTCGTGAAATGGCTTTGTTCCACAGCTCACTTCCTTCACTTCCCAACGAAAGAAATGTGTATATCGACCAAAAATTACAGCACTTTAAGCAGTATCGATTGCAGTGGTTTGAACAATTTACCGCATTTTGTGCAACTAGACTTCAGACAGATTATACCGAGATCAAAGCCTGTGTTCTAGCTAAAGATTCGCATGAGGATTGGCCCTTTTTTGATCCTCAATACCCCGCCTATAATGGGGCTTACTTTAGCGCCTTACAGCTGATTATTCAGCAACTTGAACACGAAATTTTTTATGGTGTTACACAGCCTAAACCCCTTGATTTGAAGTGGAAGCGACCCAAGACAGATTTGTGTTTGTTGGTTTATGCAGTGTGCTATTGCAATGGAGAACCTCAAGAAAGAGATAACTTGATCAAATGGGCAGACGCTTTTGGTGCACTGTTTGGAATAGAAATTAGTAAAAACTTTTTTCAAATGCTACATGCATTTAAAAAGCGAAAGAATATCACGCCTAATTTAGTGACAGCGATGTATCAATTTATAAAGGACAAAATGGACGACGATGTAAAATAAGGAGTCTGCCTAAGGCGAGTCTTAAAGCATATAGGTGGTCGTTTAGCAAGGCCTAGGTTGGTGCATGGAAGCAAAGTAAAAGAGGACAGAACGCAAAGGAACTGTCCTCTTTTGTGTTGTGTTTCTGTAACAAGACCGAACCTAAGTACCCACCCTAACACAAGTAGGGGGGTCTCATCCTAACACCCAAGGGGCCTTGTTACACCTAAGTTTCCTTTTGAGGTAAAAAGCGTCTGCCTATTCTTCGTCTACCGTAATTTGACTAACGGCTGAAATAATACCACCTGCTAGGGCTACATACGTAGCAACAGTAGTAACAATGGCAGGCAAGGCAATTGGTGCGGCGAGAATACTCCCGCTAATAGCGGCTAAACTTAAACCAATGGTGCGCAAGATTTTGAAAAATCGCGGTGTGGGAGCTTGGGCTCTCAGAAAAATTTGTTTCATAGTTTTCCTTTTTTGATTTGTTGAACAATAGTTAATGCTTGTGCTTCCTGTATTTGAAGCTGTACGCCTTCGTCAATAAGCGCTTCTTCTACAGTGTCGAGTAGCTTGCGCATAGCTAATCGCGAACGACTCCCCCAAATGGGGGTAAGAAGCTGACTGACGGGGGCAATACAACCTTTCAAGTCGTATTTTGCATTGTTTGCAGGGTGAAACAAAATCAGTGTTCGATCAGGCACTTTCTTCACTTCAAGATGAGATTTGAAGCGCTCATTGTGCCGATGAAATACAGGATAGGTTCCCTCTGGTATGCATGAGATATACGCTTGATTGGCCACCCATGGAAGCTCTAGGGTCAGGCAAATGTCTTGGCCGTCAAATTGCAGAAGCCCATGTGTGGCTTCGGGCAAATACAGCCGATGTAATACTAGTGTACGCATACAGTTATTTTTTTTGTTTTGTTGTTCTTATTTCCTCTATGGCAAAGGTGTCAGAAACTTTTGAGCTGTAAAACTGGTAGGGGAGTGTTTGGGAATAAGTGTACATATATAGGAGTAAAAAAGGTGAAATTGTCCTTCTCGATTCCTGATGAACCGAGTAGCGTACTATTGACTATTTCGTGCCCATTACGGCTAACTTTATCCTATTAACGCTAAAATCAAAACCTATGAGTAAAATTAAAAAACGAGGAAGAATTATTATTTATGCTCATGATGTGATGCTCATTACTGGGCTCAGCTATAGAACAGCATTGAGAATTTTAATTCAGGTTCGCCGACAGTTCCAAAAGCCTTCAGGCGCATTAGTGACCTGCAAAGAGTTTTGTTCTTACATGCATTTAGACGAAAATGAAGTGGTTAGTTTCTTGCAGTAATTCGGAAAAGGATAGGGTTTTGTTCGAGTCATGTTTGGGTCAGCTTCGGTAAATGGGCGATAAACCCGCGTAAATACATAGGTTTACCGAAGAAGATCCGAACAAAAGTAAAACCAAACCAAATAAACAATTGAATAACAGTTGTTTGTGTTGTTTTTTGATGGCAAAACACGCCCATTTGTGCTTTTGTTTACCCAATAGTGGCAAAACGCGGAAGGGGGTATTTCAGGTTAATTTCGACTGATGTAGGTTTGTATCGTATTCATGTAGTTTGTGAATAGCAAAAAACGATTGTAAAAAAATTAGTAACCCGTAAACAATGTAAATTATGGCAGAAATTAAAAGAGGAATTTTAGGTGGCCTAAGCGGCAAAGTAGGTACAGTAGTAGGTGCAAACTGGAGAGGGAAAAACATCATTAGGGTTGTTCCGCGAAAATCAGGAAAAAAACCATCACAGCTACAGCTAGAACAGCGAAGTAAATTCAAGTTGGTGTCTAATTTTTTACAGCCATTCAACGCACTATTTAGTCGCTATTTCGGTGCGGATCGAGGACTAAAGTCTAAAGTAAATTTAGCCTTATCCTATCACTTACAAGAAGCGATAGAGCCACAGGAAGATGGTTTTGCGATTCGATTTGACAAGGTCGTAGTAAGCAAAGGTAGTATACCAACCGTACCGATGAACAGTGTTACAGTAGAAAATGATAGCCTGAACTTCGCTTGGACCTCCGCTATGGCTTCAGGACTTGCAGCAGCGACAGATTTGCTCACTGTTGTGTTATACGAAAAGCAACAGAAAATCATGCGTATTTTTGAACGCGTGGTTAGTCGTGACGCAGCTGGTTTTTCTACACCACTACCCGAGGGCTTTGATGCTGCTAATTGCGTGAGTTGGTTCTTTTTTAGCAACGAGCGCGATACAGAATGTAGTACTAGTATTTTTCTGCCTATGGCTGAAGGAAACTAGTAAATCAAAAGGGATGTTCCAAGTGAACATCCTTTTTTTTTTCCCGATAGTACAGCAATCCGTGCCTTAGATTGCCTTAGTTTTTAATCGTGAGATAAAACTATTGGTTTCAATCTATAGCACAAGGACAAGCAAACACAAAGCAACGGCTATTCACAGCGCCTCGTTCATACCCCTAACAACTGGGGGATGTATAGCTATAGGCAGGGTTGCAAATCCGCACCATCGGATGAAGTTAAGTCTGTATTATTGAATGCGATTTTTAGATTTAGTAAGCAAATAGGCACAGATATTGATTAAATAGTAAATACCCAATCGCGCGATCGCGTTGACCCGATTGCGCGGATTGCATATCCGCACCATCGGAGTTTGCTTTTATTTTTAATAAATTAAATATGTTGGAAGATTTAATTAATGCCTCATATGAGTACGAAAAAGTAGATTATAATAAATATGATTTTATAAGTAAAGGTGATAAAGATATTCCTAAAAGAGTTTCAATAACACAATATCCTAATAAAGGACTAGAGAACTATTTCAATTTAGGTTTTGGAAATATTACTATTAGTGATGATGGAGATGAATCTATTTCTGATATGACCAGAGATAATAATAAGTTAGATAGAGATAGGGTTTTAAAAACAGTTTTTACTTGCAGTGTAGATTTTTTATCAAATAATCCTAATGCAATTATTACGTTTTATGGAAATACTTCTGCTAAACACAGAATTTATAAAATTGGTATCAATAATAATTTGTCATCAATTAGTGAGTTTTTTCATATCAAAGGTGGAATTATACATGATTTACAAATTGAAGAAACTAGAGAAAAAGGAAAAATTCCAATATCACAAATTAATGTACAACAAATAGAATATCAAGTTTATGATCCAAATAAAAGCAATCTATATAATTTCATAACGTTTGAATTAAAACAAGAATATAAATAAAAATATAATACATTTGTAATATAAAACAACATTATTATGGGAACAAAAATTAAAGATATTTTGAAGAAATCCGGTAAAAATGGAGAGGTTTTTTATAAAAATAAAGAAAAAAGAACTTCTTTTGATGAGACATTTAGTAAAAATAAAATGGAAATTGCATCAAAATTTATTGGAAGTAGTTCCGTTTTATTGGCAGAAAAATTAAACATTAAATAGCAAAAATACTAAGGCTATTTTATTCTTTACTAGTAAAATAGATTAAATATAAACCTCAATTTATTTGAGGTTTTTTAATTTGCTGTAAGGCCTACCTCTTAATCGCGTGGATTTGAAATCCGCACCTTAGTTTTTAATCGTGAGATAAAACTATTTGTTTCAATCTATAGCACAAGGAGGAGTTAATGGCTATATTTATACAGAAGTGAAGTACTGTAGCAATTAAAAAAGGAAGTACAGAGACGGAGAATAGGTTTGCTTTTAAGGCAGTAACTTAAGAAAGATCAAAATGATTGATATAGATAAAAACAAAGCGATTTTTGAAACTTTTAGCCCTAAGAGTGCTTTAGTCAAAAAGTATGTAGACTATTACTACCTGGATATAAAACCTCATAATGAGGTGAGAGAATATCAGTGCTTTCCCCATTATAACAACACTATTTCTATCTATGCATCGCATCAACTAAAAAGTGATGGTTCGATGGAATTTAAGGAAGGAGCAAATGATTATCAGATATTCACCCCTATTAGAGAAGATGTACTTCACGTAAGGCAAATAGGGAGGGTGCACAGAGTTGTAATTGTCTTTCACCCATTGGGGATACAGCAGTTTTATAGACATTTACGCTTTGTCCATCTGATTGAGAATTATAAATTTCTGGAGGAAGAAGAAGTAACAGAAGTTTTTGATACGACCAATGTGGAAACTTTGACTACCTTGTTAGATGCTTTATTGGAGAAGAGGTATCAACCATTTTCAAATGCTCTTTTAGAACAAACAATAGCGCATATCTTTAAGGGAGAGGATAACTTCGCTGTACAGGAATTAGCAGCTAGGCTAGGAGTGAGTAGACAACACCTAAATAGAGTCTTTAAAGCCAATATGGGGGTATCTCTAAAGCGGTTTTATGACATCTATTTGTTTCGAAAAACGGTAAACCAAAAGCTTTATATCGCTCCTGAAGAGAAGTTAACAACTATTGCTTGTCGCTTTAATTTTAATGACCAGTCTCATTTGATTAAAACCTATAAGGCGATGACAAATACTTCTCCTAAAGACTTCTTTCAGAAAGGAACTAAACTAGGAACTAAAGATACTTTTTGGCATCTAGAGCAATAGATGTTCCATTTGTACAATTTTATTAGTGTAATGTTGTTTAGTTTCGCCTTATTAAATAATTTGAAATATGAAGGGATATTGTGTTTTACTAGCATTTGTGTTTACTATAGTGTCTTTTGGACAAAATACATATTCAGCGTTAATCCAACGAGCAGATGACCTCCTAGAACAACATCAGGATGAACAGCGCAATAGACAAGCTTTTTCTCTTTATGAAAAGGCGTTTACGTTATTTCCTGACAGTATAACAACAGTTGATTTGTCAGAGATATCCATTCTAGCTTCGAAAGTAAAAGAATCAGACAAAGCCTTTTCTTATCTAGAAAGATTGATAAAGATAGAAGATGGTGAATATGGTTTTCCGGGTTGGCATAATCTAACAAATAAAAGGGCTTTAGCGTCTTACCAGAATCTTATAGATGATCCTAGATGGACTGCTCTGATGAGTGAAGCTAATGCGTTAAAAGAGAAGTTTGAGCAACAACTAAAAAAGTCAGAGGAAGAGTTCTATAGGGTAAAACCACCCAAAGAATTAACCGCTACTAATGGCAAGAAATTATATGAAGAGATGAAAAGGTATAATCCTTATCTCCCTAAAGCACAACGAGATTACTCCATCAGTTTTGTTGTAAATGATACAGCGAAGACTTCTTTCTTTATTCATTTACCTAAGAACTATTCAGCAGCGAAACAATACCCCGTTTTGTTCTTTTTGCATGGCGCAGTTAGATATAATACGCTTCAAGAGTTTCAAACCAAAGAACTTAATTTAGATGGATGGAATAGATACTATACGAAATATGCAGAGCTGAATGAGGTGATATTGATATTTCCAAGTGGGAGTAAGCAATTTAATTGGATGACCTCTACTGATGGCTTTTTTATGATTCCTGCGATGCTGAGCGAGGTTAAGAAGGCTATTAATGTAGATGATAACAAGGTGTTTATCTCAGGACACTCTAATGGAGCAACGGGTGCATTCTCTTACTTGATGAAAGACGCTTCTCCCTTTGCGGGATTCTATGGGTTTAATACTCAGCCTAAAGTGTTTACTGGTGGAACTTTTGTAGAGAATATAAAGAATCGTTCTTTTATCAATTTCTCTACGGATGAGGACTATTATTATCCACCTAATGCAAATGATTCTTTTACAGCGATGATGAATGGGCTAAAGGCAGATTATAAAGAATATCGCTATAACGGTTTTCCACATTGGTTCCCCGAGTTCGATGAGTCGGAGCCAGCTTATCAACTGCTGTTTAACGACCTTAAAGGCAGACAACGCAAGAGCTTTACAAATGAATTGACATGGGAATTTGATGACAATGCTAATGGAGCTGTAGATTGGTTGACTAATATCGAATTAGATACACTAAGCCCCAAAGCAGATTGGCACAAAGAGCGAAACTTTAAGATTACAAAATGGCTTGAATATGATAAAGCTGAAAATCTGCAAACGATAGAAGTAGATAAGGATGCTTTCTGGATGCCGCGAATGTCTGGAAAGGTTATTGCCCAGTATAAAGACAATGAATTTAGAATAGAAACATCTCGTGTTAAATCTTTAGCTATCGCTATTTCTCCTGAAATGGTAAACCTGAAGAACAAGGTTAAAGTGTATGTCAATGGTAAGTTGTATTATGATGAGAAGGTAGCGTACAATACTGCATTCATGCTAGACAATTTTGACAAGACTAGAGACAGAAAGACGATTTGGATTAATAAAATTGACGTTACCGTTGAATGAGATAGTAGAGCTAGTACATACTAGCTCTCTTTTTTGGAGTAAATTCCTTTAGAAGTGGCCTTTATCGCTAGTCCCAACTTTTGCAGCTGATACTACATAGGCTAAACCAGTACAACAACTAAACAAAAAAAGCCCTAACTTTCGTTAGAGCTTTTTGTCGGGGTGGCAGGATTCGAACCACTCCTCGTAAATATCTTTAAATCAACTAATTGTCTTGTTTGTAAAAAACCAACTCACCTAATAGCTCACCTTAGTAAATTAGGTTAAAATCAAATATAATGATTTTAAATGTATTAAAAAAGTACTAAAAAGTTAAATAATCATCTGTTTTTTTGATTGATGGAAGCGAATGTTTTAGTAAAAATATTAGTTTTAGCCTTTGTTCGTTTTTATTTTGTTTTTCAGTGTTTTGTTGTGTTTATTTTATATTATTAGTTAAATAGTCTGATTTGATGTATTTTGTTGTGAAATGATATACTTGTTATGGTATTATTGTGTTGTCGGGGTGTATATTTAGCTTTAATTATGTGTTTTTAGAAATAAAAGATAGTACTATTTTAACTCTCTTGGATAATAACTATAATTTTATTGTTCTCGAATTTAAATTTCATCTGTTCATGTTTTAAATTTGATTGTATTTCTTGATTAACTGTTTTAGGGAAGTATTTTATTCCAATATTATCGAAGAGTAAATTGAGACTCGAAGAAGATCCTATTTTAAAGTTTTTTTCTTGCGGTGAATTTAGATATTTTATAAATTCATTAATATTTAGGATATTGTTCTTTACTGTCCTATTCACTCGTTGTTCAAAATAGATATGATTATCAAGATTTTTCTTGGTAGTTTTTTACTTCATTAATAAATTTTTCATTTGCTAGTTCAGAAAATTTAATGTGCTATGAATGAATCACTTTTAAAATAAGTACGTGTAATCTATAATGGAATATTTAGCACTATCATCTTTATTTTTTTTAGAAATCATTTATTAATATATAATCTTTTTCATTGGTGTTTGCATAATAATATCATTCTCTATCTTCAAATAAGATGAAAATTTTATTATGGATGTGTATTTTATTTTTTCGTTTTGTTAATTAAACATTTAATCTTTTTTACAGGGAAGACATTATAGGATCCATAGATGTATAAATAATATTCGAATTGAGATTTTAGTGTTTTAATTCTGATTTTTTTTATTTTTTTTTTTCAAGTTCTACTATATATTCTTAATCAGGGAAGCAGTATTTGGTTTCTGTTTTCCGCGTTCACTGAAAAAATTAGATTAATATTCACGTATGTTGGAAATTTAATTTTTTGTTCAAAAACTTTATCATGTTTTACTTTAATATCTGATTTAAGAATTTTTGTAATTGATACGTTCATACTAATATTTTATATATCAAATACTGATTTTGGATTCGTTTAAATGTTTATCAATTTAGAAAGTAAAATTTTAATTGTCTTAATAATGAGATAGAGTATGTTTTTCAAATTTTATACTTTTTTATTAGTTAATCACATGTCCTTGTTATATAGGTTTTGATTTTTATATATTTTTTAACATCAAATTAAAAGAATGGCAAGGTATTTGATTTTTTGTTGATGAATAGGTTATCTAGTTAGCACTTAATATTTATTTGTAATTAATAAACCATAAGGATCATGAAAATAAACAGAATACTTTTAGGACAAAAAAGAATTCTTTTTTGCATATTTAAAAATATTATTATACTTCTTGTGCTTTTTGTAATACCGCATGTCTATGGTCAAGTAACAGTGACTAAATTTCCTTATTTTTTATCCCTTCAAGAAGGTGATAGTCCCCCTCCTGGTGTTTATTTACCAGGGGCGAATAACAAAGCTAAATTTACTAAAGAAGGTCTTTTTTTAACTGAGTTAAAACAATTTCAATTCGGGGCTATTCTTTTGCAAGATCTTGCTTTTAATTCCAATAACGGTATAGATGTGAGTTTTGAATTCAATATTTACGATGGCGATCAAGTGGGAACGGATGGGATTTTGATGTTTTTATATGATGGAGCAATTCCCAATGATCAAATGCACATGGGGGCCACAGGGCGTTCACTGGGATATATTTTTAGCAGAGCGGCAGAATCAGACAAGTCAAAAAGAGAAAAAGGGGTGCCTGGTGCATATTTAGGAATAGGATTGAATATTTCAGGAAACTTTAAAGTTCGAAATTTTGGTGGATCTGCGCGTATTAATGGTACAGATTTTGGCTGGCCAGGAGGAAGTATACAAGGAGCCAGTCACGTTACCTTGAGAGGGGCTGAGATGAAATTACCCGATTCCGATCCTTATCAAGGGTATCGAGGGTATCCCGTTCTAAAAACTGTTTCGACCTTAGCTGTAGGTGCTAAAGAAAGAGGTGGGGCAACTTTGTCTTCCAATGGTAAATATACGTATGAATTAGGAACGCAATTACCAGTAAATGAAACCTTTCATCTGCGTAATGGAGCAGTTGCGGATAATCAAGAAGATACCAATTTCAGAAAAGCATACATTAGCTTAGTTCCGCACGTGTTAGGGGGATTTGAGGTAACAGTAAAGATTCAACACGGAAAGGAAATAACCACTGTGATTGATCATTATCACTACAAAACGGAGGTGCAGTACTATGAAAATGCAGAGTCGTTAAATGGTGATTTTTCAACAATAGATCCAAATATGGAAGGAGAGCCTATACACTATACCTTAGATTGTACGGTGCCTGAAACATTTAAACTTGGATTTGCTGGTGTAACAGGTGGTAGAATAAATAAACATATGATTAGAAATTTGAGAATTTCTTTACCCTTTTCAGCAGAAGCAACGGATAAGCATTTTGAAGTGTGCGATACGTCAAGAAGTGTGTTTAATCCGCTGTTGAATGATTTAGCTTATTCAGGACATATATCAAATCCTATAGGATCAAACGATAACATAGATTTGTACTCTTTTACTTTTTATACCAGTGATTTGAAACCTACATCCAACCCATACGTTTATGAAGATGAAATAGGACATTGGCAGTACAGTCCAGAAACGGGATTCGTTACTTTTGAACCTAAGGCTTCCTTTCAAATCCAAGATGCTATGGCACGTTATACGATAAAAGGTAAAAATGGAGAAACAGGTGAACCATATGGGGAAGAAAATTACCGCTCAAATATTGCTACAATTACATTAATATCAAAAAGATGTTCATTGCCAATTAACCCCAATTTAAAAAATAAAATAAGACTCTCAATATCTAGCATATAAAAATCTTAAAATGAAATTAACATGAAAAGAAATATACTTTCCTTATTATTCGTATTCTCTACGAGCTGTATACTAGCTCAAGTGGGAATTGGTACAAAAAAACCAGATCCATCTGCACTTTTAGATGTTCAAGTAAATCAACAAGAATGGAAGGGAGTTTTAATTCCTAGAGTTCCCTTGACCTCATTGACAGATAATTCTTTTATTAATCACGGACGAACAGCCAACAGTTTATTGGTTTTTAATACAACAGAAAATAAAGAATTAAAAGCAGGTTATTATTATTGGTTTGAAACAAGTTGGGTTCGCCTTTTAACAGACCAGGATAGTATTGATCGATATTTTCCTAAAAATGAAGAGTTTGCAGTAGATTTAACTGAACAAATTTTATATTTAAAAGATTCTGCTCAAAATGTAGTGTCAGTTCCGCTTGCTGATATTAATTTACTGACGACACTTGAAAAAACAGGAAATGGAACTTATCGCTATACAGCAGAAGACGGTACACAAACAACGATTGATGTAATTGCAGATGTAATTAACAATATTGCTGAAATTGTGCAAGATACTGAAGTAGTAACGACTATATTGGAAAAAATTAAAGCCAATGGAAAGCCCTTAACAGGGGATGGCATTATTGCTGTATCTCAAGGGGAAAAAGCTGTTTTAACTCCTGTTCAATTGAGCATTACTGCACAAAGTATCACTACTGAAAAAATTAAACCTGGTAAAGAAGGGCAATTGTTAATTACCAATACTACAGGTGAAGTGCAATGGATAGATGCTACAGATGAAGTCATCAAAGAAATTTTGGCAGCAAATCAAGCGATTACACTAATCAAAGATTTAGGCAATGGAACGTTTATATACTATAACGAGTCTTGCT
>NZ_JACAKI010000014.1:33934-44169 GCF_030326445.1 Myroides sp. DF42-4-2
TTGATTCAGACGGTAATTTTATTCCAGAATCAGTAGGTGTTACTTTCGATGCCAATACATTGACTATTGAAGAGACAAAAGCAGGTACTTATGTCTTTTACGATCAGTCAAGTGCAGCACCGTTGGCGACAATTGATATTCAAGGAACGGTAGTCGAGCATATTACCGATATTCTTACAGAAACAACAGTAAAAGAAGAAATATATCAATCTATTGCCACGCAAGGTAAAGCATTGGAAAATGTTGATGGAGCGTTGATTATTGATGGAGGAGAACAAGCGGTTTTAGCCAAGACAAAAATCAATATAAAAGATCAAGGAGTTTCTGTCAATAAGATTAAACCTGGTAAAGAAGGACAATTGTTAATTACCAATACTTCAGGTGAAGTGCAATGGATAGATGCCACAGATGAAGTTATCAAAGAAGTATTGGCTTCCAACCAAGCGATTACACTAATCAAAGATTTAGGCAATGGAACGTTTATATACTATAACGAGTCTTGCTTTGATTCAGACGGTAATTTTATTCCAGAATCAGTAGGTGTTACTTTCGATGCCAATACATTGACTATTGAAGAGACAGAACCTGGGGTTTTTGTGTTTGCTGATAAAAAGGAAGTTTTACACTTACTGGATACTAGAGCAAATCATATTATAGTTGATGATTCTACACTTGGAACTGGGCATGCTAATGTACAGGAGGTACTTGAAACTTTGGTGGATCGCATGGAAGTATTAGACAATCAAACAGGTACATTAAGTGGTAGAGGGATTTTGATTAACAATAGTCAATCGCTGGATAAGGCAGTATTGCAAGATGTAAATCTATCTTTAGCTCAAGCTGCTGTAGGAACAGAACATTTGCAAGACAAAGCGGTACAAACAGCTCAATTAAAAGACGGAGCTGTAACAGAACGCAAATTATGGGCAGGAACTGGAAGAAGTAGTTTTGTACCTGTAGCTCAGGCAGATGGAAGTGTAAAATATGAGGCGATATCTACTGTATTAAATGGGCAAGGTTTATCAACGGATAATTCTTTGATTCTTCAGGGAGATGCTTCTTCTGCCTTATTGCAGGCTGTTGAACTTCAGGTTGCACCAAATGGAATCGTCTCAAAACACCTAGAAAATAAAGCGGTTACTGCAGCTAAAGTTGGGTCTGAAGCAGCTGACAAAGGAGCTGTTTTAACAGCAAATGGGGCAGGTGGCGCTGTATTTATGCCGATGGGTGAAGCAATAACCCAAGTAGTACAAGGTGATATTGTAGGAGATGAAGAACAGAGTATTCTCGTGTTTGGTGGAGAAAATGTTTTGGTTGGTGATTCAACAAAAACGGTTAGTGTTGCCTTAGCTAAAGGAGGTGTAAAAAACAAACATTTAGCTGATCAGACTGTTTCTGCTTCTAAGCTTACAGCAGGAACAGCGGCGGTAGGAACAGTTGCAATGGTTGGTGAAGAAGGAGCAGTTAGCTATCAATCGTTAACTGCTGATGTATTGAAAGATAAAGGAACAATTACAACGGATGGTATTATCACTGTATCGGAAGATGGAGCGGATGCTGTATTACGTGATATTACATTAGGTATTGCTGATCAGTCAATTGTTGCAACTAAATTAAATGCAGGAACAGCAGCAGTAGGAACAGTTGCAATGGTAGGTGAAGAAGGAGAAGTTAGCTATCAACCGCTAACTGCTGATGTATTGAAAGACAGAGGAACAATTACAACGGATGGTATTATTGTTGCTTCAGATCAAGGTGTAGATAAAGTATTGGCAGATGTGCATTTGAACATTCAAGAAAAGAGTATTACAGCACAACAATTAGCTAATCAATCAGTAAGTACTGCTATCCTTGAAGACCTAGCTGTTACTCACGAAAAAATTACTTCTGGTACAGTAGGAGAAGGTCGTGTGTTGTTAAGTGCAGCGGATGGAGGAACTAAGTGGGGAGAACTTGAACAAATTTATGATGAAGTAGCAGGAAATCTGACAACAGATGATATTATCATTATTTTACCCAATAATGAAGGAGAAGAAGTAACAGGAACACGTGCTTTATTAAAA
This sequence comes from Myroides sp. DF42-4-2, assembly GCF_030326445.1. NCBI lineage: Bacteria > Pseudomonadati > Bacteroidota > Flavobacteriia > Flavobacteriales > Flavobacteriaceae > Myroides > Myroides sp. DF42-4-2. Next base: position 35,998 of record NZ_JACAKI010000014.1, read on the forward strand.
GATTTGACTTTGGGAATTCAAGATCAAAGTATAACCAACAAACAGATAGCCAACCAAACTGTCCAAATTGAAAAATTAAGTAGTGAGGGAGCTGATCCGGGAATGGTGATGGTTACAACAACAACAGGAGGTTTTACTTACGTAAATAGGGAAAGTATTAAACAAAAAGGAGAGGATTTAATCTTGCATGATGGGTTGGAATTTCTTGTTGGAAATGGACAATCGACAGTATTAGCAAAGACAGAGATCGGTATTGAAGATCAGGGAATTACAACTGGTAAGTTGAAAAATGGTGCTGTGACAACTGCGAAGATTTCTTCAGAAGGCGCTGCAAATCACGCTGTTTTAACAGCAGATGGACAAGGAACAGTAACTTATCAAGTGTTGAACGAAAATGTCTTTTCTGACGCAGGAGCAGATTTGTTATCTGATGGATCAATTGAAGTGGCAGCAGGAAATAAAGCTTTGTTGAAAGCCACAACATTAGCCGTTGCTGAAGATGGGATAGATACAAAACATCTGAAAAATCAAGCAGTTACAATCGATAAAATTAGTTCAATAACTGCTGAAATAGCAGCAACGGAGGGGGCTGTTTTACTAGCAGATGGTTACGGAAAAGTAAATTTTATTTCATTGGAACAAGCCGTTTCAGAAAAGGGAAAACCGATTATATCAGACACTTCAATTTTGATTCAAGGAGGTGAACAGGCTGTTTTACAAACAGTAAACTTTCAAGTAGCACCAAGTGGAATTCAAACGAAACACTTGGGAAATCAAGTGGTAACTACTGATAAAATAAGTACTAAAGGAGAAAGTGAAGGATTGGTTTTAGTTACAGATGGAGAAGGAGGAGCGTCGTATAAAACAGTAAGCGAGACCATTGCAAACTCTGGAAAAACTGTTCAAGCAGGAGATGCTATCACTGTATTAAATGGAGAACAAGCAGCATTAAAAGATGTTACAATTAGTTTAATGGATTTAGGCGTAACTAATACGAAAATTGCAGATCAAACGATTACATCGATTAAGTTAGATGCGCAAGATAGTCCTAAAGGAACTATATTAACAGCAATGGGAGATGGTGAAGCTCGATTTGTTGCTATGGAAACTTATGGAAGAAAATTAGATACTGATTCTTCTTTAGTGGTATCTAGTCAAGAAGGAATACTTTTAGCTCCAGCCTCTATTCAAGTAAATGAAGCAGGTATTCAAACTAAACATTTAGGGACTAAAGTTGTGACGATAGATAAAATGTCTTCTGTGGTAGGGGGAGATTCACAAGAAGCAAAAAAAGTTTTAATTACCGATGGAGAAGGTGGCTTTAATTTTGGAACAACAGAAGAACTTTTATCAAAAGGAAATATTGTGCAAGGTGGTACGATTAGCGCCGTCAGTGGAGGTGTAGGAGCTGTGTTACAAGATGTAACGTTAGAAGTGAATGCTCTATCAATTGAAACTAAACATTTACAAGATAAATCAGTTACTTCTGCTAAGTTAATGGACAAGGCGGTAACAACTGAAAAAATCAATAACGATGCTGTCGGATATACTCAATTGAAACGAAATTCTGTTTACGGTACAGTGATTAAAGATGAAGCAATCACAACAGAGAAAATAGCAGCTAAAAATGTTACAGCAGAAAAGCTTTCTTCTGCAACGGAAAAGGAGGGAGCCGTATTGGTCGCAGATGGAAATGGAGGTGTAGTTTATAAATCAATCAAAGCTAGTATGCCTAAGTTTTTCTATCTTCCTTCAATTTATTTGGATGTAACACCTGGATTAAGTGGCAGTAGAAATATTTATGAGGACTATGCCAAACAGTTTGGTCAACCGAAATATGCTAGTCCAGATGCAGGAGCTAATGCTAAACTTCCTGTTTTGCCTGCTAGTGAATTGAACTTTTATATTACTTATTTGGATGAAAGCATCTTTGAAACGCTATCAATTAACAACGAGGGGGTTTTCAGTTATAAAATAAAAGAAGATGCTGTTATAACTGATAATTCATATTTGAATATTGTACTTGAAGTAAAAGAATAGTGTTTTAATTAAGTTTTTATACAATAGGTCAAAAACGGATCTTTTAGAAATAATTAAATAAAAAATCTGCTTTGGTTTTTAACTAAAGCAGATTTTTTATTTAATTATTTCATCTAATAGTATGGTATTTGTGTTGTTAAAGATAAATTTAACGAATAAAAATGTAAAAAAGATGTGAGGACCTCTTTGTAAACTTATTAAATATAAGAGTTTTTAATGTCAGTTATTATTGAGTTTACAATTTCACATATATAACTTTATGCTTGATAAAACTATAAATGTTTTTATCAGTTAAAACTTTGCTTTCATACTTATAAATGAAAGTTTATAGTACTCTTACAAAGACAAGTTCTTTTTTAAAATATTTTACTTTCTAACTCAGTATTAGATAGTTTTCTTTTCAATTATTTGATTTTTTATTGTTTTAACGTAAATTTTAAATTTTCATCTTTATAAAGTAGGATATACTAAATTCTTTATTTCCGTTACATTACTTAAATGAAAGTAAGTGTTAGCTTTTAAAATTTAGTAATCCGAATAGGGGAGTAACTATAGTTATAATTGGCTTTGTTTGTTTTAAAGAATAAATAAAGTAGTTAAATATTTATGAGATTAAATTATTTACTAGGGAGTATACTTTTTGGATAAAAAATGTTAATGAAAGAGTTTTTGTATTTTTCTTGTTGTTTTTAGTTTTTATTTTTGTGCTTAATTTGATAAAATATCAAAAAATAATACAATTTTATTTTTGTTTTATGTGATGTTTTAATGTTATTTAATGAGCTTTTATTTTTTTATAGTTGAGTAAGAAATAATACTCATAGAGTGTATTCTGGTATACCTGTTTACATTCTGACTCTAAAAAAGGAGCTGTTATTATAGAATATTACTATTTATAGTATATATGAAGGACTAAGTTGAAAATTTCTTTTAGTTTTTTAGATTATGGAAGACTGTTTTCTTGTACTAAAATGACCAAAGTTTTATTTATAAAAGTCAAGATTTATATAGCAATTACAGCTGTATATATAGGATTTAAATATATATATTAATAGTGTTTATGATAAATTATATTCTATTTATTTTTTATTTGTTATAATTATTGTAAATTATGTAAATATATTTGTAAAATTAACCAAAAGATATTATTAAAGTGTTTAAAATAAGTATGAATCAGAACTGTTTAAAAATAATTTTGCTGCTATTTTGCAATGTTTATTATGTATCTCATGCTCAAGTAGAAGAAGATAAAATTGAATTAGTAAATACAGGTATATTTTCTGTTTCTCCAGGAACTATTGTTGCTACAGAGTTTGACTTTATTAATACGTCTAAAGGAAAATTTACCAACGATGGGGATATCTATTTTTATAAAGACTTTACCAACGACGGAATTTATGGTATGTCATCTATACATAAGACATCTTCTGCTTATTTTGTTTTAAATGATGAAACAAATGCTAAGCTGATTAAAGGTAAAGGTCTATCATCTTTTTATAACATTGTATTTGATAGTAAATTAGATGGTATTGCTTTCGATTTGAAGAATAATATAGATATCCAAGGACTAGCTTCTTTCAAAAATGGAATTATTAAAGTAGATGCCTCAAAAAAGTCAGAAGAGCCTTTGTCGATGGGTATGGTGAGTTTTTTGCCTAACTCGAAACATGAAAATGTAGGAGATCATGGTTTTATAGATGGTGAAGTAGAAAAAATTGGTTATGAACCATTTGAGTATCCAATAGGACAAGGAGATTATTATCGACCTATTTATATTAGTGCAATTACTAAAAAGGAGTCTACAATTGTAGCACAATATTACAAGGATGATTTTTTATTTTTTAATCAACATAAAGAAACAGCAGGAGTAATCCAAGATATAAATAATAAAGAATATTGGAAAATATCGGGAAGTTCAGTAGATGAACAGAGTGTTGTTTTGAGTTTGAGTTGGGACGAACGTACAACACTTTCCGATTTGTTAGTTAAGCCTGAAGATAACTTACATATTGTACGTTGGGATGCACAACAACAATTGTGGGTTGATGAAGGTGGAGTCGTGGATATGTCTTCCAAAATAGTTACTACACCAACACATATTAAAGGTTCAAGCTATTTCACCTTAGCTACGGTTAAGAAAGATTGGATCTTGGATGGGGATATCGTTATTTACAACTTGGTAACACCAGATGGCGACGGTAAAAACGATTACTTTATCATCGACAACATCAACAAATATCCGAACAATACCGTAGAGATTTACAACCGTTGGGGAGTAAAAGTATACGAGACAAAGGGATATGATCCACAAGGCGATGGAAGTTCTAACGTATTTAGAGGGTATTCCGAAGGTCGTGTTACGGTTGATAAGAACAAGAAGTTACCAAGTGGTACGTATTACTATGTGGTGACCTATGAGTATAAAGACGACAATGGAAGTCGTATGATTAAGAAAGCTGCAAATTTACATTTGGAGACGAATTAAATCTCAAATAGATGAAACTAAGAAACACAATAAAGATAGCTCTTGTTAGTATAGGTTTTTTTGGCTTTCTGCCAACCTATGCGCAGCAAGATCCACAGTATACACAATACATGTATAATCACTCGAACATCAACCCAGCTTATGCGGGGAGTAATGAAGGATTAAACATATTTGGCTTATATCGCACCCAATGGGTAGGTCTAGAAGGAGCACCTAAAACGGCTACTTTGTCAGTGAATACTCCTTTGGGGGATTCAGGCTTGGGTCTAGGAGTGAACTTTGTCAATGATCATTTAGGGGTGATGGACGACAATACCTTATCGGTAGATTTATCGTACGCTATTGATTTGAATTACAATTATAAGTTGGCTTTTGGATTAAAAGGATCAGCGAACTTACTGGATGTCAACTACAGCAAGTTGCACATTTACAATCCTTCTGATCCAGTAGCGGAGAGCGATATCAAGAATAAGTTTACGCCTAATATCGGAGCGGGTTTGTTCTTGTACTCTGATAAGGCTTATGTAGGTTTATCTGCGCCTAATTTGTTGACTCGTTCTCGTTACAACGACAACGACATTAAAACTCTTCGCGAGAAAGTGCACGTATATGCAACGGGAGGATATGTTTTTGATTTGACAAACGACATCAAATTCAAACCCGCAGCGATGGTAAAAATCGAGCAAGGCTCCCCTTTACAAGCAGACGTATCTGCGAACTTTATGTTTGTTGATAAGTTTACCGCAGGTATTGCTTACCGTTGGGATGCTTCGGTGAGTGGGTTAGTAGGATTCCAAGTTTCGGAGAACATCTTTGTAGGGTATAGCTACGATGCTGAAACGACCAAACTGGCGAATTACAACTCAGGCTCACACGAGATTTTTATGCGTTTTACATTGTTTAACGGCTTTAAGCGCATCACTGCGCCAAGGTTCTTCTAAAAGGAAAAAAAAGATGGTAAAACAGATCATACAACTGGGTCTTTTAAGTGCAGCATTGAGCTTTAGCCTTGGAGGATACAGCCAGATAAAAAAAGAAAAACAAGGAGATAAAAACTTTGATCGCTTGGCTTATGTCGATGCCATCAAAGTATATGAACGCATCGCTGATAAAGGTTATGTCAATACGTCTATCTTACAAAACTTAGCAGATGCGTATTACTTCAACGGCAAATTAGTAGAGGCAAACAAGTGGTATGCCGAACTCTTTGAGGGTTCGTATGAAGATAAAGACACGTCCAAGCTGACTTCAGAATACTACTACCGCTATGCTCAAACGCTTAAAGCAGTAGAGAATTACGACAAGTCGAAAGCGTTGATGGATCAGTTTGCAGCGATGGAAAAGGAGGATTCTCGAACGGAGTTGTACAACAAAAACCGCGATTACCTCACGCATATCGAAAATCATTCGGATCGCTATGACATTAAGCTGTTGGATTTGAACACGGAGTATTCCGACTATGGTGGAACCATCTTAGGGGATCAGTTTATCTTTACTTCTGCTCGTGCTACGGATCACCAAAGTGGCAGTCAAATCCATTCCTGGACCAATGAGAGCTTTACTAGCTTGTATCGTTCTACTATTGGGTCTACTGGATTTTCAGAGCCGGAGTTATTTGCCGCAGAGCTTCAATCCAAAGTAAATGACGCAACAGCTGTGTTTACACAAGATGGCAATACGATGTACTTTACGCGTAACAACTCTAAAAACAGCGGAAGAAGCAAACAAAACAAGGAGAAAACCTCTTTGTTGAAATTATATAAAACAGTAAAGCAATCGGATGGGAAGTGGGGACTAGTAGAGGAGTTGCCTTTTAATTCAGACAATTTCAATACAGCCCATCCTGCTTTAACTCCAGATGACAAGTGGTTGTACTTTGTTTCCGATCGCAAAGGGACAGTAGGGCAGTCTGATTTATTTCGCGTTGCTTTATATGAAAATGGAGGATATGGCGAAGTAGAAAATTTGGGTAAAACGATCAATACGGAAGGTCGCGAGAGTTTTCCTTTCATCTCTTCGGATAACCAGCTTTACTTTTCCTCGGATGGACATCCTGGTTTAGGAGGAATGGATATTTTTGTTTCTAAGCTTTATCCCAACGGTAGTTTTGGTCCTGTAGTTAATCTGGGAACCCCAATTAACAGTAGTTTAGATGATTTTGGTTTCTATTTAGACCCAAAACAAGGCAAAGGATTTGTAAGTTCAAACCGCACAGGAGGTAAAGGATCTGATGATATTTACTTTTTAGCGGAGAAACCGTGTAAACAAAGTATCGAAGGAACTGTCTATGATAAAGACACCAATGAACGCCTAGTCAATGCACGAGTTGTAATTTCGAATGGCTTGTATCAGAAACTAGATACTTTATACACTAATAGCAAAGGATATTATATCACTACTTTGTTAGATTGTGGAAATAAATACCGCATCAAAGCTGAGAAAGAACTTTACAATACTGTAGAAGTAGCCTTTAATATCAATCGAGAGCCAGGGGTAAAGACGGTGAATATCGGATTAGAAAAAACGGAGAAACCACTAGAGGTTAACGATGACTTATTCAAGAAATTACAGTTGCAACCGATCTACTTTGATTTTGATAAATCGAATATCCGCAGAGATGCTTCGATTGAGCTCATGAAAGTAGTAGAGGTTATGAAAGAATATCCAACGATGAAGATTGATGTTCGTTCCCATACGGACAGTAGAGGAAATGATGCTTATAATATGAGTTTATCAGATCGTCGTGTGAAATCAACAATCAAGTGGATGATTGAACAAGGTATAGACCCAAGTCGTTTAAACGGTCGAGGTTACGGAGAGAGTCAATTGCTCAACAAGTGTAGCAATGGCGTACCGTGTACTGCTGAAGAACACCAATTAAATAGACGTAGTGAGTTTATTATTACAGAGGTATAAGAAAGTTACATATAAATAGTAAAATTTTGTAAAGGCATTAAAGCAATAGGATGAGAAGGAGTGGGGACCTGTAGAGTAATTAGAGTATAGTTAACGATGATTACAATACATCTCATCCTGCTTTAAGGCCTAACTATTGAAATTTACATTCTAAATAGAAAAAAAGATATGTTTCTAAAAGCACAAAATAGGATATAAATGTCATAAAATAAAACACTTTAAGTATAATAAAAATAGCTAGTTAAATGAAAAAAAGATGGATTTTACTCAGTGCTTTTTGCGCAAGTGCAATAAGTCACGCTCAAGTTGGAATAGGGACTGCAACTCCTAATCCATCATCTCAACTTGAGATATCTTCTGATAAGCGAGGGATTTTAATTCCACAGGTTACATTGAAGAATCTTACAGATAATAAAACAATAAGCAACGGAAATGTAGAAAGTTTATTGGTATATAATACAGCAGCTAGTGAACAATTACAGCCAGGATATTATTTTTGGAAACAAAATACTTGGACTCGTTTATTGACTGAAATTGATGACAAAGTAGTAGATTTTCCGATTATTAGTAAGTTTGTAGTGGAAGAAGAACTATTGAAATTATATGATACACATAATAATTTTGTAGTTATAGATTTAGAAAAATTAAATGTAATAACGACTTTAGTAAAAGATGCTTCAGGTAATGGACAATACACTTATACCAATGAGGCAGGAACACCTGTAGTTATC
>NZ_JACAKI010000014.1:44269-105291 GCF_030326445.1 Myroides sp. DF42-4-2
ATCAATGAAGATGGTGATACAGTTAGTTTGGATATTTCTTCTGTTGTAAAAGCCAATGAAACGCTAACGACTTTAGTAAAAGATGCTTCAGGTAATGGACAATACACTTATACCAATGAGGCAGGAACACCTGTAGTTATCGATGTAAAGGCAGATGTTATCAGCAATTTTGAGACTATCATCAACACTACAGAGGTTCAGGATATCATCAACAACATCATCAAAACAGTAGGGGGAAATGTTTACTATGATGGTAGTTCTTTTACTTATATCAATGAAGATGGTGATACAGTTAGTTTGGATATTTCTTCTGTTGTAAAAGCCAATGAAACGCTAACGACTTTAGTTAATGTTAACGATGTGTTTACTTATACAAGTGAAAATAGCACAGCAACAGAAATTAATATTCCGAGTCTAGTAAAAGATCATGAAACTTTGACAACATTAGAAAATGTAAAAACACAAGAGACAGAAGAAAGTGGTGAAGTTATTGATATTTATACCTTAACATATAAAGATGAAAATGGGAATTTAAACCCTATCGATATAAAAGTATTGGTGAAGGGAAGTGAAACACTTACAACTTTAGTTTATGATCCTATAGCTCATGTTCTAACTTATACTAATGAAAAGGGAGAAGAAACTATCTTAAAATTAACTGATTTAGTTGGAGATGGGGAATCATTAACTAAGTTAGAATTTGATGCAAGTACAAATTCTCTATTGTATACTGATGAAAAACAAATCATTCATACAATTGATTTAGAGACAATAAATAAACATCCTTGGTATGATTCTGCAACACAAAAAGTAGCAACATCTAATACATCTGATATTTATACAAGAGGTTGGGTAGGAATTGGTTTTACAGAACCTTCTAATGCACCAAATGAAAAGTTGAGAGTTAATGGAAGTATAACTGCAGTTAATAGTTATTATGCTGATTATGTTTTTGAAAATTATTTTGATGGTTACTCTGCACTTAAATATGATTATAAGTTTAAGGAATTAGATGATATTGCTGATTTTATTAGAGAAAATCGTCATTTACCTGGTATTACACCAATCCATGAATTGAAGAAATCAGAAGAAGGGTATGCAATTAATGTTTCGGAACTTTCTGTCCAACTTCTAGAGAAAACGGAAGAGTTGTATTTACATATGATTGAACAAAATAATGAGTTAGAGCAGAAAGAAGCTAGGATAAAAGAATTAGAAACTTTAAATCGTGAAGTATTAAAAAAGATTAATCTTTTAGAGGAAAAAGAAACTAAAATAAATGAATTGGAAATGATAAATAAAATGTTTTATCAAAAATTAGAGCAATTAGAGCAAGAATTGTTAGAGTTAAAAAGTAAAAACTAAACTTTTAAATTATGAGTTATAATACCACTACATATAAGTATATGAAATATAAGTTTTCATTATTATTGATACTTCTTTTTACGGCTTTTTCTAGTTTGGCTCAAACCCATATGACTAAAATTAAAGATGGAACAATATCGGGTACAAGTGCCACTCCGAATCCTGGAGTTATATTAGAATTAGAAAGTGTTAATAAAGGTTTTTTAGCCCCTCGTTTAACAACGCAACAAAGGGATGCTATAGCTATAGAGAATCGAACAGATGGTTTATTGATTTACAATAGTACAACAGGGTGTTTCAATTATTGGAGTACGATTCAAGATACTTGGTTGAGTTTATGTGGAACACCACCGCCTGCTGTATTTGAAATCACTAATCTACAATGTAGTTCAGTACAGTCAAATGGGAACTTTAAACAAGGTGAATTTTTAAATTCTTCAAACTTTTTAACTATTCCAGTTACTGTAACTCAAGCAGGTACCTATGAATTAACTGCTACAACAGATAATGGATATTATTTTACAACTAAAGGAACATTTCCTACCGCAGGTGCATATACGCTTTTTGTCCCAGGAATAGGTACACCGAATAACGGGTATGATTCAGGTGCTCAAGGTGATAGATTGACTATTTTACTGAATAATAGAGAAAGTAATTGTGAAAAATATATTTTTGTAGAAAGAGCTAATGTTAATTATAGTATCGTATGTCCAGACACTTCTATTGAAGGAGCCTATATGATTGGACAAACTTTGACAAATACACATAAAATAGTTTTAAAAGTTAATGTTATTTCTGTTGGATATTGGAGTATAACAACCAATACAAGTAATGGGTATTCTTTTAGAGGAACTGGTAATTTTAGTCAAGCAGGTGAGCAGACCGTAGAGTTGTTAGGAACGGGAACACCTATTAGTTCAGGGACTAATTCGTTTACTTTTACAACCAATTCAGATCAGATGTCAGCTGCTTGTACAGCTGAAATTACTGTACAACCAATTAAATATACAGTAGATTGCTCTCAAGCGACTATAGCAGGTGTTTATAAGCAGGATGAGGCTATGACTGCCTCAAATACTGTAACTATTAAAGTTGATGTTCAAGCCACTGGTGAGACTAGTATTAGCACTAATCCTGTTGCTGGAATTCATTTTACTTCTGGACCTTTATCTTTTGATAGTATTGGAGAAAGAAATGTTGTATTAACAGCAGTTGGTACGCCGACTACTCCAGGGGATCATACTTTTACTTTAAATGCAGCTAGTGGAATGATATCACCTTGTTCTTTTGATGTTACAGTAACAGCTCAACCAGTAGCTTATAATTTAATATGTTCATCTATTCAATTAGAGGGCTCATATGCGCCCAATATTGCAATGACTACTGAAAATAAAATGATATTAAATGTTAATGTTCAATATCCAGGTGCTTATTCTATTTCTACCAATACGGTAAATGGAGTAACATTTTCAGCAAGTGGTACTTTTACAATAACAGGTACACAAGAAGTTACCTTGACTGCTACGGGAACTCCAGTTACAGGAGGAATTCATCGCTACACTATAACAACAAATAGTTCTATAGGAGCTAATACATGTAATAGAAATATCGAATATTTATATCGAAAAATGAATATATTAGGTCTTGGTGGAGGCGCCTATCAACTTGGATCAGCTTCTGGATCTGAAGCATCAAGAGCAATTCCACAAGCTGGGAGTAATTTTGGTCCTAATGGAACTGTAAAGATGGAAGGTATAACGATTTTTAATGGAAACTATATACAAGGAAATACTTTAAAGAACAGTATTAATAGTAATAAAATTGACGTAGTTGTTATTGGATATAATTATCAACCTGATGCAAATTCTATAGTGATTTTAGCAGATTTTGTTAAGAATAAAAAAGGAGTATTGATTCATTCACAAGAAAATGGTGCAACTTCTACAGAAAACATGATTAACGCTATTGCGTATTCAGCAAATACAACCGTATCAGGAACTGGTCAGACTTATATAAATCCAGTACTAAATTTAGATGATCCAATTTTAAATGGACCATTTGGGGATTTAAGAGGTAAAAATACAGGAAGTGATGTAAATAATTCTTACTATGTTACGGGCTACTCAAGTGAATTAAAGAGTTTCGTTCATCAACAAGGTAATACAGATCGTTCATGGTTTTTAAAGCATAATTCTTTAGGATATGTATATATTGGTGATTCAGGATGGACAGCAGGAAGTGCTAGTAATAACTCGACTACAATTTGGCCAGCTGCTATAACATCAGGTGGGGCACCAATCTCTAAAACTTACAACGGAGGTACAATTGTATTTAATAGTATTATGTATGCCAATACATTGACTTGGGCAATAATATATGTTCAAGAGAATACAGATGTAAATTATCAAATTCCTTAAAATAAATAATGAATAAGAACAAGGCTACTTAGAATCGAACTAAGTAGCCTTTTTTGTTATAATTAAAAATCTTATAATTCTATAGAATAAATCAAAAAAAAATTATATTTATTATGTGTGTTTATTTCTGTTAATAGATAATCTTTATTGTTTGTTTGTTTAAATTTATTGTTTTATACTTTGTTTTTAACGAAATAAAATAATAGTATTGTATGATGTTATGACCTATAAATATAGAGTATAAATGTTTGTATATGGAATCTAAGCTTTTAAAATTTAATTTAATCTTATTTTTAGTTTTTTTTGTTAGTTGTGATAATAAGGTAATACCTGAAAAAGCAACCGTAGTTGAAAATTTTGAAATTAAATCCTACTTAGGTACTTGGTATGAAATAGCAAGATTTGATCTTTATTTTGAAAAAGATTTAGATAATACATCTGCACATTACTCTTTAAATGAAGATGGAACAATTCAAGTAGTAAATATTGGTTTTAATCACAAGACAAAAAAATGGAAAAAAATTGATGGTAAAGCCAGATTTAGAAATAATGAAGATCAAGGAGCGTTGGAAGTAAGTTTTTTTGGACCTTTTTATTCAGGATACAATATAGTTGCACTTGATAAGGATTATAAATATGCTTTAGTTGTAGGGAAGGATTTAAATTATTTATGGATGTTGTCTCGAGAAAAATTTATCCCTGATAATATAAAATTAGATTTTGTAAACAAGGCACAACAAATTGGATATAATACCTCTCGTTTAATTTGGGTTAAACACGATAAACTGCATAATCCTTACTTTTAGATGATATATTCATTTTTTTAACGATTAATATTACTATATATAAAATAAAAAGGGAGCTAATATAAGCTCCCTTTTAGTTATTAACTAATTGTAAATTAGAAAACCAATCTAAGTATATTTTAGACACTAATACAGTTGCGTTAAATATTAGATCTAATTACTTTCATTAAAATTTACATATTAGAAATATAACAGTTGTTTATGAATTGCAAATGTAATTAAAAAAATGAATATAATATGTTTTTTATTTTCATATTTTATACCATATTTTTCTAAAAGATTAATATAAAAATATTTATTATCTGAATTGTAAAGATTTAAACTAAAAATGGTTATTCAGTCTTTTTTAATAATTTATCTATTGTATCTGTATAGGATTTTTTATCATTACTATGATCTTTTAAAAATAAATACAAAGTTTCTACATGAGAACCCATATCATTGACAGATTTTATATTATTTTCTATACTATATATTTGCACATAATTTGAAATAGTGCTCATAACAACATTTAGTTGTTTTTCATCCTTAAATTTAACTTTCATATTGAATTTTTATACAAAAATAATTATAATCTTTGTAAATGGTTTAAAATTAATTATTTTTAACATTTTTGATATTAAAAATGTTAAATAATGGGAGATGTTTATTATTAATCAGCTTACTTATCTCTAAAAATAAGCCGTTAATCTGAGCCCTGTCGAAAGATAGTGTAAGTCAGCCTTATTGGACTCAAATTTATTATTTGAAGAATTAAGCTGAGGATTTCCTGGTGTATATCTAATGGTAGGCTTAGTAGTAGAATAATCTGCGTATAAAGATAATCCTAATTGATCGGTTATATTGTAGGTAAAAGCTGTACCTGTTGACCAACGAAAAGAACTATGAGGTTTATAAGAGCTAATAGTCATGTCATCTAGAATGTTAACTGGTAGAAATATATCAGTGTCATTTTGTTTGGCTTCAATTTTACCAGAGGCCCCAAAAGAATACCCTATTGTAGCTTTTAACATCATATTAAATTTAGAAGAAAAATGAAACGCATAATAGGGACCAATACCAGCATTCATGAAACCAAGTGCAGAATTTACGGTAGAAAGATTATACTGTTCAAAAGTATCAGAAGCTTCCAGTTTGTTTGTATTATTTTGTGCTAAAGGATATCCTGATATGGTAAACTCTCCTCCAATCCCTATTGATTTTGTGAAAAAATAAGCGCCTTCAAAGCCTGCTTCCCAACCAATTTTAGCCTCAGGTCCATCGTTATGAAATTTAAGTATGTTATTACTATTAAAACTAGCTCCTAATCTAACTGCTAAGAAAGAAGGGGTTTCATTGCCTTCAATTTTAGATAAGAAACTCAGATTATCTCCTTTATTACCATATATTTTATCAATGAAAAAGTAAGCCAAATTAGTGGAAAGAATTCCAAAACCAGCACCTGCTAGAATATCAGGTGACCAGTGTCTATTATTCATGCTACGACCTATCCCTGTTATGATGGCCATTCCGTAACCTGTGATAGAATAAGAAGGATTAACCAATCCATATTCTTTATCTAAAAATGCTGCATTGGCAAAAGCAGTTGCTGCATGACCAGATGGCCATGAATTAGCAGTACTACCATCGGGTCTCATTACTTTGGTTGAGTATTTTAAACTGTTTACAAAAATTCCAGTAATTAGCATGCTTCCAGCATAATTGTACACGCTTCGCCTTATATTATTTCTACCATTAACCCCAGATGCTTTTAAACCAAAAGCTAAAGCTCCAGGAGCATATTGTAGATAATCATCAAAAGTATTGGCAAATTCGGGAATATATTTATTTCTAGTCTCAAGAATATGCTCTCTGCCATTCCAGGTTATAGCTGTCGAGCCAAAAAAAATAGTTGGAACGAAAGTTATTTTAACAGATTCACTATTCCAGAATGATTTTGGAAAGATAGAATCAGATACTTTATAGTTAGTATAATTCTTCTTATAGGCAGAACCAAGATCCTCTTGAAAAGCATGGGCTATTGAAGTTGTGAATAGAAGTGATAAAAAATACAAGGCTTTTATTTTTTTCATATTGAATTCATTTTTGTTTGTATAGGATTATAATTATGTTTTTATATGAATATACACTTATAGTCATGTTTAAAGCTTACTCATTTTTTGTCAAGTATTTTTTTGTTAAGGTGTATCCATTGCTATTATTTATTATCCTAAAAGGATATTATAAAAGTATGTGTTTTAAAATATCCTTTTAGGATAATAAATGTTAAAAACGATGTTTTTTTTATTCTAGTAATGTATTTAGTGTTTATTTTTGGTTCAAATTAATTAAAACATTAAGAATAGTAAAATATGAAAAGAAGTTTATTGAAATTTTTAGCAGTAGGTTTTTTGGTATCGTTGTCAATTGCAAGTTTTTCTTGTTCTAGTGATGATTCTAAAAACGAAATTATTACAAAGAAAGAATCAGGGGCTAAAATATTATCAAATCACGTATGGATTACCTCAAAAATAGTGGATAATAAAGGTAACGATATTAGCTTAGATATTATGCCAGGTGCTATGTATGCAGGATATGCTTATTATAACACCAATGGAACTTTTAGAATTGTGGATTTTAACGATGGTCATAAAATGTTTGGTTTATGGAGTTTAACAGATAATGATTCTAAACGCAATTTAAAGGCGTATAACTCAAAAAATGAAATAGCTTTTGAACGTTCAGTAGATATAATAGAATTGAATAATAAAAAGTTTACCTACTCGATTGCAGATGTAAATAGTCCAGAGATTATTTATAGTGTTGAACATATTCCTGTTACTAATCACCCTGAACCAAATACTCCAGCTGAAATTTTATCAAGTGTAGAATGGAAAACTACTAAGGTTTTGGATATTACAAACGGGATAGATAAAGCTATAGAGTTAGATAGAGCTGTGCCTCCAGCCTCAAACTTTTCTGGCGATGCATATTATATAAATGATAGTGGTAGAGCATATTTTCCTAAAAATAAGGATAATAAGTACGTTAATGGTAGTTTTCTAATAACAGCTTATGGAGATAAATCAGCTGTTCGCTCTCAAGGCGATTGGTATGTTTCATTAGATGGTAAGACTAGAACTTTAATGGGGAGAGCAGCAGATGGATCTATTACATTTGAAAGAACAGTAGATATTTTTGAATTAACAAATGATAAATTCACCTATGATATACAAGTTGAACAAACTTTGTTAAGGGTGGAGCATGAACCTATCAATTAATTAGTTATTTGTATTTTTTCCAATTAAGCAAAAAGACGTCCTCAACTATCATTAACTTGTTGGGGATGTCTGCTTTTTTTTTTGCGTATTCGTTTTAAATTGATTCTACTAAAATAGTTAATAATAGCGTTGTTCCTTTATTCGATTCAGATTCAATTTTTAACTTAGCTGATATATTGTCTGCTCTTTCTTTTATATTTTTAAGTCCAATACCATGATTGGAATTATACTTCATGCCTAAACCATTATCTTTAATACTAAAAATAATGTAGTTATTTTCAAAAGCAACACTGAGTTTACATTTACTAGCATTAGCGTGTTTATTCACATTTTGAAAACACTCTTGAATAATTAGATAAATATTAATTTTTTGATGGTTAGTTAAATATTCAAGATTAATATTGCACTCAAAACTATAGTCAGTTTTATTTTCATTATTTTGTTTGTTGACTAATTCATTTAGAAGCTTTTCAAATGATTTGTTTTGCAAAACATCGTGGTATGCGAATGAATGAGATATATTTCGTATAACATGTTCTAGATGTATAAGTTCTTTAATTAAACTATTTTTTAATTCTTCATTAGGAATTTGTAATAGTTGTGTATTAAAGCGAAGAGTAAAAATGCTATTAACCACTCCATCATGTAAATCTCTAGCAATACGATTACGTTCTTTTAAAATAGTCTGATTCTCAATGTTTTCTTTTTCTAGTATTAAATTTAAGATTTGTTCATTTTTTTGTTGTTTATCATTAGCATAAATTAATTCCCTATTTTTAATTCGCAATCTCACTACAATGAAAATAAAAATAAAACTAATTATAGCACTTGTTATGATGAAATACAATAAAATAACGCGTTGTTTTAGTATTGAGTTTTCTTGTTCTAATATAAAAGTGTCAAACTCAATTTTTGTAAAACTTTTTACTATTTTATTCTGTTGCTCTTCCATAAAGTAAGATGTATTAACTAGTTCAGCAATTAATTCCTGTGTTTCATAGGTAGGATGAGCTTCTAACAATTGTTGTATTACTTCTTTTTTTTGTTTGTAGAACTTATTTTTATCTGCTAATTCATAAGCCTTTAGTAACCAGTTCAAGGATTGATAAGTTTGGTTTTGTTCTCTGTATAATTCTGCTATATAAGTGGATAATGATATGGCGTAAAAAGGATGGTTTAATTCTATGTATGTGTTATAAGAGTCTATTAAATCATTTACAATATTTTTCTGCAATCCTTGTTGATATAATATTTTGTGGTAAGACCAGTTTAAATGCGCTTGTATTTGATTTGCTTTTATATTTTTAGCGTTGTCTAATCCTTCTAAACAAAAATCCTTAGCCTTTGATAATTGACCTAAATCAATATAGTTTAAAGCTATGTTTAAACACAAATTAGCAAATGCAAGATTGAATTTTTCTTTTGGTAAAATAGTATATATTCCTTTATCCTTTTTTAATTGATAATAGATTTGTTCTAATACAATTAACCCCTGTATTATATCTTTATCTGTTTCTTTTTTGTAAAATGTTTTTAGCTGATTCGCTTCTATATTTATTGGGTTTTTTGGATCCTTTTTTAAAATATTTAATGCGAAATCAAGCTTCGATTCTGATTCCTGATACAAATCTACTTCATAGAGTAAACGAGCTTGATAATAAATATTTTCAGCTAAGGCTATACTATCTTTACTTTCTTTATATAAATGTTCTGCCTTAAGATAATAGGTATAAACACTATCTAATTGTTGTTCATCATGATAATAAACGGCCATATTTTCATAAAGGTGTGCCAATCTAGAAATATCATATTGTTCTTTAGCTTGTTGTTCGGCAGTTTTTACTAGTTTAAAAAAGAGTTCTGTATTACTACTCCAGCGTAACTTTGAAATTAAGCTATCTATTTGTTTATTCTTTTTCTTACTTTGGTCTGATTGTAGAATTTCGTAACCTGCTTTACTGTATTTATTGGCAATACTATCTTTTTGGATTTGAGTACGTTTGTATGCATATAGATTATCTAGGTCTGTTTGATGTATAGTTTGTTTACGATTGCATCCAAATAGAAAAAAGAAAATAAATACAATAGGTAATATATATATGAATGATGGTTTCGCTTTATGTATAAACATTAATGTGAAGCTAGAAAGTTTCGAAAATGTACAGTATATAAACGAAAGACTAAAAAAGAAGAATAAATGCTCCATCATTATGTAAATAAATTGGCTAAAATAAAGAAACAAATATAAAGGTTTTCATTTGTATCCTCCTTAGATAAAATTAAAGGTTTATGATGAAAAAAAACAGACGCTATTGATACTCTTTTTTTAGTGTTATTAAGGATCATATCTTTATATATGAAATAAGGTGTTTAAAATCATTGATTTAAAAGTTCGACTATTTCATGATACACAAAATTTAAAAGTCTGAAATTAGCTATTTATAAGACATACAGAATAGGGGGGATCTCCCTTTTTTATATAGATTAGAAAGCCGATAACTTATATTATCGGTTTTTATATTTGTTTTTCCTTTTATAATTCTACGTTAACGTTTTTTTTAAAATATAAATTTTCAGTCGTACTGCACTTGGCCACCAAAGCACTTTAACTATCTACTAAAATATTTAAAATCTTAAAAATTAATCTAAATATCCTTCTTTTTCAAAATATATTCGTGCACTTTTGTTTAAATTTGATCATCAGATATCCATTCTATAAAAAACAGAACAACTTTTCAATGCAAACATACTTAATCAATACAATAAATAATTTAGTATTTTAAATGTTGAATTAATTGCAAATTCCAATAGTGAATCAATTAAGAAATCAGAAGATGTATTTATCAATCAATTGAATACATTATTAACGAATCACAATTAAATCCTAGCCTAGGAATATACTAGCGATCAACTAAAAAGAACTACTTAACTGTTTTTTAGTTGAATCAATGAATACTATTTGTTTTTTACAGAAGAAGGAGAAAATCCAAAATGTTTCTTGAATACCTTGCTAAAGTAAACAGCATCTTCAAAACCAACTGCCCAAGCAACATCAGCAACACTTCCTCCATTTTTCAACAATGCACAAGCCTTTTCAAGGCGAATATTTCGAATGTAATCCGCAGGCGTTTTTCCCGTGATGGTTTTCAGTTTACGAGTGAGTTGACTAACGGATAGAAATATACCTTCTGCTAAAGTATTTACGCTAAATTGCGGATTAGAAATATTGGTTTCTACCATTACAGTTACATCGTCAACGAATTTTCGATCGCGGCTATTCAATTCGGGTGTTTCTTCTGCTGTTGGAAGATTATTTCCATTGAATTTCTTTCGAAGTAATGCTTTAAAAGCTAAAATGTTTTTTACACGGAGTTTGAGTTCCTGGAGTGAAAACGGTTTGGTTAGGTAATCATCTGCTCCAGTTTCTAACCCAATTAGCTTGTCTTTTTGTTCTGCTTTTGCCGTAAGCAACATAATTGGAATATGAGAAGTGGCTATATTGTTTTTGAGTGTTTCACACAATTCAAGTCCATCTGTATCTGGCATCATCACATCACTAATAATTAAATCGGGAAGTAATTCTTTTGCGAGTCTTATTCCATCCGTACCATTTGACGCTTCCTCATAGCGGTATTGGCTACCTAGATTCTGAACGATGAAAGAACGAAGTTCTAGTTGATCTTCTATAATAAGCAATAAAGGAAGTTCTGGGTTTTCATCTTGAGCATCACGAGTTGTATCTTCAGTTGCTGTTTTGGCAGGAAAGATTGTATTGTGTTCAACAGCCGCTGCATCTTCTATATCTTCTGTTGCTGCACTTTCGATCCAAAAAGTAAAAATACAACCACCTTCGATAGGAGACTCTACCGCAATGTCACCACCATGGAGTATCGTCAATTCTTTAACCAAAGCCAATCCAATACCCGAACCGGCATAAGTGCGTTTTCCTGGTTCGTCCACTTGATAAAAACGCTCGAAAATTTTAGGTAAGTGTTCTACTGCAATACCTTCTCCTGTATCGGCAATGGAAACCCTCATCTTTGAATCCACATAATCGATGTGAGCTGTTACACTTCCACCAGCTGGTGTGTATTTAATTGCATTGGAGATTAAGTTGGTCATAATAATAGCCAAGGCCTCTGACGAATAAGTAAAAGGATGCTCAGCTAAATATTTTGCTTCTTCGGTTTGTTGAAGCAAAAGAGCAATGCCGTGTTGTTCCGCATAGGAATGGAACGATTGTACTAACATACTAGTCTCGTTGATTACATTTCCTCTTTTGTATTCCAACTTGTATTGGCCACTTTCCATTTTTGATAAGTCCAACAACTGATTGATGAGCGTAAGTAATCGTTTTCCGTTGTGTTCAATTTCATTAAAATGGACAAAATCTTCTTGGCGTCCACTTTCTTTCAACACTTCTACATGTCCGTTAATTAAGGTGAGCGGTGTTCTAAATTCATGTGAAATATTAGCTAAAAATCGGGTTTTAAACTGTTCATTTTCCTTTATAATCTCTACTTCTTTGCGTTGTAATTCGAGATTTTGCTTTTCGACCTTTAATTTCTTACCTCTCAACTTGAAAAAATAAATAGTCAAAATAGTTAAAAACCCCATAACACCAAACCCTGCAAATGCCACATTGCGTTCTAAGTTTTTCGTTTTAAGTTCAGCTTGAATAACAGCTGCTTTCTTATCGTATTCATACCCCATGGACGCCTTTAAACTTTTCTTTTCAGTTTCTTCATTGTTTAGACTGTCGCGATAGACAATGTATTGCTTGTAGTTTTCGAAAGCATCTTTAAAGTTACCAAGGGTACTGTCCACTTGTGTTGTATTGTAGTAAATATCTTTAAGCAAAGTTTTCATGCCTATTTCTTTGGCAAGTGATAGGGCTTTTTCGTTGTATCTTTTAGCAGATTCTGGGTGATTTAATCGCAATTCAACAAGACCTATATTGGTTTGCGCTTGTGCAATTCCTGATTTATCTCCGATTTCTTGGGATAATTGTAAGTATGTGAAGTAGTTTGCTAAGGCTTCAGCGTATTTGCCTTGCTCTTTATAAATAACACCTATGTTATTATAAGAACCAGCCATTTCTTGTTTATTTCCCAGTTCTTTTTTTATTTTTAAAGCCGCAAGGTGGTTCTCTAAAGCTTCCGGATATTTACCTTGAAGTTGATAAATATTTCCAATGTTGTTGTATGCCATTCCAATTCCCTGTTTATCTTCACTTTCTTGATACATTTTTAAAGTAAGGTGATAGTTTTCCAATGCTTTAGCATACTTTTCTTGATTTTTATAAACAATTCCAATGTTGTTTAGCGAATTTAAAATGCCTTTTTTATACTCGAGTTCTTCAAATAATTTTAAGGATTTAAAGTAATTTTCCAATGCTTCTGGATAGTTTCCTTGATATAAATGAGCAATTCCAATGTGATTGTATGTATTTGCAATACCCCATTTATCTCCGATCTTTTCTATTATTCTTAAGCTAGAATGGTAGTTTTCTAATGCTTTTGTATAGTCACCTTTAAACACACTGGCAATCCCAATGAGTTGGAAAGCGTCAACTTCTCCATTTTTAAAGTTCAATTTTTGCGCTAGTTTTTTTGACTTTTCTGCGTAACTGATCGCACTATCTAACTGTGATACCCTAACAAGAAGATTAGCTAAATCCTTCATTTGATTTACCGTTGTAGTATCAGGCGAAGTTTGTTTTTGAAGTAGGGTCGTAAGAGAATCAATTTTTCTTTGTTGTACTGAATTACCTTCTTGTGCAAAAAGAGTGAAGCTAATTAAAAAAGCAAAAAGAATGCTAAAATAAGGAGTTGTATTGTTGTTAAGCATGGGGAGTTTTTAGAAAACCAAAAGTAAAGAAAACGATTTCATATCTAAAAAATTACTTTATACTTTAACTTAGTTGAAAAATTAAAAGTAAATGTTAAAATAATAGAGGCGAATAGTTACTTTGAATCGTTTTTTATAATTGATTTCACAATTATACACCTAAATCGCTTTATATATTCCTTCCGTTTTAAAACTAATAGAACAACGGAATAAAGAAGAGTAGTTTATTTATTAAACGCTTGTTGAATAGAAAAAGCAGCAACAGTACTAAAAGTTGCTCCAACTGGGGGGCCTACATAAGGATAGTTAATTAAGTACATAAAAAATGGAAAAAGAATTTCCGAAAATAGCAATTAACAAAGGTCATAAATACCTTCCTAATTCCAATCCATCAGTTTTAATTTTAGAGATAACTGTCTCAATTGATGAATTTGACTTTAATATAAGTATAATGATGTCCCAATTCCATACTGCCAATAAAAGAAAACAGGCATTTTGAGCTTATCCATTGTATATTCTTTTAATTTATTAAGATTATTTTTAATCTCTTTTATTGTGACAAAATTTAATTGACGGATATAACTATTTAAAATTACTAAATTAGAATAGCCTTACTAGTAAATTTAGCTAATTTGTAAGGCTATTTTAATTGTTTAATTATTCATATACTCTTCTAATGTTTCCTTTAGTTTATCTAAATAGCTAGTTTTTGATTTCGCCCTTGTTTTCATTCGGTGAAAGGCATGATGTATATCCAAGAGTGTAATGCCAAATAATTGTTGAAAGAGTATTGCAATTTTACGTATTTCAAGTTTTCCATTATTTATTGAACCAGATACATATAAAGCATAGATGAGTTCTATAAGTGCATTTTGAGATTCTGACCAAACAAGTGTCTCTGATATGGATGGACAAGGTTGAGTTCTTCTTAATTGTGTATCTATTTTCTCTTGTAGATAATATTGCAATAGATTATGAGCGAGTATTCGAGAGACCTTATAATCATAGTAAGTAGAAAAAAGAGTATCTATTTCAAAGGCGAAGCTGTTGATGCCAATAAGTGGCGTAATTTTACCTAGAGTGAAATATTCTAGATCTTTATCCGATCGGTTTGATTTGTAGTATTTATAGAAATCACACTGACTAAAGTGTTTTTTATATTCCAAATTCAGTTCTTCTATTTTCTTAAGGTAGTATTTATGCTGAGAGGTATAATCTAAAGGACAACTCAATTCTATCCTATAAACTTTATTGTAAAAAATTAGCTTACTAAGAATTTTGGGTTTAATAACTTTAAAAAAAACAACTTCATCTGATTGATTTGTAAAGCCATTTTTTAGAATAGTGGTTTTTATATTCAGAAGTACAAGCTGAATAAAATGTATTATTTCTAGTGTTTTTTCAATAGTAATAGATTCTAAAAGACCTAATTCTGCTTCTTTACTTTTAATTGAGTTTAAAGCATTTTTTAAAATCATGTTTTGATGTTCCATAATTATTGAGTTTGGTTGGTTAATTATGGATATCATTTGCTCAAAAAATAGATGTAGTATTTGCCTTTTTAAAATAACACAAAGTCACTTTACTAATCAATACGTGAAAACACGATAAAATATGCGGAAAACACGTATTGCATCTTAATTGAATATTATAAATATTTACATTATTAACTTTAAATGCTTAATTTTATGAATGTTAACAAGAATTCAGGAACACAAATTAGCCTTGATAAGGCTATTGAATTTACACATGCTTATCAAGAGAATAATCTTGATTTACCCAAAAGTTACTTTGTAGGACTCGATAAGTTAGACGAGTTACTCGAACAAGAAGGTTGTATTGGACTTCGGATTTATCCAGGATTAGACTCTGATACAAATCAAAGTAATTTGGTCTTGGTAGGCGTGGATGAGAGTGGAGAGGATATGACACAAGGAATTATACTAGAGCACCTTGTTCTTTGTCCTCCTTTATGTCCTAAGCAAAGTCAATTAGTAAAAAAATGATTAAATGTTTTACAGCATACTTTTATATGCAACACTTATAGCGGGATGTGCCCCACTTAGTTTGTTTTTGGCTGGTCATAAGTATAGGACTAAAGCAAATAGAGTGGTTCTACCTTTAGTTGGACTTATGGTCCTTTCATCTGTGTATGAATACGTTGTTAGTTTACAACTACAAGTTAGTGTTGTATTATGGTATCTGATTTATCCAGCTTTTGAGTTTGCAACTCTATATTTTTTGTTTGAGAATTATATAACTCAAAGACCTAAGTGGCTTTTTCAAAGTTTACTAGGTCTTTTTGTTTTGTTTTACATTTTGTCTTTATGTTGTTTTGATACTGATTCGTATTTAATGTCAACAGGACTAAATAAATTATACAGTACTTTTTTTGTTTTGCTGTGTACCTTTTTGTGGGTTAGACAGGTGTCAAATCAGAAGAAGATTTTAAAGCTATACAATGAGAGTCAGTTTTTTATTGTAATGGGGCTTTTCTTTTATTATGTCACAACGATTTCTGTATTTACTCTCCTTGGCTTTATTGATAAAAGCGATTTATATATTTATGATTATTGGCTGGTTAATATTATAGCAAGTTTGATTTTAAGAATAACAATATCTATCGGTGTATGCAAAATGATTTAAACTTATTTTTTTGGCTAGGAACTTTCATTATGATCTCTTTAGCTATTATGGTTATTATTCTAGTTATTTTCTATCAAAAAAAGATAGTAAGACACCATAACGAGCAATTAAAAGAACAATTAAGAACCAATCTTATTGTTGAGCACAAAGAAAGGGAACGTATGGCAAAAGAGTTGCATGATGGGCTTTGTAGTGATCTAGCAACTATACAAAATCTAGTTTCAGTTTTAGAACTCAGTCCCAATAAGAATATGCAGGCTGAAACAATAGCAGATTTGCGCGATGGTGTCCAACTGTGTTATGATGAGGCACTGAGAATAAGTTATAATTTAGCTCCTCCGTTAGTTAATGATAACACCATTAGCGTTCTTTTGAACAATTATATAAAAAGAGTCTCAAAAGTAAGTGATCTTGAGTTCACGTTTATATCAAATAAGCCAACTTTTGTATTAAATGAAATTCAAAAATTTGAACTTTACCGGATTGTACAAGAGTTAATTCATAATATTATTAAACATAGTTATGCAAAAAAAGCAATGATTAATCTTGTTTGGCAAGATGACTCACTATGTCTACATCTTGTTGATGACGGTGTTAAATATAGCTTTGATAATCAAAATAAAGGACTTGGTCTTTCAAATATAAAAGCTCGTATTGTACAGCTACAAGCCGAATTTATCCATGATTCTACAGATGATGGGAACGATATTCGTATAACAATAAAAAGAAACGAATATGATTAGAATAGGAGTAGTAGATGATCATAAATTGTTTCGCAAGAGCTTTTTACGTTTGCTTTCTCAAGTTGAAGATGTAGAAGTTTTGTTTGATTGTTCCAATGGTATTGAGCTATTTGAGAGACTAAAAACCACAGAGATAGATATTGTTTTTTTAGATATTCAGATGCCAATAATGGATGGCTATCAAATAGCAAATTTGCTTGAAAAGGATTATCCAAAGATTAAAATTCTAATACTGACTAGTTTTGATGATTCTTATAGTATAGAGCGAATGCTTAAGCATAATATATCGGGTTATTTGACAAAGAATATTTCATTTTCAAAACTCAAAAATGCCATTTATGCTGTAAAGTCTGATGGGCTTTATTATGACAATCAAATCCGAGATATTGTGGATCAAATAGAGGATCAAAAAACATCTCAACAGGTTGTTTTATCGGATAAAGAAATTGAAATAATCAGGCTTTATGCCATGCAGTACACTGTTAAACAAATTGCTGAAATGCTTAATTTAAGTACAAGAACTATTGAAAAATATAAGGAAACATTGATGCAAAAAACAGATTCTAAGAATTTTATTGGAGTTA
Source organism: Myroides sp. DF42-4-2 (assembly GCF_030326445.1). NCBI lineage: Bacteria > Pseudomonadati > Bacteroidota > Flavobacteriia > Flavobacteriales > Flavobacteriaceae > Myroides > Myroides sp. DF42-4-2. Next base: position 61,941 of record NZ_JACAKI010000014.1, read on the forward strand.
TCTTATATGCCTTGCGATGGCATTATATTGAGGATAGTGATTTTAAGTAGTGAAAACACGATAAAAAAACCGTGAAAACACGTATTGATTTGAATTATAGTGAATTGTAGTTTTGATTATCCCAAAATGCAACGACTATGAAAGCCAAATACGTCCTTATAATATCCTACTTCTATATTTTACTTTTTGTATATGCAGCCATAAGTAAGCTCATTACTTTTGAAGCTTTTCAGGTTCAGTTAACACAGTCCCCACTGCTTAGCGCTTACGCCAATATCATTGCTTATTTAGTGCTAGGAGCCGAACTATTATTTGCTTTACTGCTTTGTACTAAAACAACAAGACTCCTAGGCCTTTATCTTAGTTATGGGCTTATGGTTGCATTTACTCTCTATATTTACCTGATACTGAATTACAGTGATTTCATTCCTTGTTCTTGTGGTGGAATACTTGAAAAGATGGGATGGAACGAGCATCTGTGGTTTAATATTATAGTTAATCTACTGGCCTTAGTTGCTTTATTTTTTCTTGATCAGAAAAGAAAACGATTTTATCTAGGATCAACCCTCACAACAATTATAAGTAGTTTACTTGTTATTGTGCTTTTTCTATCCTCAGAACATATTATAAAAAAAGAGAATCCATTTATTAGAAGGTATTTGCCTCATGGCGTGGTAGAGGATGATACCCTAGATTTAAGCGTAAATACTTTTTATCTCTCAGGCTATAATAAAAACAAAGTTTATTTAGGTAATAGTGTATCTCCCCTTATTTTTATAAGTGTTGATTCACTTCTAAATAGAGAAGATTTCACTATTCAAATTGACTCTACACAATTTGGATATCGATATTTACGATTAAAGACTGATTATCCCAATTTCTATTTAGCAGATGGTTCAATTCCAATTGTCTATAAAGGGATGCTTAATTCCAATGAAAAGACCAAGACTACAGAAATATTCAGCTTTAGAGAAGCCTATTTTACCGATTATATCCCCTTAGATTCAACTTCTATTGCCATTAAAAGTCAAAGTAGTGAAGACTACAATAATATTTTAGGACTTATTAATACTAAGACTACTCCAAGAGTCAATTTAAATTCAACTTTGCTAGAGAGTGATTCTGATGGAGTATTTGATAGTGACGGTATTTTCAGCTTTAGTAAAGAACACAAAACGTTGCTCTATACATATTTCTACAAGAATAAATACATTTTGATTAGTGAAACTTTGGATTTAATTAGTCAACGGCACACTATAGATAGAACTAAAGCTGTAACTATAACTTCTTCTAAACTAAGTACAGGAGAAAACAAAATGACAACACCTATAAGCGCTATAAACAAAAAAGTAGTGGTTAAAAACAATCTCTTGTTTATTGTATCAAATTCTCTTGGACAAAACGAGTCCGAAGCTATCTGGAAACAAGCTAGTATTGTTGATATCTACGACTTTAAAAAAGACAATTATATAGCTAGCTTTTATATCTATCACCTAGGGGATAGTAAGCTTATTGATTTAATTGTCACAGACCATTATCTCTATGGTTTATTTGATCAAAAGCTTGTCCGTTATCGAATGGCCAAATCACTAACAGATAAGTTTGAGTAAAGTTTGGCTTCACTTTAAAAAATAAGCTATCAACCAATAAATTTTAGTAAGATGAAAAAGTTTTTTAAAACAGCAGCAATGCCAATGGCAGTATTTGCGATTGCTATCGGAAGTGCATTTGCAACAAACGCAATGAAAAATGAACAAATTGCTGAGGATGCTTATCAAAAGATGGATTCTCAAGGCGTTGTTTGTATCAAAAAAGTAGCTTCATGCGATATTAATGGAGCAACAGTGTGCACATGGTCGGATGGTATTATTGACCATCAGTTATATGGTAAAGAGTTTAATCCAAAATTAAACGAAACAGTTTGTACTAGGCTTTTGTACAAAACTGAATAGTTTGATATATAAACGCCCTAGAAAATAGGGCGTTTTGCTTTGAATATTAATTGATCATCCTTTCTTTTTCGAATGTTGTGTTATACTTAACCCAATAAGTTTCCGTGGTATCTTTATTTTTTAAGAAATAATCAAACCAATTTATCAACCTCTTGGTAATATCAACTTGGTTTTCTTTTATTGAAAATCCATGACCTTCATTTTTATAAAACAAGGCTACATGAGGGATGTTGTAACGAAGCATACCAATGAAAAATTCTCTTTGTTGTTCCCAATGAATATTCTCATCTAGTTTACCTGTAAAAGTGAGTATAGGAGTCTTTATTTGATTGGTAAATAAAATTGGAGAATTTTTTAGAAAGAGTTCTTTATCTTCACTAAATGTTTTCGGCATTTTATATTGTCCATTTTCAAACTGAAAATAAAAAGGGGAATTAAAGTTTTCATTATAAGAGAAATAAGATCGGACAATATCTGAATTTCCTGCACCACTGACTGCTGCTTTAAAAATATTTGTTTGTGTTACTATGAAGTTGGTTTCATATGCTCCATGAGAAAATCCGAATATTCCAATATTTTTTTCATCAATTGCTGTTTCTTCTTGTAAGACTGATTTTAAACCTTGCTCAACACAATGGAGAGCAGATAAACCAGTCCCTTGTTCCGTATCTAAAATATCTGGCAAAAAAACAAAATAGTTTTTGTTTTGTAATAGAGTAATATTAAATCCTGTATCATTTAAGTAAGTTGGGTAAGTAAAAATATTTTTATGATGAAATTGTATTTCATAGACATGGGTAATCATAGGATATTTTTTACTTGAATCGAAATCTTTTGGATAAAATAGTATTCCTTTTAGGGGGGTACCAAATTTATCTTTATAAGTAATTATTTTTTGCTTCTGCCAGGAGTATAATTTTTTTGGCATTTTACTATCTAGAAGTAGATCAGTTTTTCCATTTTGATAGATATAAACTGTTTTAGGTTTATTAAAGTTCTCTAGCGAGTAAGTAATAGTTTTAAAGTCATCACTATATTTTATATCTGATATTTTATCCTCAGTTTTTTCAAGTATTGTGCTTTTTTTTTGATCATCTAAAAGTATAAGTGCTTGTGTGTTATCTTTAACGTTGAGTTTTTGAATTAATAATTTATAATCACTTGATATTGATTGATAATGTAGTTCACTATTGGTGTTAAAAAGGGTTTGGTTGGCTAAATTGATAATGTTATAACGTGAGTCAATATTGTTACTGTCTATGATAATTGAGAAATTTTTGTTTTTTGTATCGTAACGCATCAAATTTGAATGCGATACAAAATAAAAGTAACGCTCATCATTGGACCATATTCTAAGTCTATTTGCAAAAAAGCGTAGACTTAAATCATCATCTTTTATACTAATAGTATTTTCAATTAATCTATTGTTTATATTGTAAATATGTAGAATATTATTCTTGATATATACAAAATAACCTGCTTTTGGTGATAGGCTTGTAGTGTTAAAGGGGGATTCTTGTTGTTTAGTAATGATAGTTAACGTATCATTTTTAACATCATAAAGACTGATATCACGAGGTCTTGAGGACCAAGAATAGGAATAGTCGTAATACTGATTAGAATCAAAAACAAGTAGTGTGTTTTGATCTAAATTAATGGATTCATAGTTATCTATTTTTCGTGGTTGATAAACTTTTTTATTTTTATAATCAAAAAGAACATGAGTGTTTATTTTGCTTTCTTGAATTTCTGCTTTTGAATAGGCAATAGCATATCTTAGATAACGATCATTTGTACTCCACAGTTCAGTTTCTTTCGCATCATATGGAAGATTTCCTAAAGTATATGCTTGAATTAATTTAAAGCTAGATTCACTTGTTGATTCTAATTCATTGTAATGAGTATTAGTAGAATTATCTAAAGTTTGTTTATTATAGCTATTTGTCTTGTAGTTATAAAAGGTTAAGTAAGGATATTTATTATTACCTAAAGAAGTTGGAAGAAGAAAAATAACAGGGTGTTTTTTACTCCATATTACTTGTTTTATTGGATGAGTTATTTCACTATTTATTACCTTTTTTAAATTTACTAAGTTAATGAGTTCGATTCCTTGTTCGATTTTCTTTCGTTGGATTAAAAGCATCTGTTGATCATCGCTAATATTTATAAAGTTAATGTTGTCCTTTTTGTCGCTCCAAATTTCTTTAATTTCTTTTTGAGATACCTTCATAAGTTTGTAGCTTTCATTATCTGAATCTAAAAAGAAAACAAGACTGTATTTAGGTATAATGATAGGTTCAGTAACGTTAGAAATTACACGTGTTCGTATTGTATTGGTATCGAATATTTCTAACTCATTCTTTTGAGTGTTATAACTAGTAAATAAATGCTCATTAAATGTATCAAAAAGAAAGTTGGTTTGCTTACTGAAAATTAGCTTTCCTTTATTGAATATAAAAATGCTATCTCGTTTTGAGTCAAATTTATATTGTTTTCTCACCAGAGCTATTTTTCCATCAGAAGACAGTTGGTTATTTTTAAGTTCACTATATTTTAGACTGTCTTTAATTGTTTGTGCATTAATTGAAAAAGTAATGAATATAACAAAAATACAATATCTAAGACCTGTTTTAGTATTCATTTTGAGGGTTGAGATTAGGGTTAATAAGCAATTCTTTCTCAGGATAAGGTAGTAGAGCGTGTTTGTCTTGCCAGTTTGGTTTAGACTCCTTTAAAATTGACAGTTTATTATTCCTTTTTAAGTCAAAAAAACGTCTTGCATGTTCTAGGAAAAATTCTTTTCTGCTTTCCTCAAGCATGACTAGAATAGTATCTTCTTTACTGAGATTGTTGGATAAACTGGTTAAACCTGCTCTTTGTCTAATTACATTAAGATGAGGTATAGCTTCTTTTTCTCTGTTTTGATATATAAGCGCTTCAGAGAGTATAAAGTAGGCTTCCTCTATTCTAAATAGTATTGAGCATTCATCTGTATTATTTACATAATTTTTATACTTATTGTTGTAACTACCAGCTGATGGAGAGAATTCTGCGATCCAATTTGATTTTCTAAAATCATTGTTGTCAAAAGAATTTAGTAAGTTAGGACTCAGTTTATATAGCCAATCATCTACAAGCATTATATAGTTTCTTGCTTCATAAGTAGCTGAGGTAGAATTGCTATTGCTTAATTGCCATAAGGTGCTTTGAGCGTTCTTTTTAAATACTTGTGATAAATCAACTTCTAAATAATATAGAGGATTGTCTATTAAAAGTTGAGCATAAAATTCAGCCTTATCATATTTTTTTTGTAGTAAATAGTTTTTAGCTAAAATAAGCTCAACTACAGCCTTATTAATATAATATTTTTGAGAAGATTTATCTTGATATGAAAGAGACTCTAAAGATTTAAGTAAGTCTTGTTCAATATAATTTAAAACTTCTAAATGAGATGTTTTTTTAATAGATGCGTTCTCTTTATAATTTGTAGAGATCGTATAGGGAATATCTCCGAAGAGTTGTGTTAATCCTTGATAGTACATTGTTCTTAGGGTATATGCTTCAGCTAAAAATGTAGCTTTATCTTCATCTGAAATTCCAGTAGATTCGGTAACACCAATTATAAAAGAGTTAATGGCATAAATATGAGAGTAGGAAGTATTCCAAAACACTTCAAATATGGAGCTACTAGGATTAAGTGTATTATTAAATAAGAGTGATTCGTCTGCCGTTGGTGGAATTGATACTGGGACTAACTCGTCTGTATACAACCCCAATTGAGTTGCAATTCCTTGGCTATTACCTGTATAAATGGAATTCTCTCTAAGATTCAAATACAAGTTGGTTAATACAGCAGTAGCACTTCGTTTATCCTTAAATACATTTTTTGCATTAATCTGATCTGTTGGTAAATCGATTTCAATCATTTTTTCACAAGACTGAATCATTAGTATGCTTATTAGCAACAAGCTGATATATATGTTTTTTTTCATAACTTTTTGATTTAAAATTTTAGTTGAATGCCAAAAGCATACGTTTTGAGTGGAGGGAGATAACCTATTACTGTGAATTCAGGGTCTAATCCATAATAATTTGTGATTGTCCAAATATTTTGTGCTTGAAAGTATAGTTGAAGTGACTCTATTTTGGTCTTGGGAATTTTAAGTAAATATGATAAAGAGATATTTTTGAGTCTTATATAAGAAGCATCTCCAATAGACATATTACTACTTTTAAATAGATTAAAATCATTTGCCATAATTGGATCCATTCCACTAGTAAAGTATCCATATTGACTGTTTAAATTTGTTGGCGACCAACTATTAAGCACTTCTATTGGTTGATTAAAAATAGAGCCTGGCGTATTTAGATTATAGTTTTGATTATAACTAGTTTGCTTGACAAACTGAAACAAAAAATCAAGACTAAAATTTCTGTAGTTTAATGTGTTTTGTAATCCACCATGATAGTCTACTTTTATCTCTTTAATGTTTTGTTTATCGGAGTTAGCGTTTATTTTACCATCGTTGTTGTAGTCAGTAAAAGTATATCGTCCAGTTTTAGGGTCAATTCCTTCAAAATTGTATAGTCTAAGAACACTAGTACTTTTACCTACAACAAACTGATTTGCATAAGTAGAGCTTTCTAAATTAGGAAAAGAAAGCAATGTGTTTTTTGGAAAAGAGATATTAAAACTGGTTATCCAATTAAAGTTTTTAGTTATGATATTCTGTGAGTTTAGACTAAACTCCCAACCTTTATTCTCAACTGTAGCAGGTAGATTGTCTTGAATAGAAGAGAAACCTGTAGTACCTGGTAATGGTATCCCAACGAGTTGATTGGATGAAGTATTTCTATACCAAGCAAGATCAAATTGAAGTCTGTCATTAAATAAAGAAACTTCTATTGCTGTTTCTATTTTTTTAGTTTTTTCCCAGCTAAAGTCAGGATTATAAAGTCTTGATGGATTAAGCCCAGTGAGATCATCATATCTGTTTGGGTTAATTGTGTAAGTGTCTAAATATTGATAATCTCCAATATTGTCATTACCAGAGGTTCCGTAACTGGCTCTTAGCTTACCAAAACTTAGCCATGAAGAATCACTAAAAAGTTGTTCTTTTGAAAATATCCATGCTGCACCTATAGCACCAAAATTCCCGAATTTATGATTGTCTCCAAAACGGGAAGAACCATCACGTCTAGCAGTTAAATTCAATAAGTATTTACTATCATAGTTAAAATTAATCCTTCCAAAAACAGCAACGTATTTATACTGTAGATTAGCAGATTGATTAACGTTTGTGACTTTGGCAGCAGCAATATTTGAAATAAAATCATCAGTTTGAAAATTGGTTCCAGTTAGGTGTAAAGCATTAGTTTGACTTGATTGATAAGTCAAACCTACAAGTGAATTTATAGCTAAGCTGCCCATGTTTAAGAGATAGTTTATTTGAGGTTCAATTATATAAGATTTATTATCTCTAAAAGTATTCTCTGCAGTAGATTCCTCTGATGTATAATTACGATCAGGATTATATATTGTGTGTGGAGTAAGTTTTTTTTCTTCAGTATCAGATCTGTTATATCCAGTAGTCAATTTGAAATAAGTATTTCTAAATATCTCATAGCTCAAATCTATATTTAATACAAGATTCCTACTGTCATTTTCGTAAGTTTCATACATTGATGAAATTGGATTTGTATCTCCTGCAAAACTCCAATTTAAACTCCCATCTGGCTTATATAAACTTGGTGCATTAGGAGATAGGGTAAGAGCACTTTTAGTTAGATCAGTAGCAATTAGATTATTGTTTTGTAAAACATAGTTAGTCGATGAATTCAGTTTAAACTTTCCATCTTTGCTGTTGTGATTTACATTAAATAGAAAAGTATTTCTTTTATATCCCTTATCTGTTGGAAATACTGTTGTTTGAGATGATTGACTTGCTGAACCAGAAAAATGAGTAGTCTCGTTTCCACCGTTTATTCCAAGTTGTATATTTCGACTAATAGCTGTCCCTCCAATGAGTTCTTTTTGCCAATCAGTATACCGATACCTATCCCAAGTGCCATTTATGTCATATGCATTATCGGGATACGTAGTAATTCCATCATTAATATAGGCTTCATCTCTCATTTGGTTAAACTGCTCGGTATTTAAAAGTTTCATTTTATTTGCGACTTTGCTAAACGATGTAGAAGAGGAGAGAGTAAAAGAAAGTTGATCTGATTTGTTTTTCTTAGTTGTTATAAGAACTACTCCATTTGCACCTCGCGAACCATAGATAGCTGTAGCATCAGCATCTTTTAATATTTCAATACTTTCTATATCCGAAGGATTTATAGCATTTAAGATATTAGTATCACTCATGGGAAGTATAGAAACTGATAAAGAGGAATTAACTAAGTTTGAATTAGGAATAACAACCCCATCTATAACATAAAGAGGTGCATTGCCATTGATCGCGTTATTTTGATATCGGCGCAGACTATTTCGACCACGAATCTGTATATCAAATCCCCCTCCAGCAACCCCAGTGTTTTGAGTAATACTAACACCGACCATTCTACCTTGAATGGCTTGAAGTGGATTCAAAACCGGCTGAAACTCGATATCCTTTGCAGTCACTCTTGCAATACTTCCTGTGCGTTCTCGATCCTTTACCGTATAGTAACCAGCGTTAACTACAATTTCTTCAAGTGTTGTAGTATCCTCAAGTAGCTCAATATTTAAAACGACTCCCATACTACTTGAGTACACCATGGATCGCTCTTTGTAGCCGAGCATGGAAAAGGTAATCCGATCGCCAATAGACACATCTATCGTATATTTTCCATCAAGATCAGTAGCTACAGTTTTGTTTCCAACCGATACAATCACTCCACCAAGAACACCTTGAGCGTCCTTTACAGTTCCTGAGAGTTTTATAATTCCTTTTTGCTGCTTATTTTGTAATAGGTAAGAAGCATTAAAAAACAAATGATTATCATTTGATACGGCATAAGTTGGATAGATAATTAAAAGACTAACAAGCATAGCTATCCTATAACCACAAGTGGTCAATATTTGAGTTTTCATAATTTTATAATTGATTTTGATACAACAAGGCCTTTAAATCATCAAGATTCATATTGCCGTAGTACTTTGATCGGCCAGTTGCACCAAAAGGTTAGTTAATGGGTAATTTGTAATAGATAATAAAAAACTATCTCCTTCACTCTAAGCACGTCTCCCAAAATGCAAAAGAGCAAGGAGATAGCCATGGACTTTTAGCATGGCTCAAAACTCCCTTTAAGCCACACAATTTTTTGTGAGTTTTTTGTGCTTACTACTGGCTGACGTCTACATTATAACCAACCTAGATACACCAAGATAGTAAGCGGTTTTTTCCATAATAAAATAGTTTTAAGTGTGATTAATAATTAATAATAGAACAGTAGGAAAGTCTTATTTCATAGCATTTTTCCCTTACTAACTAATTAATATTGCCCTATAATCGAATGGATGAACGAATTATATAGATGTGAATTAAAAGGCAATAGATATCCTGTACGCATCCAAAAACAGTTTTTGGACCTAGCGTAAAAAGTGTATTATGCTAACTAAATAGATAATAGGGTAGCCATCCAACATCGAACAAGTCATGCTAGATACAACTACAACAATGTGATTTAGTTAAACTAAAATTTAATCATAGGCTAAATGTGAGTTTAGTTACTAATTTGTTGTTTTAATAAAATGTAATAATTGATAATTTCTCGAATAGAACATTCGATAAGTCCATTAAGGATAGATAAGGTATTGCAAGCATTCATTAAAACGAACACTAAACAAATCCACCTTTGTTTTAAAACCTCTATATACCAAATTGGGAGACGGTATAGTTTAGAAGTCTGTAGTATGTTTAATATAAAGCGAAACTTAAGTATTTCAATAAAGTGAGAAGTAAATGACAAGCCTATATAAAATAAGTTGGCGTGGGTACTCACAATATCTGCATCAGAGGTACTGGTATACCGAGGAACAGACAAGTGAGCCCACGCCTAGGTCGTGAGCTTTTAAACTTATCTTCTCGCTCCTTAAAATTACCAGTTTTCTGATACGAGATTCTAAGCAATAGCTTTAAATTTTTTTAATAGTCTAATTACAAAAATAGAATTTTTATAAAAGAGAATCAAATATAGGTAAAAATAAATATACATCCTAATAGGGATGTGATATTGTTTTTTTTTATGAAGTACTTGCTAATAAAAATAGTATGGCAAAACTTGAACAGATTACTATTATTATTTCAGAGTTAGAGTTGTTTTTAATTGATCGAATTCGTGAGTTAAGAGGTAGAGCTGTGCCATATATTTCGCAGGTTGATTTATCCATAAAGATGGAATACTCAGAAGGTTATATTGGAAAAGTAGAGAATTTTAAAACTAGTAGTAAATACAACTTGAGAAGCTTAAATCTAATAGCTAATAGCCTTGGACTTGAATCTTATACAGAATTGTTGCCTACGACTATTTTAAAAAATGATTTATTGGAATTAACTATTGAGGTCAAAGGAAGTAATGATAGGGTAGATTTTGATGAAAATAACCAAGTAATTAAAAATTATAATATTATTAAAAAACGCATTTTAACCAAAAAAGAGATAAAGGAATTTAATACTAGACGTAGTAAAAAATCTTCTTAAAAAAGAAAAGATTAAAGGTTTAATATTTTGGGATTAAAGATAGTTAGGATTGAAAAAAAAGTAAAATCCTAGGTAATTATGGTACTAAGAATCTGTTCATAAAAGAGTTCTTTTTTTATGAAAATAGTGCTTTTTAATTAATCATTTTTCAGCTTGTCGAAGCTTCATTTCTCACTTCTATCCTTTGCTGTTTATCTTCAATTCTTTCTTTTTCTAGAGAATGAATATAAAATAAAAAGAGACTAAAAAGAATTAATGAGTAAGCAAGCCATTTACCGATACGTTCTATAAAACGTATAAAAATAGAAGCTTCAAAACGTGAGAAGCCTTCTAAACCAGCTACATTTCTACGATAGAATTTTCTCCTATTTATTCAATATATGAGTGCAATTCCTATAAAAAGAGAAATAATTCCTATTGTTAGTGTAATGGTTACCATAAGTAATTAGATGTATTTTGTTGATATTGTATTTAATTACATAAATATAAGCTAAATCAAAACTCATGTATCAGTATAAGGAAGAGAAGCGCTTACTCGAGTTAAGTTGTTTTTCACTGTTTTTCCTTTGGATAACATTAATAATAGGTTTATTTTTAAGAAAAAATCTTACAGTAAAATTTGAATGTTTTTATTATTATATTTTAATCATAAAAAATAACATTTAGGTAATGATATTACTGAGTCGATTAGATGTGTAATCGATTTTTTAATCAATTATTTTTAAAGATTTTAAAAAAAACACTCTATTAGATGGCTGTTAACAAAAATGCACAAATTCGCTATAAAGCACTTGATAAATGTTTCTCTAATCAATATAAAAAATTTTATATCGACGATCTAATTAATTATTGTTCTACAGTATTAATGAATCATTATGGTAAAGAAATTTCTGTTTCTCGCAGACAAATTTTTAATGATATAGATTTTATGAGAAGTGATGCTGGATTCGAAGCACCTATTATTTCGATTAAAGAGGGCAGAAAAGTTTATTACAGATATGAAGATTTAAATTTTTCTATTTTAAACAAGCCTTTAACAGATGTTGAATTACAAGCCATCGACAATACCTTAGAAATTATTTCTAGAATTAAAGGTATACCAGGTTTTACTGATTTAGTAAGTACGCAAGCTAAATTACTTGGAACTAGGTATTCAGATAATAATCATATCATATCATTTGAAGAAAATGAATTTCTACAAGGTATCGAGCATTTAACGCCTTTGTTTAATTATATTAAAAGTAAACAAGTTTTAAAAATCGAAAGTTTATCTTTTAAAACAAACGAAAATTATCGTTCCGTTATTTCACCTTATTATTTAAAACAATTTAATAAAAGGTGGTTTTTATTTGGATGGAGCCATGAGTTTAATAATTTGCAAAATATAGCTTTGGATCGTATCATCTCTATTGAAATGGGTGATGTAAATTATGTAGATTCGACTATAGATTTTGAGGAATACTTTGATGAAATTATAGGAGTTACAAATTTTGCAGATAAAAATATAGCTAATATAAGCATACAATTATCAGATAATATTATTCCATATATTAAATCAAAGCCTATTCATGGTTCTCAGAAGATAAATGATAATATTATTACTTTTCAAGTAAAATTAAATTACGAACTAGAATCTCTTATTTTGTCGTATGGCGAAAATATGAAGGTTATAGAACCTATAGAATTAAAAAATAATATTCTTAATCGTCTAAAAAACACTATTAACCAATACTAATTAACTGTTTATGAAAAACAGCATACAATTCAAACATTTCAGAAAGTTTGAAGATTTTCCAAAATTAGATTTTAATGACATCACTTTTGTTGTAGGTAAAAACAATTCAGGTAAATCCACATTTGTGAAAGCATTTGTGATGGTCAACAATTACCTAAAGTCTGGTAACTTAAAACAGTTAGATCTAAATCAAGGAAGCGTGGAATTATTAAATATCGTAACTTTTGATCGAGCGTTGTGCAAAACAATGTGTGATAGAGAAAGTAAAGAACATATCCCTATTACATTAAAATTAGGTAATTATGAATTTTATCTAAACGTAACAGGCAAAAAAGATAGTACGATCTTAGATGTGGCTACTTTTAAAATTACTGATACATCGTCTTTTTTTACCGTCGAGATTGATCCGCAAAAAGAACATGCTATAGTTTCATATAATTATAAAGAAACTGTCGAGAATAATGCACTAAATGAAGCCATACATCAAAAGAAAGCACTTAAGCAAACACTTACATCCATAACCGATGAACTTTCTAAAGAAAGTATTGATATTAAAAGTCGATTAGAAAAAATAGCTAAAAATATTGAGAGTTTAAAAGATGCAAAAACTGAAATTGAAACATCTTTTACTGTGGAAGCGGATTATAACGGCAATGAATTCACTCAATTATTTAATGATTTATTCAGAGAACTGGATGTTCAATATTGGATTGAAAACCCGAATGTAGAGCTAATAGAAGAAAGTCAGGGTAACAGTATTGATGAAAACGATGTCACAGAAGAAATTTCCGAAAATGAAGAAATTATAGAAAGCGATGAAGAAGAAGTTTTCAGTGATTTACGTTACTATTACATCAATCGCAATAAATTCGAAAATTTCTCTGATCAGTTTTTAAGTTTTACAAATAGCTCCAAAGTGTTTTATTTGCCAGCAACACTTAACAAACAATCTGCTTTATTATCAATTCGAGATAAGAATAATGATTTGGCCGATGTAGTACATAAATACTATCAATTAGGTTTACAAGATGACCCTATCATCTCAGGTTTTGTTAAAGAGTGGATTAAGGAATTTCAGATTGGAACTGATTTAAAAATTGAATTAATAAACGGTGAGGCTTATGATATCACTTTAAAAGAAAATGAAGTATTTATTCCTTTAGCAGATAAAGGAATGGGATCGATTCAAGCGGTATTGTTAATTCTCAGGTTAGCCTCTGTTATTTATTACAAAGAGCAAGAAAGCAAAAAATCGAACTTTAATTACTTCGTTATTGTAGAAGAACCTGAACTTAATTTACATCCTGCGTTACAAAGTAAATTATGTGATTTGTTTTTTGATGTTTACGATAAATATAAAGTGAAGTTTATTATAGAAACACATTCGGAGTATATTATACGTCGTTCTCAAGTTATGAATGCTATTAAAGAATATGCCTTAGACTCTGACGATATCAATCCAACACCATTTTCAACTATTTATTTTAATTCTGAATCCGATGTGGTTGCTTACTCCATGAATTATCAGCCAGATGGTACATTTGAAAATGCTTTTGGAAATGGTTTTTTTGATGCGTCATCTTCAAGTACTTTAGAACTAATTCGTTTAAAACGTCAAAAAAATCAATAGTTATGAAGTTTGAAGTTTACTCGGATAAGGAGATTTTAGAAGAGATTTTGCTTGAAAGCTCTAAATACCAAAATTGGAACAACATTTTAAAGCATCATTCTGACGTTTACTTAAATATGTCTCAGACTGATTATGACCTTGAAATTGCTTTAGCTGACGAAAGTATTTTGTTTCAATATTTGCAAGATACGGGAGGTAAAGAACCTATCCCTAATGAGCAATTTTTTATTGATTTTGAAGCTGATAATAATATAGTTGAAGGGAAGCCGCTATCAGCTTTTTTCTTAAAGAAAGGTGACGCAGAAATCAATAGTTTAAAAGAGCACTTTGGTCTTTTATTCCAAAATGAAAAAATTGATGACAAGATTATATCGAATAAATTCCAAAAAAACTGTAACAAAAACGACATATACAATAATGCTGGATTAATTGGTTGGAAAGCAATAATGCCAACTCAAACTTTAGGTTATAATTCATTAATAATTACAGATCCCCACTTATTTAATAATGACAAAAATGTAAATGGAGTATTTGTTAATTATGGTGTGGAAAATATTATCTTATTTTTAGATGCTATATTACCATTACAATTAGGAGTTGAATTTCATTTATTAATTGTTTCTTCTCGTCAAAATGGAGGTTTTTCTGAAGCTAAAATGCAATCAATATTTCATGATTTAAATACTAGGATTATTGCATTAAGAGGTTATTCGATTACTACAGAATTAGTAATAACTCCTAATTCTATTCATCGAAGAAGCTCTTTTTCAAATTATCATTTAATTAATTGTGATAAGGGGTTTAAATTATTTTCTATAGATGATCCAAGTAGAGTAAATGATGATAACTCTTTTAAATACTGGAATATATTTGAAATTAATCTTCAAGCTCATGGAGATAGTCAATTTAAAGAATTAGTGGATGAGGTTCCAAAAATCAAGGCGGGGATTAGATCTGCAATAAATACCATTAACGGTATGAAACGTAATTTAGAGGATAAAAAATGTTACGGCTTACCACCAGATTATTCAATAAAAAATAGATTAATTAATCACTTTCCTTAACCAATGCATCTCTACTGCACAATTAAAACATATCTTTGCATAAACAAAAACAAACAATAGTATTACATGTCTACACAAAGACCCGATATAAGCTTCATTTTTAATATTACCGATAAGGTACTTTGGAACGTTTTCAAGAAAAACGAAATTGGTGATGTACTCTTACCTTTCGTGGTATTACGCCGTTTAGATTGTATCCTTAAAGATAAAAACGAGAACATACGCACTGCTTATGAAAACTTTAAAGGAAAGGTAGCGGATGATAAATTAGCTCCCATTTTAAAAAAGGCAGCAGGTGGATTAAATTTCTATAATACATCACGACACACGTTCGACTCGTTAAAAGAAAGTACAAAAACCATTGATATCGATTTTCATAATTACATAAATGGTTTTAATGCTATTGTAATTGAAATTTTAGAGAACTTTCAATTCGAAAAAATCATCGCTCGCTTGCAAAAGAACAAACTATTGTACGAAATGGTGAAAGCCATGTGCGATGTAGACTTGTCTTTAGAGAAGTATGATAACCAAAATATGGGTTATGTATTCGAAGAATTGATCCGTATCTCGAATGAGCAATCCAATGAAACGGCCGGAGAACATTTTACACCACGAGATGTAATTGAATTGATGTACAAGGTGGTCTTCTCGACCGAAAAAGAAGAATTATCCCAACCAGGAATCATTCGTACTATTTATGACCCTACATTGGGTACAGGTGGTATGGTCAATTTAGCAAAGAATTATATCGTAGATGAATTATTCGTTACGGGTGTAAAACCAACTATTTTCACCTATGGTCAGGAAATAAATGAACAATCCTATGCTATTGCTAAAGCCGAAGCATTAATTTCGGGAGGTGATGTTGATAATATCAAACACGGTAACACTTTAACAAACGATCGTTTCCCAGATAAAAAGTTCCATTACCAATTTGCTAATCCACCGTACGGAGTAACGTGGGCAAAAGATTACGATTTTGTAGCCAACGAAAGCACCAATCCTGCTGGTCGTTTTTATGCAGGTTTACCTGCTAAAAGTGACGGACAATTATTGTTTTTACAACACATGATTTCTAAAATGGAAACATCAGGTGGTAAAATAGCTGTTGTAACCAATGGTTCTCCTTTGTTTTCAGGTAGTGCAGGTGGTGGCGAAAGCGATATTCGTAAATTTATTATAGAAAGTGATTTGTTAGATTGCATCATTTCATTGCCAAAAGATATGTTCTATAACACAGGTATTGGTACGTATATCTGGTTTTTAGACAATAACAAACCTGTTCACCGTCGTGGTAAAGTACAACTCATCAACGCATCTGATGTTGAAGATAAACGTACTGGTAAAATAGGTTTTGCAACTCCTAACAAACGTAGCTTAGGTAATAAGCGTAACGAAATCTTAGAACATCATATTGATGCAGTGGTAGATATGTACACCCATTTTGAAGAGAGTGAGTATTCTAAAATATTCGATAACGAATTCTTTGGTTATTATAGTGTGCCAGTAGAAAGACCTGTTTATGATGACAAAGGCGAATACAAAAAAGACAAAAAAGGAGATTTAGTAGCAGACAGCAAAAAACGTAGTACAGAGCGTATTCCGCTATCCGATGATATACGCACATATTTTACAGAAAATATTTTACCGCATGTAGACCATGCATGGCCAGATGCCAATAAAATTAAAATTGGCTACGAGATTAATTTCTCTAAATATTTCTACAACTATGTGCCGTTACGTGCATCTACAGATATCAAAGAGGAAATACTAAATCTTGAATTTGGCACAAATGGGGAAAAAGGTATTTCTGATTTAATTAAAGAATTGTTTGTGTAATGGTGGAGCGTTTTAAAAAATCCAAGTTTGAATGGTTTGATGAAATTCCCTTGTCTTGGAGTGAATCTAAAATTTCTTATTTATTTGAAATAGGTAGAGGACGTGTTATATCCCAACAAGAATTAAAAGAGGATGGGATGTATCCCGTTTACTCTTCGCAAACAAAAGATAATGGATGCATGGGGATGATAGATACATATGATTTTGATGACAACTTAATTACATGGACTACAGACGGAGCAAATGCAGGAACAATTTTTATTCGAGAAGGTAAGTTTAATTGTACGAATGTTTGTGGTACATTAAAACCTATATTGGATATTGAATTGAAATACTACTATTATTATTTACAATTTGTTACTCAATTCTATAAAAGACCAGATACAAATGGGGCTAAAATAATGAATAATGAGATGGCAAATATACATACATTGATTCCTCCCAAGGAAACCCAAATCCACATTGCTAAATTTTTAGACAAGAAAACGGCCGAGATTGATGCTATCATAGAGAAAAAAGAAAATTTATTACTGCTGCTGGAAGAAAAGAAAAAAGCCATCATCAACGAAGCGGTAACGAAAGGTATTAATCCAAATGCTCCGATGAAGGATTCTGGGATTGAGTGGATTGGTGAAATTCCTGAGCATTGGGAAGTAAAGCCTTTAGGGTATTTAGGAAGTTGCCAAAATGGAGTAAGCAAAGGTGGTGATTATTTTGGAGAAGGTCATCCGTTTGTAAATTACGGTGATATTTATAAAAACTACGAATTACCGACAACAGTTGAAGGTTTAGCAAAATCTTCCGAAGAAGATCGTGAAGCATATTCTGTATTATATGGAGATGTTTTTTTTACTAGAACATCTGAAACTATTGAAGAAATAGGAATTGCTTCTACTTGTTTAAAAACAATTGAAAATGCAGTCTTTTCAGGCTTTACGATAAGATTTAGACCTTATAGTCTAGAAGAATTATATCCAGAGTATTCTAAATACTTTTTTAGAAGTAATTATATTAGAGTTTCATTAGTTAAAGAAATGAATCTTGTAACTAGAGCATCTTTGAGTCAAACTCTATTAAAATCACTTAAAGTAATATTGCCGCCTTATGAGGAACAAAAAAGTATTGTTTTATATTTTCAAAATAAATTCCAAACAATTGATAAGGCGAAAGAAAAAATAGATGTACAAATCAACAAACTCAAAGAATACCGTCAATCATTAATCTCAGAAGCTGTAACAGGCAAAATAGATATATAGGCTATGGCTACAGGAACGAACGAAGGTGCTTTTGAAGCACATGTGGTAAATTATTTAGTGCATACGGTACAAGAGTATCAGGAGAAACACACTTCTGTTTACAATAAAGATTTATGCCTCATTGAAGAGGATGTTATAAATTTTGTAAAAGAGACACAACCGGATGAATACCTAAAGTTAGAGCAACAATACGGCGCTTTAACGAATCGGAAGATTGTAGAAAACGTTGCAAAATCTATTGCTAATAATAAAACCTTACAGGTTCTTCGTGAAGGTGCTTTAAAAGATCGTGGGGTAAAATTGCAGTTAGCTTATTTCAAACCCAATCACGATCGTTCACCTGAGCATTTAGATAAATACAAAAAGAATAAGCTTACAGTTATTCGTCAACTAGCTTATTCAAACAGAAATAACAACTCACTTGATTTAGGTTTCTTCATCAATGGTATTCCTGTAGCTACTGCTGAACTTAAAAATGCGTTAACAGGTCAGTATCTTTCCCAAGCGATAGAACAATATCGTAAAGACAGAGATGCTAAAGAAAAACTATTCGAATTTCAGCGATGCTTAGTTCATTTTGCAGTAAGCACAGAAAAGGTAGCCATGACTACGCGTTTAGCCAATGAAAAAACCTTCTTTTTACCATTTAATCAAGATTTAGAAAATCATTGTGATGATGATTTTGCTACGTCCTATTGGTATCGCGATGTAATGCGTAAAGATTCCTTAATGGATTTGGTGCAGAATTTTATCAATTTACAAACCAATGAGGAGAAAGTCTTTAATCCTAAAACAAATGGAATAGAAGTAAAAAAATCAGAAGTATTAATTTTCCCCCGTTTTCATCAACGTCGAGCAGTTAATAAATTATTAAGTGATGTTAAAGAAAAAGGAGTTGGTCAAAAATATTTAATCCAACACTCGGCTGGTTCTGGTAAATCAAATACGATTTCTTGGTTGGCTCACCGCCTATCAGATTTGTACCAAAATCCCTCTGACCCAAAATCATTATTTGATACCACGATAGTGGTTACAGACCGTCGTGTATTAGACAAGCAGATACAAAACAACATTCGTCAGTTTGAGCAAACGCCTGGAGCTGTAGCCTATATCGATGAAAATAAATCAGCACAAGATTTACGTATAGCAATCGAAAACGGGAGTAGAATTATTGTAACCACTTTACAAAAATTCCCTGTAATCTCTGATACGGTATCACGTTTTTCAGATCGTAAATTTGCCGTAATTATAGATGAAGCCCATTCATCTCAATCAGGTGAAGCTGCTCGACATCTTCGTAAGTCCTTGTCTTTAGAAGAGGCGGAAGAAAAAGACGTAGTAGAAAAAAGTTTAGATGATATCATTGAGGATGAAATCAAAAGCAAAGGCGATCAAAAGAATATTTCATTTTTTGCTTTCACAGCAACTCCAAAAAACAAGACATTAGAAATTTTTGGGACTGTAAATGCATCTGGAGATAAAACCGAGTTTGATTTGTATTCTATGGAACAGGCCATTAAAGAAGGCTTTATTTTGGATGTGCTGAAAAACTACATGTCTTGGCGTCGTTATTACAAATTAGTTAAGCGTTCGGAGGTAGAAGATAAAGAGTATTCTAAAAAACAAACCTTACGTTTATTGGCAAACTATGTAGATTTACAAGATCATGCAATAGAGAAAAAAACACGTATCATGCTTGAACATTTTGCATCGCAAACGCAAAATGAAATTCAAGGTATGGCTCGTGCCATGTTGGTAACAAAAAGTAGATTACACGCAGTTCGATACAAACTAAAGTTTGATGAAATCATGCGTGAAATGAACCTGCCTTATGAAGCTTTAGTGGCGTTTAGTGGAACCGTTACGGATGGCGATACGGGAGCAGAACACACTTCTGAGTCCATGAATCAATTAGAAGGTAAAATATCGGTACCAGAAGCTTTAAAATTGCCTAAATATAGAATTCTTATTGTAGCAAACATGTATCAAACTGGTTTCGATGAACCTTTATTACATACCATGTTTGTGGATAAGAAATTAGGAGGAACAAGTACGGTGCAAACCCTCAGTCGTTTAAACCGTACTCGGAAAGGGAAAGATTCTACCATGGTTTTAGATTTTGTGAACGATCCCGAAAAAGTTCAGGAAGACTTTCAATTCTATTACGGTAGTAATCGCATGGATTTTGGAGATCAAACCGACCAAAATTCAGTCTATGATGTATTGAATAAAATTGAATCTACGAATTTAATTTATCAGAATGATGTAGAAGCTTTTGCAGAAATTTTCTTTAGAAAAGGTGATAATATGGAATTATTACAACCTATTTTAAATAATTTGGTAGAACGATTTAACGGTCTTGAAAATGAAGCTCAAATTGAACTAAAAGCTACTATCAATGACTTTATTCGTTTGTATAGATTCTTGTCACAAATTATAACCTTTACCGATATTGATTTAGAGAAATATTATGTACTATTAACAGCATTATTTAAAAAACTACCATCGAATAGAGTTTCATTACCCACTGATGTCTTAGAGAATGTAGAGTTAGATAGTTACAAACTTCAGCACCAATATACAACGGACCTACAATTAGAGTCTGCCGAAGTAAATATGCAAGGCCAAACACCTGGAGGTGCTAATGGTATTCAAGAAGATGAATTTGAATTGTTAACCAAAATCATAAAAGTATTAAATGATACCTTTGGTTTAGATTTAAAAGATGAAGACAAAGTCGAGTTCATGAAGATGAAAGAGAATGTTTATCAGAACGAAGAGCTAATGACATTCTTTAATAAGAATAACTCTAAAGCCAATATTCAGGATAAATTCGATGAAACTATCGATGATGAGCTTTTGAATTTTATTGATGGTAAATTAAGTTTATACAACAAACTTACAGATGATCGGGTAAATAAAGAGTTTAAACGTCTTTGGTTTAATGAGGTATATGATAGAGTGTTAAGAGGAGTGTAAATTAGATGCATATATAATTTAGATTAAAGTTTAAAATAACCCATTGGCAAAGCTTGGCAGATTTATTCTACCAAGCTTTGTTGTTTTGTAATGTTAGCTAACAAATTTAATTAACCCATTAAATTCTAACATTATGAATATAGATCGCACAGAATTCCTTTTATGGATGGAGCGTATTATGACGCGCTTCGATCACTTATCAGAACATATAAAAATCCTTCCTATAAAAACTCAAACTATAGACGGAGAAGAGCTTTTAGACAGTCAAGATGTAATGGCACTTTTTAAAATAAGTCCACGTTCCTTACAACGTTACCGCTCAGACGGTAGACTTCCTTATTATACAATTAGTGGTAAACTCTACTACAAACGCTCAGATGTCAATCAGTTTATCAGAGAATGTTTTAAACATCCTGTACGCAAGAAGTAAATAGCAGCTAAAAGCCAAGAGTGACCTTTAGAGCATACTATTTACTAAGCAGACTCTCTTGGCTTTAGTTTTAAGTTTTTAATCATTTAAAACTAGGTATTATGAGTACAGAAACCACACAAAGACAAGTCGAGCACGATGTACTTCTTGTCAACGACAAAACAAAAAATAAGATTCAAGTAGTTAAAGGACTGAATAAAGAAGGTAAACTTGAAACAGTACCACCAACTAAAAAGAATCAAAATCAATTTTTAAAAGTAGATCGTAACGGAGATTTCTTTTCCAACTTCTTTTCTAATTTTTTCAGCCAACTTAAAAATCCAACACAGTTTACTTTTTTTAGAGTTCCGGAGCTATTGACCATCAAGATGGCTAATCAAATGCAAAAAGAGCTCAATCAATCAGGGCCAACTCATGAGTTGTTTTTAAAACATCAGATTACAGAAATTGGTAATGAGTCAAAGAAAGAAAACAAAGTAGCTGAACCCGTAAAAGAAGAGGGACAGTATAGTTCTAATAAGTTTGATATTAAAGATATTGATTGGGATTCACTTTCAAGGCTTGGGCTATCAAAAGAAAAATTGCAAGAAATGGATTTATTAGAACCACTATTACAAGGCTATAAAACCAAGGATTTAGTAGCTGTAAATTTAGATTTAGGCTCAGCTGTGTTTTCTTTGGATGCAAGACTTTCACTACAAAAAAACGAAGAAGGTAAAGTGGTTATGGCACTAGAAGGAGTAAAGAAATACCCTAATCTTAATGTACCGCTTTATGGACATGAGTTTTCAAAGCAAGATAAACACAACCTTTTAAAAACAGGGAATATGGGTAGGGTAGTGGATCTTGTCCATCCAACAACAAAGGAGATGATTCCATCGGTTGTAAGCGTGGATAGATTAACTAATAACCTTGTAGTGACAAGAGTTGAGAAAATGCAGTTACCACAAGAGGTAAAGGGCATTGTACTTAGTGAACAGCAGCTACAAACTTTAAAAGATGGTAAGCCACTACTTGTAGAAGGCATGACCTCTGCTAAAGGAAATCTATTTAATGCCGAGATTCAGTTTAATGCAGCTAAAGGGCATATTGAGTTTTTGTTTGAGAATACTAATAAACAAAGTCAGTCTCAAAACCAAACACAAAACCAATCCCAACTCTCTGATGATCTAAAAACCTTTAGAGGCAAAGAACTTACTAAAAAACAGCAAAGTGATTTATTGGAAGGTAAACCAATTTATATCAAGGATTTGATTGATAAACGAGGTAATCCTTATCAAGGCTATGTTACGTATAATAAAGAAACTAAGCAAGCTGATTTTTCGTTTCAAAACCCAAACAAAGAACAGCAGTCAAAAGCTCAATCGCAGTCAGAAAAACAAGCAGATGAGCCTAAAAAAACAAAAGGACGTAAAATGTAAAGCTAAAGACTATGATTGTAATTCTTGCAGAAAAACCAAGTGTGGCTAGGGAGATAGCAATGCTTGTGGGAGCCAAAACAAAAAAGGATGGCTTTATCGAAGGAAACGGCTACTGTGTGACTTGGGCAATTGGTCATTTAGTTTCACTAGCTATGCCAGAGGATTATGGATTTCAAGGTTTTAGAAGAGAAGCTTTACCAATTTTACCTAGGTCATATTTGTTACTTCCAAGAAAGATCAAAAAAGCAAACAAATACACTTCTGATCCATCGGCTTTAAAACAGCTTAAAGTTATTGATAAACTCTTTAAAGCAGGTTCTGAGATAATTGTAGCCACTGATGCAGGTAGGGAAGGAGAGCTTATATTTCGCTACATCTACCAGTATTTAAACTGTGATAAACCATTTAAAAGGTTGTGGATAAGTTCGCTAACTGAAAAAGCCATTAAAGAAGGCTTACAAAATCTTAAAGAAGGAAGTGAATTTGATGGACTTTTTAGAGCAGGTCACAGTAGAAGTAGAGCAGATTGGCTTGTTGGAATAAACGCTTCTCAAGCACTAACTGTTTCAATGAATGATTCGGTGTATTCTCTTGGGAGAGTACAAACTCCAACGCTTAGTCTTATCTGTAAACGGTATTTAGAGTATACTTCTTTTAAAAAGAAACTCTATTATCAAATTGAGCTTGTCCATCAAAAAGAAGGTATACTATTTAAGTCTCTTTCAACAGATAAATGGGAAGATAAACAAAAAGCTGAGCAAGCTTTAAAACTCATTGAAAAACAAAGTGAGGTTGAAATTGAGAAAGTAGAAACCAAGACAATAAGAGAAGAATCCCCACTTCTTTTTGATTTAACTTCACTTCAAAAAAGAGCCAATGAACTCTTTGGATTCTCAGCAGATGAGACTCTCAGCATTGCTCAGAGCCTGTATGAAAAGAAGTTTATCACCTATCCAAGAACATCGAGTAAGTATATTCCAGAGGATTTATGGGCTGAGGTTCCTAACTTATTAAAGGTTCTTTCAGATGATAGTAGATATAGTAACCTGCTTCTAAAACTAAAGATGGCAAGGCTTAATAAGAAGATAGTAAATGATGTAAAGGTTACGGATCATCATGGACTATTAACTACAGATAGACTTCCTTCAGCGATTAATGCTAAAGAAGAGAGTATTTATCATTTGATTGCACAATGTGTATGGGAAAGTGTATTTGAACCTTGTGTAAAAAAGCAAACAGAGGTAACCTTAAATGTTTTGGATTATGAGTTTCGTTTTAAGTCTTCTTCAATAATAGAACTTGGATGGAGAGAGGTAAGAAAGGAGTTATCCAATAATGATGAGATAGTAATAGATCTACCAGATTTAAAACAAGGAGATAACCTAAAGATAAAAGAAGCTAAAACTCTTGAAAAATCAACAAGACCTAAAGCTTTATATACAGAAAGTACACTTTTATCGGCTATGGAAAACGCTTCTAAAGAGGTAGAAGATAAATCACTTCAGAGCGTTATTAAAGACATTGGAATTGGAACAGCTGCAACAAGAGCTTCTATTATCGAAACGCTTTTAAAAAGGGATTATATAACAAGAAAAACCAAGTCACTTGTTCCAACTGAAAAAGGACTTAAAGTATATGAAATAGTCAAGAATAAACTTATCTCCGATGTACTATTAACCGCTAAATGGGAAGCTGATTTTAAAGATATTGAAGAGAATACAATTGATATGGAAGAGTTTCATAGTAAGATTGAAGATTATACTTCGGAGATAACAACAGAGCTTTTAGCAATAAAACCAGTTAATGAAACGGATCATCTATCTTGTCCCAAGTGTAAAGGGCATACACTTCAATTAAGAGAAAAGGTAGTGAAATGTTTGGATACTGATTGTAGTTGGGTGTTGTTTAGGGAGGTATGTGGAGTAAAACTAACTATTGATGATATCACTGACCTAATACAACAAAGCAAAACCAAACTCCTAAAAGGATTGACAAGTAAAGCAGGAAAAAAGTTTGATACTTACCTTATCTTAAAAGAAGATTGTACTACAGGGTTTGAGTTTAAAAACAAGTAATT
This sequence comes from Myroides sp. DF42-4-2, assembly GCF_030326445.1. Taxonomy (NCBI): domain Bacteria; kingdom Pseudomonadati; phylum Bacteroidota; class Flavobacteriia; order Flavobacteriales; family Flavobacteriaceae; genus Myroides; species Myroides sp. DF42-4-2. The sequence goes on from NZ_JACAKI010000014.1 coordinate 87,014, forward strand.
AAAATTAAACAAAGCAAAAGGAGTTATCTAAAAATTAGGTAACTCCTTTTGCTTTATATCTTAGTTTTTATGCTTTTTAGCATGTTTTTTCTGCTGTCCAGGAGCATAAGGTTTAGCAGACTTTGATCCTGTTACTTTTTTCATTTGTCCAGGAGGAACATCATTGTTTCCATGTGATTTTACGTGTACAGAACAAGAAGCTAAAAGTAAAGCCATTAAGGCTAAAATACCTAAGTGTTTTATTCTTTTCATATTTTTTGTATTACTATTTGGTAAGATAAGAAGTACTGATTTGTTTGTACTTATTTAAGCTTATTAAACAATGAGAAAACAAAAGTAAATAAATTTTAAACCCATCCGTTTAAAACTAATAAAGTAAAACAAGAAGTTATCTGATTCAGATAACTTCTTGTTTTAAAAACTAATTGAAATAATCAATTAACTATTTCTAAATACATGACCATTTTCATAAGTATAATCACTCATAAATAGATCTCTAGCAAAGCTGTCATAATCAAAGTATGATTTTACAAAATCAGATAAATCGTAACATTCATCAATGATTTGATAAGCGAAATCTTCTTCACTGTTATAATATCCTTGATAATCATCTTCAAATGATTCAAATAACGAGTCTATATCATCAGATTCAATATTGTAATTACCAATGCTGATCCAAGCTGAAAAAGCTTCTAAGGTTTTATAATCTAAATCTGATACTTTTTCAATGATTGTAAAAATATTTTCTGAAAGACTACTTTCTGATATTAACTCAGATTGGATGTTTTCCCAATCTTGAAACATAAATTCAGGGTCTGTTTCATCACAATGTAGTTCTTTACAAAATTCATAAAACTCTTCAATAGAGCTAAAGTTACTAAGTTCGATCCAATCTCCTTTAATTGAACCATTGTTATACTTAGCATAAGTACCAACATAAACTTTTGAGTGCATTAAATTTTCCATGATAAATAGCATTATGACCTTAGGGTCTGGTTAATTTCATGGCACTTGAGTTTTGGTTTTTAGCTAAATGCAGTTTTTACAAAATAAATACGCTCAAAGTTTGAGGAAGATTTATTGCAGTAATCCAAAGGACTTGAACTTGTAATAGCTAAAAAGTGAAAAAACTTTGCCTAATGAAATACCACTGCCAAGGTTATAATTAAAAATGGAGCATATATTTTGTCAGTTCAACTATTTATTTTCGTATCACGATGTATGATTAAGTCGAAAAAAAGGGAGTAACAAAATCAAAATTATTCATTGATAAGAAGAATAGGTTGTTATTTATAGTTAAGGTTCTTAGGGCACCCATAAAGACTTATAATTATTCGGTATATTATCAATTAAGATACTTGTATTTGCAATGATTTGGTTGAAGAACTTGGATTGGCTTAAACTATGATTTCAAAAGATTCAAAGGAGTTGAAGAGTAGTAGATTTATTAAAGGGACAATTGACTATAATTCTTACTTTTTTGTAAGATGTATTGTTATGGTGATCGTATAGAATGATTTAGCTTAGGGAAATAGGGAACAAACAGCGCTTCTTATTGCGCTAAATAATGTGTTCTAAGTATCGTGCCTTTTATTTTTTCTTTTACTCTTTATGTTTTTACTTTTCATCATTGTGCTTATGTTTAGCTTTAAATTAGATCAAATAGTGCGATTGCCTATGTAAATTATCAAAGTTTCCATACTACTTGTTATATAGATTGTATTGATGCTCTTTGTTAGCTTCTTTTTTAAATAAATCCATTCCCTCAAGATTTTGTATGTTTTATTGGACCTTTAGTTGAAGTTCCTGTACTGATTGATTCTACTTGTACGTGTGAGTTTATTAATGAAAAAGAAATATTGTATTTAACTCAACTTTTGATCTTTTTAAGTCGTTATTATAATTAGGATTTTAAATTAAAAAAGAAGCTAAATATCAAAGTATTTGGCTTCTTTTTCTAAATATAAAATAAGTGTATTTACTTTAACTTTGTTGGATAATTTTTTAGATATGCAATGAGTGGACTAGGAAGAAATTTTTTATTATCACATTATATTGATTTAAAAAAAACAATTTTACTTTTTTTTAGTTGTTTTATACTCTTTTCTTGTCAAAAAAAGAGTATAAAATTACCTTATCTAGGCAACCATAAAGAAGTCATTTCAGAAAATGGAGAAATAATTCGACATTATTTTAAGGTTCCTAATTTTCAATTGATAAATCAGGATAGTATTGTAATTAATAATACTAGTTTTAAAGATAAAATATATATAGCTGATTTTATATTTTTGAAGTGTCCTACTATTTGTCCCATAATGAATGTAGAACTTAAAAGAGTATATGATATTTATAAGGACAACTCGAATGTTCTTTTTGCTTCACACACAATAGATCCTGAAAATGATTCCATTCCTGCTTTAAAAGTGTATAGTGATCAGCTAGGTGTAGAAGCAACGAAGTGGTTCTTTTTACATGGTGAAAAGGACTATATTCATCAATTAGCCGAAAAAGGATATTTTTCACAAGCTTATGAAAACAAGGAGGTTCCCGGTGGTTATGCACATAGTGGGGGCTTTTTGTTAGTAGACAAGCAAAGACATATAAGAGGGGTCTACGATGGAACAAATGCAAAAGATGTAGATCGATTAATAATTGAAATTGAAATTTTACTCCAAGAAAAGTTAGATTAATTGAAGAAAAGTATTTTAGTTTTAGTACTGTTATCCTTTATTTACCAAAATACTTCTAGTTTTTGGATACTAACTTCATTTTATATAAATCAAGATTATATTGCAAAAAATATTTGTATCAACAGATTTGATATGATTCCCGTTTGTAATGGGAAATGCTATCTTCAGAGCGAATTGTCTGCTGATTTAGATAAGAAACAAGAACTGCCAAATATAAAAATAATCGATTTCCAACCTTTGTTTTGTCAGAGTTTATTTGTTGAAGATGATATCAGCTTTACGCTTGATTATCTACTTAGTTACCCGGAATATTTTTGTGAATTTCTAATTTCATCATTAGTTTTTTCTGTTTTTCAACCTCCAGAGCACGTTTAGTTTTTGGACGATGGAATAAAAATTTGCTAGATCTAGACTTAGATCTAGTGATTTTATATTCTATGTATAGAAATGAAGAATTAATTAAAACTTGAAAGAAAAAAATGAAACAAACTAGCCGATTACCTGTTTGCAATATTGGTATGTTTGATAGTTCTAGTGATTTTTGGATTGACTCCATAGAAGGGCTCCTTAAAAAGTATCCTTTACTTGAATTTGCACATATAAATACTTTTTATATGATCTTAGTACTAGAAAAAGCAAATGGTGAAATTACCATAGATAATGAAAAGTTATGTATTGATAATTCACAAGTTATTATTATAAAACCAAATTGTATAAATAAAATATTTATTAATACAGAAGCCAAGGGGAAAATTATATGTTTTAATGAAGATTTTTTTTCGTTGAGATATAACAATAATGTATTGAATCAATTTGCTTGTCTAAATGAGGGTTTTTGGATTTCCATACGATTACCTACAACTTATTTTAAAAAAATTGAGTCAATAGTGGTACTTATGTTGGATGAGTATATAATTAAAAAGAAGGCATGTAAAAAAGTTTTACGTTCTTACTTGAATATTTTATTAGTTAATTTTGATCGATTATACGTCCCTGTAAAAACGGAGAGTCTTTATAATCCAGTTAAAGATAAAATTCAAAGATTTCAAAAATTGATTGAACTTAATTTTAAGACTCATAAACTTCCCTCTGATTATGCAGAAATGCTAAATATTAGTACCAACTATTTGAATAAAATATGTAAAAATTTATTGGGTCAAACCTCTGGAAGCCTTATACAACGACAGATTATATTAGAAGCTCAACGATTATTAAAATACACTAACAGCTCAGTTAATGAAATTGCACTTGAATTGGGATTTGATCATCCATCTTATTTTATTACGAGTTTTAAAAAGACAACGAATAAGACTCCCGAGCAGTATAGAAAAAGTATATTTAAAGAGTAATTATTTAAATAATATGAGTGATTTTTTTAATTTTAATTACTTATTTTGTTAATATTTGTGTTTTAATTCGCAAAAAGCAGTATTGTTTTATTAAACAATCTGCTTTTTTTGTTTACCATAAAATCGTAGATAATATAAGAGATTTGCTGAAACAAAATAAACAACATTACTTATGGATTTTCCAATGTTTCATCTCGATTGGCTTAATAATCGGATGTTGATTGCAGGTATTGCGACCTTACATGTTATCATTAATCACGGATTAGCAGTTGGCTTCATTCCTTTTGTTACTTGGCTAGAACAAAAAGGTATAAGAAAGAGTGCTAATAATCAAATAACGGATCTAAAATGGGATCAAATGGTATATAAAATGATGAAAGTTGCTTTCATTATAACAACAACCATAGGAGCATTAACGGGCGTAGGTATATGGTTTTCAGCATCGTTAATTAGTCCTACATCTATAGGTTCTTTAATTCGAGTTTTCTATTGGGCTTGGTTTACAGAATGGCTTGTATTTGTTACAGAAGTTGTATTGATTATGATTTATTTTTTAACATGGAAAAATAGTAATTCTTCTTTGAAAGCAAAAATTAGACACATTAGATTTGGTTGGTTTTTGAGTTTAGCTTCTTGGATCACAATGGTAATTATTGTTGCTATATTAGGTTTTATGATGGATCCAGGCAATTGGACAAGTAATCCAAATCTGATCAATGGATTTACCAATCCACTATATTTACCTCAATTGTTTTTTAGGACGCCTATGGCCATGTTAATGGCTGGTGTTTTTGGTTTATTTCTAATAACCTTATTTGCAAAAAAAGAACATGAAATCCGTCAATATGCAGTAAGAGCTGCTTCAAAATGGATTGTTTTTTGGTCACCATTTACCTTACTTGGAGCCTATGTTTATTATAAAGCTATTCCTGAGGGTATGACTGCTAATATGAGTACTGCTGTAGGAACTATTGATTTTGCCCAATACTATGATTTGTTGAAGTATATTATTATAGGTGGTATTAGTTTAGCTGTGGTTATCGCTACTGTTGGGTTAATAAGAGCAAGAATAGTACGGGCTTATATGGTTGTAGTACCAGTGTTATTTGTTTTTGCTTTTTTGGGATTTTTTGAGAGAGTAAGAGAATTCGTTCGTAAACCTTATGTGATTGGACAGTATATGTATTCGAATTTGCTATTGGAAGAAGATTATCCTGTTTATCAAAAAGAAGGAGTTCTTAAGCATGCTACCTATACATCAGTTTCTGAAATAACCCAAGAGAATAAAGTACAAGCTGGGGAGGAAGTGTTTATGCTTGCATGTAGTAGATGTCATACAGGTCAAGGAGTTAATAGTGTAGTAGATGTATTTGAAAGGATGATGGGAACGAAAGACACTTTAAATGTAAATACAATGAAAGCTTATATGCCGAACATGCACACTGGGAGAAATTACATGCCCCCCTTCCCTGGTAATGAAGCAGAGGCAGAGGCTTTAGCTGTATTTATTAGATATCTGCAAGATACAAGAGCTACAATAGAAGGTGCACAAACAAAAGGGGTTGATATTAACCCAAACTATAGTGTAGAAACTTTAATCAAAAACCAACTAAACCAACCAATAGATGATCACAATGAATAGTTTTTGGCTTACTTTAAGTACGAGTGTACCAGTTCCAAAAGATCTTCCTCTACCTTTACCACTTCCAGAATGGTTATTAATACTAATTTTAGTAGTATCCTTTTTAGCGCATTTAATTTTCGTGAATTTGATGTTAGGAGGAACGTTATTATCCCTATGGGCACAAATAAAAGGACTTAAAGACAAAAAGTTTGATTGCCTGGCAAAAGAAATAGCAGCAACTATTACAGTTAATAAAAGTATCGCTGTTGTTTTAGGGGTAGCTCCTTTATTGAGTATCAATGTTCTTTATACGGTATATTTTTATTCTGCAAATGCTTTAACAGGACTTGTTTGGATTGCGGTAATCCCATTAGTTGCCATTGCCTTTTTATTGACGTATTTGCATAAGTATACTTGGAAATTGTTTGAAGAGAACAAGGCAGTACACATTTCTATTCTAGCAGTAGCTACAGCAATTTTACTCTTTATTCCTTTTATATTTCTTACAAATATTAATTTGATGTTATTTCCTGAAAAATGGGGAGTTATCAAAGGTTTTTTAAGTGCTATGACTCTTCCAAATGTATTTCCAAGATACTTTCACTTTATTTTTGCTTCAATTGCTGTCACAGGTTTATTTTTGTTTTGGTATATGTCAAGAAAAAGCTATCCTTTCAAACAAGTATTACCAGGTTTTGAAAGATATCAGATTCAAAAAATGGGATATTCATTAGCACTTATAGCTTCGATAGGTCAAATGTTAATCGGTCCTATTGTATTATTTACACTTCCTTCAAAAGGAATTAGTTTGACACTTATTTTGGTTATTTTTTCTGGTGTTGCTTTAGCACTTCCAGCCATGTGGATGATGTGGAAAGGCTTACAAGCGCCTAAACAAGAGATTGGTAAAAATTTCTATAAAGTGGTAATGCTTATGTCTATTACTGTAATTTTTATGGGGTCAGGGAGACATATTTATAGAGCTAATGCGTTAGAGCCACATCAGAAGTTAGTGAAATTAAGAACGGAAGAATTTGAGAATAGAAAAAGAGAGATTCTAGAAAATAAAAAACAAGAAGAGTTAGTGGAAAACAGTAAAGAGTTGTCTGTTGCAGATTTAGGAAAAAAAGTATTTAATCAATATTGTGCAGCATGTCATAAAGAAAAAGAGATGCTTATAGGTCCACCTGTAACTGAGATGGGAGAAATTTATATAAACAATAAAACAGCGCTTGTACAGTGGATTAAATCTCCAGGTAAAAAGCGCGAAAATGCTCCTCAAATGCCTGGATTTCCACAAATATCAGATGATGATATGAATAAATTAACTGAATATATTTTAACGATAAATAACGAGTAATGGAAGTTGTATTAATCTTTTTAGCAATAAGTTTATTTTTAATTTGTATTAAAAATTTGATAGATATAAATCTTTTAGCCTTAAGAGTAAGTAAGAACAAAGAGCTAAATAAACAGAATAATGATTTAGATCAAAATTACCAATTTATTAGAGGGCTCTATTAGTTATAAAGTCCTATTGCACCCATAGTTCTCTTAATATTGGTAAGTAAAAAGGAGTGTGATAGTCATTAAGCACTCCTTTTGTTTATTTAATCAGGCAATTAATTTACATATACAATACTAAATTTTGTAATGAAGAAAATTAGTAGGATTTTTGCATCGTGAAATTCGCAATTGTCATATTATCCTTATTTATGTTATTCAAACCGGTACTACCAGTTGTTGAATATGTAGTGTTATATGATTATATCAAAAATGAGCTTTGCGTAAATAAAGATAAGCCAGAAATGAAATGTAATGGGAAGTGTCATTTAAAAAAAGAAATGGCGAATGCTTCAGATTCTGGAAAAGAAAAAAGTAAAAGCAATTTCGCATCTGCTGAAATACAAATTGTGTACTTTCAAGAAGTACTAAATAAAACTGCTATTTATTCGTTTCAAACTTATAGCTTCAAAGCTTTTTTTGCTTTGGTAAACCAATATTATTTTTCCTTTTCAAATTTTCTTTTTAGACCTCCAGTCTAGTTCTCTTTGAGGGATGGTTTAGTGATACTGTGTTTGTGAACTCAATGCGTAAGGTTGGGATTAATTCCTATGTGGTATATCGTGATAATCTATCCTGAAACAACAAAGGAAATTTGTTTAATCTAGGTATTGTATAATTTTATTCAATGCCCTTAAATCAATGTATTTTGATATTTTTTGTAGGATAATTCAAGGTGATCGCACGCTTGAACTATCAAATACGGCCTATTTGGTTGGAGATAAAAGAAACACTTTTGTTTTTTTACTACCCAAATTTTTAGGTGTGATAACTTATACAATCTTTTTTACTACAATGAGAATTTTTATTTGGATAGTAGCAATGTTTATGCTTACTACGGCTTGTACTATAGACAAGACAGATTTTGAATCAGAAAACAATACGGTTGTTCCTGATGATTACGAGTTTAAAGAGGTAGTTTCTATAGATAAAGGAAGCTATCATATTCGTGTAGAAGCTTTAAATGGAAAGCTTTATAAGGGATATAATGAAATTAGACTAAGAATTACGAAGGCAACCACTCAGGCGCCCATTCAGGAGGGAAAAGTTACTTTTTTACCCGTCTTAACTACTTCAGAAGGAAATAAAGAGACCTGCCCAAATCAATATGCGTTGATGTATGACAAAGCCGAAGAGGTATATAAGGGGTTTTCTGTCTTTACTCAGGAGAATACCCAAGGAGATTGGAAAATAACCATCACTATGGAAGATGATAATGGAACCCTAACGGTAAGTCAGCCTATTGCTGTTGAAAAACAGGTAAATAAAAATTTAAATATGACATCCTTTATAGGAAGTGATACGGAAAGTTATCTGATTGCTTTAGTTGCTCCATTGAAACCAAAGGTAGCAGAAAATGAACTGGTTGCTGCTATATATAAGTTGGATTCTTCTAATACTGCATTAGGCGAAAACGATCCTACTTTTAAAGATAAGTATGTATTAGTTGAGGATTATACGCTATTGTTAGATCCGCGCATGCCGGAGCCCTCAATGGGAAATCACTCTTCACCTCATAATAAGGATTTAGTGCAAAAAGAAGATGGATTTTATTATGGCATTGTAAATTATACCATGACAGGAAATTGGACATTGAACTTTATTTTGTTAAATAAAGCAGGGCTTATCTTAAAAGGAACTAAAGTGCCAACAGATTTTACTCCTGGAGTGGAGGGGGAAAAAAGTGAATTATTCATTGATACCTTATTTTAATGGTTATGAGAATTTTAACGACTTTATTAATTTTAGGATATTCAACGGCAGTTCTTGCGCAAGAAACTAAAATAAAACAAGACAGTGTATCGACAGTTTTAGAAGAGATATCAATGCTGGTTGAAAAAAAGAAAAAGATTGAGACAGAAATGAAAATGGCTGTTTCTGTAGATGAGTTTTTGGCTTCTTCCGAGCAAATTAGTTTTATTAAACGCGGAGCGTATGCTTGGGAACCGATGCTTAATAACATGAGTACAGAGCGATCTACTTTAACTATTGATGGAATGCATATTTTTGGTGCATGTACTGATAAAATGGATCCAATTACTTCTTATGTAGAGAGCAACAATCTTTCAACCATAGATATTAAATCTGGACAAGAAGGTGGAATGAATGGATCTACGATTGCTGGTAGTATTGATTTGAAGAGAAAGACGACTGCTTTTGGAAGAAGTAATCCATGGGCAGGGGGCTATCAAACAGGCTATGAGTTTAATAATAAGCAATTTTTTAACCTAGCTAATGTATCTTTTTCTGGAAAAAAACTAGCAGGTGATGTTAGTATAGCCTATAGAGAAGCGAGTAACTATAAAGATGGGAATAATGATGAGGTGAAACACTCACAATACAAAAAAATCAATACTTCCCTAGGAGTAGCATATAAAACATCCGAATTGTCATCAGTGAGAGTGGATGCTATTTTTGATGTAGCGAAGGATGTGGGATTCCCTGCTTTACCAATGGATTTATGGCTATCTCGTGCGATTATTACTTCCTTGTCGTACAAGCAGTTATTTGAAGATCAATTTATCAAAGTATGGGATACGAAAGTGTATTACAACGCCATTGAACACTATATGGATGATACGACACGCCCAGAGAATTTAGTCCACATGGATATGCCAGGATGGAGTACAACCTATGGCTTATTGTCTAAGGCTAATTTTAAACAAGGGAATTATTCTTCTGAACTCCAATTAAACGCCTATAATAATTTATCTATTGCTGAGATGCGCATGTATCCTCAAGATAGAACTGAACGTACTATGTTTGCTTATAGTTGGCCTTGGGTTACTACTACTTATGCAGGGTTGTCCTTAAATAATACAGTTGAATTTTCCGAAACGAATCGAGTAAACTTTGGAGGATCAATAGGGGTAAATTATAACTATTCTAAATATGTAGATTTTAACTGGATCTTTCACCCAGGAGCACCTCAAGAGAAAACTAGATTTTTACCTAGTTTACATGCAAATTATGAAATAGATGTCAATCGATTTAACTTTTCGATTGGAGCAGGATATGGTCATAGAGCACCTTCTGTGTCTGAAGCTTATGGCTATTATATTTACAATAGCTATGATCGATATGATTATATAGGAAATCCAGATTTAAAAAACGAAATCTCCAATGAAATAAATGCAAGTGTGGGATATAAGGATCAAAGATTTTCTCTGAAAGCTAAGCTGAATTATTTTTATATCAAAAACTACATCATTGGGAGAATCTTAAGCTTGGGAAGCCCCATGAATTATCAATCTGTTGGAGTAAAAGGATATACTTCTTTGGACTATGCAACCTTATTTAATTTCGCACTTACAGCAGATTATCACATCCTAGATAATTTGCACTGGAAAGGTAATGTTACCTATGCAAAAGGGCAAGATAATACAAAGGGAAATTTACCCTTTATAAGACCTTTTAGCTTTAATACTGCTTTGCATTATTCATATAGAGACTTTGGAATGCAAACTTCTGTTCATGGAGATTTGAAACAAAGAGATTTTAGCCCTGAATATGGGGAAAGCTTAACTCCTTCTTATACGATTTGGAATGCATCTATTGACTATACCTTTTATGTCAATAATTTTAAAGCGATAGTTCAAGTAGGAGCTGAAAATTTACTAAACGAGTACTATAGTACTTATGCTGATTGGGGCAATATACCAAGAATGGGGCGTAATATTTTCACCTCTTTTAAAATCAATTTCTAAAATAAACTTAATTAATAAATAAAAACAAATGAAAAACTTTAAAAAGTATCTTTTAGTATCTGTGGCTTCATTAGCCCTTGTTTCTTGTTCAAGTGATGATAGTAGCCCTGTGGCTAATAATGTTATCTTAGAATTCAATAATACGTTTAAGGCTAAGACGATTGTTCTTGGTGATGCAACATCTGCTTCTGCCTCAGTAAATACATCTGCAGAGGGACAGGTACATCAGTTCTCTGAATTAAAGTATGTAATCAGTAATATTCGCTTAATTAAAAGCGATGGAAGGGAAATTCCTTATAATGTAAACGATTTAGATCATGGAGCTACGGTAATTGATCAAGCTAAAGAATCGACACTTAGCTACGTTTTGAATAATATCCCTGCTGGAGAGTACAAGCAAATTAAGTTTGGGTTAGGAGTAAGAAGTGATTTGAATACGTTAAATCAAGTGAAATTCCCAGTTTTCTATGCAAATGCTGGAGCGAATGACACAGAAATGATGTGGGAATGGGGAACAGGTTATCGTTTTACAAAAATTGAAGGATTTTATGAGGCAGATAAAAAACAAATGTCTATTCATTCAGGAAGTACAGTAGAAAACGGAGAGGACGGTAAAGAAACTCAAGGTGTTGATGCTTATAGAGATATTACCTTGGATTTACCAAATAATGCAGTGGTAGGAAGTTCTTCGCCTAGAATAGTTATAAAAGCTGATTTTGATCAATTGTTAAGCGGAAAATCAAATACAATAAAACTAAGTACAGGTACAGGTATGAATGACAATGCAACACCAAATATTCATACTGCTTTGCAAATGGTTAAGTTTGTAGATAATTTAGGAGGAAATGGCACAAGTGATGTAAGCGGAATGTTTTCAATTCTTAGTGTAAAATAGTTAGTTAATTAATAAGTAAAAAGAGTCGTTATTAAGTTAATGGCTCTTTTTATATCTAATTTCCTTGTTTTTAATACGTATTAAAAATGATAAAAATTAAAAAGTTAAGTATTTTAGTTCTTGTGCTATTTTTGGCGGCATGTAGCGAGGATGAGAATGTATATATGGATTTAGATAATCCTGAAATAGATTTGCCTGTACCTAGTGGTTTTCCAGCCTGGAATTCCGCAGCATTAAAAAATAAACCTACAAAATATGGAGCTGAACTAGGAGAAAAACTATTTACCGATAAGAGGCTCAGCAAAGATAATAGTATTTCATGTGCTAGTTGTCATATACAAGCTTCTGCATTTGCAGATCATAACCCAAAAGCAGTAGGAATTGAAGGAAGGATAGGACTTCGTAATACTCCACCGATTCAGAACTTACTTTTTATGAAGTCTTACAATTGGGATGGAAGTAAACTTCAATTAGAAAATCAACCTATTGTCCCTATTATTACTCATGAAGAAATGAATTCTTCTATTTTGGAAGTAATTGAAAAAATTAGTAGTGATATAGGATACAAAGTATTGTTTAAAAAAGTCTTTGGAGATGAAACTATTACGCCAGAAAGAATTTATAAAAGTATAGCTCAATATGAATATACTTTAATCTCTGCTGATAGTAAATATGATCGCGTAAAGCAGGATAAGGAGAAATTTACTATTTTAGAGTCTTATGGATACGAGGTGTTTACACAAAAATGTATTAACTGTCATAATGGAGTCCTATTTACGGATCAAAGTTTTAGAAATATAGGATTTCCTGTAAATATTGATACTAATGAGGCTGGAAGAGCAAGAGTAACAGGAAATCTAGCCGATTATATGAGTTTTAGAGTACCTTCACTCAGAAATATTGAATACACAGCTCCTTATGGGAGTTTTGGCCAGTTTGCTTCTTTGAAGGAACTCTTAGACTATATGAATAACGGAGTGTTAGAGGCTGAAAATTTGGATTCTTTTTTTAAAGATAATGGGAACCGAATTCCACTTTCTGAAGCAGAGAAAGAAGCTCTAGTTGCATTTATGTTAACATTGAGTGATGAAAATTTTATAAGTAGGTAATGCCTTTGTTTTATTCTTGACCATAGAATATAGTGAGGTAAGTTCTACTCATTTTCTGTATTTGTTAAATATTATACTTGTCTAATTAAATATTAGTTTTTATTATTTAGAAATTGAGAATTGATTTGTTTTAAAACAGAACTCTAGAAATGTAAGCTATTAAAAATATATAGAAAGTTTTCTACTAGTTTTTTCTATAAGCGATATTATATTACATAAAATATGATGTCTCAAAATGTAATAAATAAAACAACTTTATATTTTGAGATGTTTATTGTAAAAATCAAGATCGGTTTTACAGTTAGGAGTTTTTGAATCAATTATATTTCATGGATGGTATTATTTTTATGTAAAATTATCTAAAGTAAAAATCAAATTTATATAAAAAGCGTCATAAGACGCCTTCATCTGCGAAAGAGTAATAACTCTCAGAAGTTATTATTAAATGATCTAAAAGAGCAATATCAAGTATTTGACTTGCCTGTTTAATTTTGATAGTAATCTGCTTATCTGCCTCACTAGGTTGTAATTTCCCAGATGGATGATTGTGTACTAAGATACAAGCAGTTGCTTTTGTTTTTAACAAAGCTGCAAATAGTAGTCTAATATCAACGATTGTTCCAGTAATACCACCTGATGATATTTCAAGTACACCAAGTACTCTATTATTGTTTGAAAGCATAAGTACTTTGAACTGTTCTAAAAGTTCAATCTTATTCTCATCCCAAGCTTTTAAAGCTACTTCAAAAGCGGAGTAAGAAGAGTCTATTCTTGGTCTTTCAGATGCTTTAACTTTAGACTTGTAGATTAGTTCTATCTCTGATGCCACTAACCAATTGTTGTTTAAAACTGCACTTTCCATAATATTATATTTTTAAATTAATTATGGAGCAGCTACAGGTAATGTTTAAGCAAGCTCAAAAAGCAACGCAATAAAGTGTAGACAAAGTCAAGCATTTATGGGGGAATTTTTTGAAAGCGAACTGCGTAGCATTATCTAGCTTAGTGAGATAATTGGTAAAAAATATAAGGTATTAGGAATGATTTGTTTATTATTGTTAGTGAATAAGTAGGGGGAGTAGTGGAAAGTATATCTCTATGCTGTAAAGCAAAGAGTATAGCTATTTTGTCTTAAATCACTTAAATAGATTTTTAGTTTGATGAAAAAAATAGTTGTTTTAGTTTTATTAGTAGTGTTTTCTATTTCTTGTAAGAAAGAGAGTGCACAAGAGAAAGAACAGGAAGTGTCTTATATGGACTCAATTACATCAGATATTAGTAAAATCTACAGGCAAAGTGATTTTAATGGATTTACTGTTTCTATTGTCAATGATAAGGGAACTTTGTATCAGCAAGGATTTGGATATGCTGATATTGAAAATGAGATTCCTTATACAGATCAGACGATTCAAAATATAGCATCAGTTTCTAAGGTATTTGTTGGAGTTGCTTTGTTAAAAGCTCAGGAATTAGGAAAGCTAAAATTAGATGATCCAATTAATAACTATTTACCTTTTAAAGTAGTTAATCCTTCCTTTCTGAAGGAGGTAATAACAATTCGACATTTAGCAACTCATACCTCAGGTATTGTTGATAATGAATTTTATTTAAGTAAAAACTACATTTTAAAAGAAGGAACATCTACTATAGATTCAAGTTTATGTTTTGATGATATGCAAATCTTTAATCCTTCTGATTCTATTATTTCAATAGAAGAGTTTTTGCAAAATGTACTTGTACAAGGAGGTAAATGGAACACAAAAGATACTTATTCTAAGTATAAACCGGGAGCGATGTATGAGTATTCAAACATAGGTACAACGTTAGCTGCTTTTGTTTTAGAAAAAGCAACAGGAGAGCGGTTTGATGTTTTTACTGAGAAGCATATTTTAGAGCCTTTAAAAATGAAGGATTCTGGATGGAGTTTTCAAAATGTGAAGTTTGAGAATTATTCTAAACTGTATGCAGATAAGAAAAGAGTACTTCCTTTTTACCATATGATTACATATCCGGATGGGGGTTTTATTACATCCGCTTATGATTTGAGTTTATTTCTAACCGAATTAATAAAGGGATACAATCAAAAAGGCACAATACTAAATAAGGAGAGTTATAAAGAGTTCTTTTATCCACAGTTAAAAGAGGCTAATTTTTTAGAAAGAGATGAAAATAACCCCTACAATGAAAGTTACAATGTAGGAGTGTTTATTGGTTTAGGTTTTTCAGGCTATATTGGCCATACAGGAGGAGACCCAGGAGTAGCTTCCCTCATGTTCTTTGATCCTAAACATAATACAGGACGTATTATGATTTTGAACACTTCTTTTTCAGGACAAAAGGGAAGCCAAGATTTCTATAGAATATGGGATGTTTTAAAAAAGTATCAAGGTAAGTTAGAGAACTAACTTTAGTTTACTTCTTCTTATTAATCAAATGAGCCAATTCAGGATCGTTTTCAATGCGTTTTAGCTCTGATTCAATAATTGACTCAACATCAAGTTTAACTTGTCTGTAATTGGCTTGAATCGTCTGGTCTAATGTATTATTACCCTTAGCATCTATGAAGGAAGTTATCTGAGGGATCTTTTGATAGGCTTTCATTTCTTTAGATACTTTTTCGTTATCAACCACTATCTCTGAGTGAAATATCTTTTGCTCAATACGCTCATCAAAATTATCAGATACAGCTCCTACAAACATTCCTTGAGTGAGGGTTGATATTTTTGAAGCAGGAATAAGTGTATCAAGCTGGGTAGAGAAGGAGGTAGAACGATCATTTCTATTAATAGAAATACTTTGACGCTTTTGAAGTATCTTACCAAAGCGTTCTGATAAGGCTTTAGCTGTATCTCCAACTACTTGACCTGAGAAGATATTTCCAACTGTATTTTGAATTACTTTGCTCTCTTTATCTCCATAATCTCTATTAAGCTGTGAGAAATCTTGAAACCCTAAACACACCGCTACTTTATTACTACGAGCAGTAGCAATAAGATTGTCGAGTCCCCTAAAGTAAATAGTTGGTAGCTCGTCAATGATAACAGAGCTTTTAAGTTGACCTTTTTTATTGATCAGTTTTACAATACGTGAGTTATAAAGTCCAAGAGCAGCAGAGTAAATGTTTTGACGATCTGGATTATTTCCTACACAGAGTATTTTAGGCGCTGCCGGATTATTAATATCCAAAGTAAAATCATCTCCTGTCATTACCCAGTATAGTGAAGGTGATATCATACGAGATAGTGGTATTTTAGCAGAAGCTATTTGCCCTTGTAATTGGTCTTGTGCTCCACCTTCCCATGCGTCCATGAAAGGAGAGAGGTAATTCTCTAAATCAGAAAAGGAAGTAAGGATAGTGAACACATCTGCATATTTTTTATTAAGTAGCTCGATAGCATGAGGAAACGTACAATACTTACCGTTTTGGTAAATCTTCAAAAACCATATAATAGCTGCTAATAGTATGATTGGAGATTCTACAAAGAAATCTCCTTGTTTTTGTATCCATGAGCGGTTAAGGTTAAGCATAATGGTATAAGCTGATTCATAAGCATCAGATATATCTGTCATAAACGATGGGTTAATCGGATTACAACGATGACTTCGACTTGGATCATCAAAATTTATCACGTAGAACTTAGGCGCAATAGCGTATTTATTTTTATGTAACAGTAAATGATTATAAGCGATGGTCGATAAGTCATCAAACTTAAAATCGTAGATATACATAGAGAATCCCTTTTCAATTTGTTGTTTGATAAAGTTATTCACCACAGCATAGGATTTACCAGAACCGGGAGTACCCAATACAATCGTTGCCCTAAATGGATTAACTATGTTTATCCAACCACTGTTCCATTTGCCTTTGTAATAAAACCTTGAAGGTAAGTTTACAGAGTATTCATTTTCAATTAATCGAGTCTCTTGCATGAAGCTCTCATTTTCGAAGTTGAACACGTCTTGCATAAGGTTATCGTTTAAGAGCCTACTAATCCAAGCTCCTGATACCAAAAGTAAGATATAGCCTAAGAAGGTGCTTGCTATATATAGAATAGCACTCCAAACGTATCCAAAATCAAGTAAGAAGAAATTGAAAAAGAACAGACTAAAACCAATTGTAAAAACTCCAGTGATTTTAGATATCGTTATCTTTTCATGTTTTACACCTTTGCCTCCCCATAGGCTTAAAGAGAGTAAAACTAGACAAAAGAGTTTCGTATAAAGTAGATGAGAAAACAGTCCCGCTGTTTGGTTGAAATTCACTAGTATTTGATCTACAACATTGTGAGTTATTCCAAGATGTAGAAAGAATGAATAACAATACCAGTATAAGTGCATAAGCATAAGTAAAATGCTTACTGCTCGCATAAACGCTAAAATTTTAGCAAGTGCTTTTAAATCGTCTTCTGATTGCATAATAAATGTAATTAAGATTAATGATTTAAAGTAAAATTGTATTAAAGAAAATACCTTGTAATGGAATGTAGTGGTTTTGTTTGACTTCTATTGATAACAAGTCTACATTATTAAAACTTGTCAATTGTATTATAATTCCTACTTTTAAAAACCAATATTAATTATTATGAACCATTTAAAAGTGAAAGACTATCTAAAAAGCAAGGGCTTTGAAGATCGTTTTATTGAATTTAAACAGAGTACAGCTACTGTAGGTGAAGCTGCAATTGCGATTGGTTGTGATAGTGACCAAATAGCAAAGAGTATAACGCTTTATGCTCCAGAAGAGTGAGCCGCTATTTTGGTCGTCGCTTCAGGAAATAGTAAAATAGATAATAAAACTTTTAAAGACACTTTTGGTATTAAAGCTAAGATGCTTAAATATGAAGATGTAGAAGAGTTAGTAGGTCACCAAGTAGGGGGAGTCTGTCCTTTTGAGGTAAAAGAATCAACCAAAGTCTACTTTGATGAATCTTTAAAAAAACATCAAGTACTCTATCCTGCTGGAGGTAGTGCTAATACTGTAGTCCAATTAAAACAAGAAGAACTACTTGACTTATGTGATTTTGTTAATTGGGTATCTGTGACAAAGTAGATTAATACGATTGTTTGCTTTTCATAGATGGTTAGCAATTTTTTTTAATGTTTCTTCATTTGGATATATTATTACTGTTTTTTAACTAAAAAAGGAAAAGCATAGAAAATATAAAAGAAATTGTCATTTTGCTTAAAGTGAATAATAAAGTAAAGAGAGTTAAAGGAGTGGAAGTTTTATCCACTCCTATTTTAACACTAGAAGATCAAATGTGGGCACTGTCTCTTAAAGTGTGTAAGTTCAAAAATAAAGCTTGGGTTAGGTTTTACATTAAAGTCTAACCCTTTCTTG
>NZ_JACAKI010000015.1:0-18767 GCF_030326445.1 Myroides sp. DF42-4-2
GAAATAATATCGCTGTATGATTATAAAGTTGCTGGACCCATAGGAGAAAGAGGGAGTGCAGCTGGTGCTACAGTACAAAGTATATTTAGAAAAGATACAATAGTGGAAAAGGGTAGTAGCTCGTCTGTTTTAAATAGGCAAAAAGAAATTAGGAGTCAAAAGCAATATCAAGCGGATAGTATTAATAGAAGTCTTAAGAGGTAAAAATGAAAAAATATAGTTTAATAATAATCTTGATTTTGTTTATATCCTGTAAAAAGGAAGCTAAAGTAAATAATGATACTTTAGAGTATATCATTGAATTTCCTGATACAGTTATTGTTAATAAAAAATATCAAGGAAGAATATTGTATCATAGTGTATTAGATACACTTACAACAAGTTTTGATGATGAATATCACAGATATGTATTTTTTTGCATGCGAAAAACAGATAATATAAATTATAGTTTTGAAGAATTAAAAAGAAAAAAACTTGATACTATTGGAGCAGACAATTATAGAGAAATAGCTATTTATAATACTAGTTTCTCTACAAAAGGAGTGCAGTATATTGATGGAATTATTGTTGATGAAGCCATTTATGATATATCGAAAGATAAAAAACATGTACCTAAAGACTCTCTGTTTAGACATTTATCTCATGAATTTAGAGTTAATAAAAAAGTAGTAGTCATTGATAAAGAATAAAAACCCAATCGCGTGGAGTTGTAGTCCGTACGTTAGCTGTTAAGCCCAATCGCGCGGATTTTTAATTGTGCGGTAAAATATTTGTTTCGAACTATAGAAGGAGGTCAACAAAACACAAAGCAACGGATATTGATAGTGTCTATTTCATAACCCTAACAACAGTTGGATGGATAGAAATTTTACACGGTTAAATCAAAAATGGGTAATACTAGATGCACTTAGATGCAGGCACGGATTTCAAATCCGCGCTATCGGGAGTTTTTAGAAATGCAGATAGAAATGCAATGGATTCCGATGATAGTAAAAGTGGATTAAAAAATTTATTAAGAGTGTCGAAAGCTAAGTATGATAATGAGAAATTATAGAATTATAGGATTTGTAATAGTATTTGTTTTGAGTTCATGCAAAGCTTATATTCAAACTTACCAAATTGAATATGTAGATATTAAAGGCTATCGATTATTTAATGAATGTTTAATAGATGTAGGAAGTATAGTCACTTTGGAAAAAGATAGTTTGTTTATAAGAAATGGAGAGGAAGATTGTAAATATAGTTTCTTCCATGAACAAAATAAATTTAGTGTTATTAATAATGATATGGTGATTTATTTTTATTTAAGTGAAGTTGATAATGAAAATTTAACTTTTATAACAAAGTGGTTACCAAAATATTATATGATTAATTGGAAAGAAGAATATATGAAGTATAAAGAAGATGGTGTTAAAATAAAGCTTACTAAATTGAAGTAAAACAAGCACCCAATCGCGCGGATTTTTAATTGTGTGGTAAAATATTTGTTTCAAACTATAGAACAAGGTCAACAAAACACAAAGCAACGGATATTGATAGTACTTATTTCATAACCCTAACAACAGTTGGATGGATAGAAATTTTACACGGTTAAATCAAAAATAGGTAATACTAGATGCACTTAGATGAAGGCACGGATTTCAAATCCGCGCTATCGGATTGTTTGTATCGAAGATTTTGGTAGTTATTCAGTCAACAATGAGTTTAATGGTCAACTCAGTAATTTTCAATTGCTATTAGATTACATTGAAAAGCATAGGGAAAGTAGTGTGAAATTGAAGGAAGACTTCCCTTTTGTGGATGATAAATAAACATCACCCAACCTTCCAAAACGGATTAAAGGGGGGGGGGAGTTAACAGTTTATCGAAATTTATTCGATTAAAAGAGGATTAAAACAGTATACAGTAAACGGTCCATTTTATACCAATTTGCCAATCGAATAAACCCAGCTGCTTTCTATTTTTTTCTGTATTTTTGTTACAAGAGAATAAATCAGTTCACACCCATAAAGATGATAAACGATGTTTGATTTTCGGTTGAAGGTTTTTTATACCGTTGCAAAAAGGGAAAGCTTTACCAAAGCTGCCAAGGAACTGTTGATTTCACAACCCGCCGTTTCCAGACACATTCGCGAAATTGAAGGTCATTATCAAACCAAACTCTTTGTGCGTGATGGAATTACAATTCGCTTGACCGAATCGGGACAGTTGCTCTATAACTACGCCGAGGAGATCTTTTCTACCTACCGCAATTTAGAATTCGATATGCATGCCTTAAATGCAAAAATGGATGGAAACCTGCGAATAGGAGCGAGTACTACCGTTTCTCAATATGTTTTACCACCTTTATTGGCCGAATTTAGAACCAAAGTACACGATATCCACCTCGATGTCCTCTCTGAAAACTCCGCCGTGATTGAACAACTCCTGTTGAGTAAAAACATTGATGTCGGAATTGTTGAAGGTTGTTCCAAAAACCCACAAATCAAGTATATCGACTTTATTGATGATGAAATTGTCTTGGTTTGCCGTGCGGAAAATCCCAAGTATAAAACGGGACTCATTGATCCTGAAGAACTCAAAGACTATTCCTTCTTGTTGAGAGAAACCGGATCAGGTACCCTCGATGTGATCGAAAGTAATTTGAACCAAGTGGGAATCTCCCTCAATCAATTGCGCAATGAAATGAACTTTTCAAGTACCGAAAGTATTAAAATGTACCTCAAACACTCCGATAGTTTCGCCTTTATTTCTATTCACGCGATTGTAAAAGAGTTGAAGTATAACGAATTAGTTGTAGTGGATATCAACGGACTAGATATTCGTCGAAAATTTAGTATCGTACAACGACAAGGGCAGGAGAGTGCCCTGGTTGAACTGTTTATTCGCTTTATTAAATCATATAACCTAAAGTTATAACCGATAACTATTATGTATTTTTCTCGCTTGGGTAGATGATTGACCTTTGTACTGTTAAAAATACATATTCTATGACAGTACAAAATAGCAATACGGCACGCGGAAGTAAAATAGTACTCCTTGGCTTAGCCGTGCTAAGCTTGTTTCCCTTTATTTCTTCGGCAACTGCTTTGGTCTTGGGCATTATTTACGCACAAATATTTGAGAATCCATATGGCAAACAAACCAAAAAAGCCACTGGATTACTGCTGAAAGTAGCCGTAGTAGGTTTAGGGTTTGGAATGAACGTTTACAGCGCTTTAGCAGCGGGAAAAGACGGTTTTGTCTTGACCATTTTTTCCATCTTCCTAACGTTAATTTTAGGATTTGGAATCGGAAAACTGCTGAAAATTGACAAGAAAATATCCTATCTCATTTCTTCGGGTACGGCGATTTGTGGTGGAAGTGCTATTGCTGCTGTTTCACCCGTTATTGATGCGGATGAAAAACAAATATCCGTCGCTTTGGGCATTGTATTTATTCTCAACTCAGTCGCTCTAATTATTTTTCCTCCTATTGGTCATGCATTAGGCTTGAGCCAAGTCGACTTTGGGTTGTGGTCAGCCATCGCTATTCACGATACTAGTTCCGTAGTAGGTGCAGCTGCAAAATACGGAGATGAAGCCCTTGAAGTCGCTACAACCGTAAAACTAGCCCGTGCCTTGTGGGTGATTCCCATTGCCTTTTTATCAACCTTACTGTTTAAAAATAAAGGGTCAAAGGTTAAAATTCCCTACTTTATAGGATTGTTTATTCTAGCGATGTTAGCCAATTCTTATATTCCTTTTATTCAACCTTTAGGACCTTATATTGTAGAACTATCCAAAGCCGCACTAACATTGACGCTCTTTTTAATAGGAACTTCCCTTTCGTATAGAACGGTGAAAAATGTCGGTGCTAAACCTTTTGTCGAAGGCGTATTGTTGTGGGTGTTTATCTCAGTAAGTTCTCTGCTTTATATTTTATATCTGTAGAAGAGTGAGTGGTGAGTGGTGAGTGGTGAGTGGTGAGTAGTGAGTAGTGAGTGGTGAGTGGTGAGTGGTGAGTGGTGAGTGGTGAGTGGTGAGTGGTGAGTGGTGAGTGGTAAGTAGTGATTGGTGTACTGTAAACCATAAACTGTAAATCGTAAAAAAAAAACGGCGATATAAAATCGCCGTTTTTTTAAAATTATACTTGAATAACCCCTAGGTTAAATTGTTTTTCGATAGGTGCGTGGTTCGCTGCTTCGATTCCCATAGAAATCCATTTTCGCGTGTCTAACGGATCAATGATAGCATCAGTCCAAATACGAGCAGCAGCGTAATAAGGTGACACTTGCTTGTCGTATTTTGCTTTAATTGTATCGTATAGTTTTTGTTCTTCTTCAGCAGATAACTCTTGCCCTTTGGCTTTAAGTGAAGAAGCCTCAATTTGCAACAATACTTTCGCTGCTTGTGCACCACCCATAACGGCAAGTTCTGCACTTGGCCATGCGAAAATTAAACGTGGATCATATGCTTTTCCACACATCGCATAGTTTCCTGCTCCATACGAGTTTCCAACAACTACCGTAAACTTAGGTACCACTGAGTTTGAAACCGCATTCACCATTTTAGCACCATCTTTGATGATCCCTCCATGTTCTGATTTCGACCCTACCATGAAGCCTGTTACGTCTTGTAAGAAGACTAATGGAATCTTCTTTTGGTTGCAATTTGCAATAAAACGAGTAGCCTTATCTGCAGAATCAGAGTAAATTACCCCACCAAATTGCATTTCTCCTTTTTTAGTTTTCACCACTTTGCGCTGATTGGCAACAATACCTACAGCCCATCCATCAATACGAGCATAACCCGTAATTAGGGATTGACCATATCCCGCTTTGTACTCCTCAAAGTCAGAATTATCAACCAAACGCTTGATGATTTCCATCATATCGTATTGTTCAGCACGTGATTTGGGTAATATACCGTAAATCTCATTCGGATCAGCTGCTGGTTTTTTAGCTGCAATTCTATTGTAACCCGCTTTGTCAAAATCACCAATCTTATCTACAATGTTTTTGATGGTATCTAAAGCGTCTTTATCGTCTTTTGCTTTGTAGTCTGTAACTCCTGAAATTTCACAATGTGTAGTTGCTCCTCCCAGTGTTTCATTGTCGATACTCTCACCAATCGCCGCTTTTACAAGGTAACTTCCCGCTAAGAAAATACTCCCCGTTTTATCCACGATTAAAGCTTCATCACTCATAATTGGCAAATACGCACCACCAGCTACACAACTACCCATTACAGCAGCTATTTGGGTGATCCCCATGCTACTCATAATCGCGTTGTTTCTGAAAATTCGTCCAAAGTGCTCTTTGTCAGGGAAAATCTCATCTTGTAAGGGCAAATAAACCCCAGCACTGTCTACTAAATAAATAATAGGAAGCTTGTTTTCAATGGCAATCTCTTGGGCACGTAGGTTTTTCTTTCCTGTAATAGGAAACCAAGCTCCAGCTTTTACTGTTGCATCATTCGCTACCACAATACACTGCTTACCTTTAATATAACCTATCTTGACCACTACACCAGCTGAAGGACATCCTCCGTGCTCCTCATACATGTCTTCTCCCGCAAATGCACCAATCTCTATACTATTAGTCTTTGGATCTAATAGATAATCAATGCGTTCTCTGGCTGTCATTTTTCCTTGTTGGTGTAATTTTTCAATTCGCTTTTCACCTCCACCAAGTTTAACTTTTGCTAGTTTTCGTTTTAAATCAGAAAGTAATAACTTGTTGTGATCTTCGTTTTTATTGAAGTTAATATCCATAGTTATCTAGGTTGTGTATAATATTATTAGTTTTCGCTAAAGTACAAAATAAAAATTATTAGGGCTTACTCTAGCAGTAATATTCAAGAATGCGTAAATTTATATGGTATTCGAATAGAAAGTAACTCAACAGCCGGAATGCAACCATAGAAATTGCGATAATTTTGTTAAATTAGTTCGTTGCTATAAAATAAAAAATATGAGAGTAAGAGATTTGTTTGTCCTAGTCGTTAAGTTAGTGGCTGGTGGATTATTGATCGATGTTCTAGTGTTAAATCTCCCTTTGGTTCTCTATCAAATCGGGATGAAGGAAGATGTAATGGGAACCAATGCAATGGAGCTAGTCCATATCCTGTTGCTCTTAGTTGGTTTGGTCTTGCTATTTGTCTATGCGGGGCATATTGTCGATTTTTTTCGAGTAGAAAAAGGCTTCTCCAATCTCACTATTCCTTCTAAATCGCTAACAATGATTGGCTTGACGCAACTAGGTGTGTTTTTTGTTGGATTGAGACTTATTGTCGATAATCTTCCCTCTTTAGTTAGCAATGCCCTGTTTTGGTTTAAAGCCAAATCAGTAAATAACCCCTATGAATACGTACAAACAGGCAATTTTTGGTTTGTTACTCTATTTAATATAGTACTAGGCTATCTATTGATATCTCACATGAGAAAAATAGCCCTTTGGGTTATTCCAAATCAAGAAGAACAAGAGTAATAAGTTGAATAGTACTTACTTGACAGCTTTACCGATGAACTGTTTTATTTTAATAATGTTATCTTTAGGTTGTTTTATGGTTAAGAAAGTCGCAAAAGATTAATTTATCATTAAATTATTAAGTGTCTGATTACTAATGGGTAAGTTTTTTTTGTTGCCATAAAATCAGAAGAAACCTGCTTTTGAGATAAAAATTAACGTTAAGGAAACATTAGGTTGATATTATTGCGTAATTTTGTCCCTGTTTATAACATATATTCTATATAATGTCATTGAATAACATTTTTCAATTTTTAGTTCCAAAGGACAAGACGTTTTATCCTTTATTTGAACAAGCAGCTGTAAAGCTTAAAAAACTATCAGAAACGCTGAACGAAGCTGTGCATACTCCAGCAAAAGAAAGAGAGAAATTACTTAAAGATGTTGAGGTAATTAAGGTGGAGATTGAAGCAATTGCACAGAAAACGAGAATCGAATTAGGAAAAAACTTTATCACGCCTTTTGACAGAGAAGATATCCACAATTTGATTACAGCAGTTGACGATGTAGCTGACCATTTATCTGATGCTGCTTCTCGTATGAGATTGTATCAAATTGATAAAATCACAAAACCTTTGCGCAAACTGACTGAAGCAAACCTAGAAGCTTGTAGTGAAGTACACAAGGGACTTTTGCACTTGAAAGATTTAAAAAAGCTAGAAGAGTTAGCGACTGTATGTAAAAATATTTCTCGCTTAGAAAGAAAAGCAGATAAAGTTTTTGATAAGGCCGTTGCCGATATTTTCGAAAATGAAAATAACGCCATCGAAATTATAAAATACAAAGAGGTAATGGTGGCGTTAGAAACGGCTACAGATAGTTGTAGAGATGTGGCTAATGTACTTGAAACTGTTATCGTTAAATACTCTTAATGATCTAGCGCAAGTATATGGAATTTTTTACAGAAATATTGAGTAATCAAAGTGGGATTATGCTAATCGTTATTATCGTATTAGCCCTGGGATTTGATTATATCAATGGTTTTCACGATGCTGCAAACTCGATCGCTACCATTGTAACGACCCGTGTTTTAACCCCTTTTCAAGCGGTACTTTGGGCAGCAGCTTTTAACTTTGTTGCATATTTTATCTCCCTTTATATTATTGGGGAGTTTAAAATTGGTAATACCATCGCTAAATCAGTTAATGAAAACTTTATTACCTTAGAAGTTATTTTTGCAGGTTTGATTGCTGCAATTATATGGAACTTAGCTACTTGGAAATTAGGTATTCCGTCTTCTTCTTCCCATACCTTAATTGGTGGTTTTATTGGTGCAGCCGTTGCTCATGCAGGTGGTTTCTCTATTGAAGGGGTAGATGTTGTGGTTTACTCCAAAGTGATTCCAATCTTCTTATTTATCTTCGGAGCTCCTTTACTGGGGTTAATATTAGCCTATTTTATCACTGTAGCTATTATGTGGATTTGCAGAAATCAAAACCACTATAAATGTGAAAAGTGGTTTAAGCGCTTGCAATTAGTTTCTTCTGCCTTGTTCTCTTTGGGACATGGAGGAAATGATGCACAAAAAGTAATGGGTATTATTGGAGCCGCTGTAATCTTTTACCACATAAACATAGATATGGATCCTGCTTATATGGGAGATGTAGATACGTTTAAAGTATTCGTAGAGCACTGGTGGTGGGTGCCTTTAGCTTCCTTCTTATTCATAGGTTTAGGTACTTTATCTGGAGGATGGAAGATCGTAAAAACCATGGGTAGTAAGATCACAAAGGTAACGCCATTGGAAGGAGTAGCCGCTGAAACAGCTGGAGCCGTAGCCTTATACGTAACAGAACACTTGGGAATTCCCGTTTCTACCACCCATACCATTACGGGTTCAATCATAGGGGTAGGGGTTACCAAACGCGTATCTGCAGTTCGTTGGGGAGTAACGATAAACTTGTTGTGGGCGTGGATTCTAACTATCCCAGTTTCCGCTATTATTGCAATGATTGTCTATTATATCGTTGCTGCAGTAATGTAATTAAAAGACTACATTCGCTAAGTGATAGAGAAGATTAGTACTCGATATAAATACTATCTCAACTACTTGGCAACTTCATATACAAAAAGGAATGATCAGTACGATCATTCCTTTTTTTGTTGTACTGCTTGTTAAGTAGCCCTTGTTCTACAATGCTTTTCAGATAGAGGGAAAGCTGTTGATTGCTCTAATCTTGAAGTAGTACAAGAACTCCCACAAAAAAGACGCTTAACCTGTGGTGGTTAAGCGTCTTTTTGTTTGTGTATTCCAATTGGAAACTATAGATTAAAAGCTTGTTGAATGTCAGCTACACGGTCTAATTTTTCCCATGTGAATAACTCAACTTCTACTTGTTTTGTCTCTCCACCAGGTCGTGTGAACGTTTTGGTTACTACCTGTGGTTTGCGTCCCATATGTCCATAAGCAGCTGTTTCGCTGTAAATTGGATTTCTCAACTTTAAACTCGTTTCAATGAAGTACGGACGTAAATCGAATAATTCATTTACTTTTTTCGCAATCTCACCATCTGATAGGTTTACTTTTGACGTTCCGTATGTGTTTACGTAAATTCCCGTAGGCTTAGCAATTCCAATCGCATAGGATACTTGAACTAACACCTCTTCAGCTACACCAGCAGCAACAAGGTTTTTAGCAATGTGACGTGTGGCATATGCTGCACTTCGGTCCACTTTACTAGGATCTTTTCCAGAAAAAGCACCTCCACCATGCGCGCCTTTTCCACCATATGTATCCACGATGATCTTTCTTCCTGTTAATCCTGTATCTCCGTGAGGCCCTCCAATGATGAACACTCCCGTAGGGTTGATTAAAAATTCAATCTCCTCTTTGGATTCAAATAGGTAGTTGTATTGGGGGTATTTCGCCAATACACGAGGAATTAATACCTCAATGATGTCTTTCTTGATTTGCGCTTGCATGGCAGCCTCTGCTTTCGCCTTCGCCTCTGCAGTCGCGTTTTCTGCTGGAATGAAATCATCGTGTTGTGTCGATAATACAATTGTTACAATGCGCACAGGCTTGTTGTCGTCGTTGTATTCTAAGGTAACCTGACTCTTTGCATCTGGACGCAAATAGGTTACTTCTTTATTTTCTCTGCGGATAACCGCTAATTCTTGTAGTAATTTATGCGATAAATCCAACGCTAAAGGCATATAATCCTCCGTTTCTGTCGTAGCATAACCAAACATCATCCCTTGGTCTCCTGCGCCTTGGTCTTCCTTGCTCGCGCGTTCAACTCCTTGACTGATCTCTGCCGATTGTTCGTGTATAGCAGATAAAATACCACACGAATTGCCGTCGAACATATACTCACTCTTCGTGTAACCAATCTTGTTGATGACATCACGAGCAATCTGTTGTACGTCTAAATACGTTTTTGATTTTACCTCTCCAGCAAGAATTACCTGCCCTGTAGTTACTAATGTCTCACATGCTACTTTCGATTCTAAATCAAAAGCCAAGAAATTGTCAATTAAAGCATCTGAAATTTGATCTGCAATTTTATCAGGATGTCCTTCACTTACAGATTCCGATGTGAAGTAATAAGCCATATTGTATGTTTTTTAAAATGTTTAAAAAAGAGGAAATGGCTAAAGTGAAGATACAATATATTCTGCTTTAGCATTTTTTACCGAGGTTGCAATCAGTTCAAATTTTTCCTCCTATGAAATTCTTTGCAAATGTATCAACTATTTTTTAATCTGAACAAATTTTATCCTTTTTTATATTCTCCTTAACGATTATGTGATTTCTACTATTCCAGAGGAAATATACCTTTATACCAATCAGATATGAAACATACTCGCGTATTAATTACTTAAAAAGTGTTATGTTTTTTTTAAATCGATAAAAATATAGAGGAATATTGCTTTATTTATATTTTAAAAGCCATTTTTGGTTACATTTGTTTCGAAATTATTATCGTATTAATCGCGTAAAAATGAGACTACATAATATAGACGATCAAAAGTCAATGACTCCGCAAATGGCGCTGTCTTTTTTAAAGGAAGGAAACAAGCGCTTTGTAGAAAACCTAAAATCACATGCGAATTTACTAGAACAAGTAAACGAAACGAAAGAAAGCCAATTCCCTTTTGCAATTATTTTGAGCTGTATTGACAGCAGAACTTCGGCAGAATTGATCTTTGATCAAGGATTAGGGGATGTGTTTAGCACGCGAATCGCAGGAAATGTGTTGAATGAAGATATCATCGGTTCGATGGAATTTGCTTGTAAGCTCGCAGGCTCTAAATTGATTATGGTTTTGGGACATTCACATTGTGGTGCCATTACAGGTGCGTGTAAAGACGTTAAATTAGGCCACCTAAGCAATTTGTTAGCCAAAGTGGATCCAGCTGTTGAACACGTGAAAAAATACTATCCTGACTTAGATATCAAATCAAAAGAAGGGGTAGATATGGTCGCGTTTTACAATGTCGAATACACCATCAACCACATTTTAACCAAAAGTACAGTTCTTTGTGAAATGTATGAAAAAGGAGAAATTGGTATCGTAGGTGCTTTTTACAAAGTGGAGACAGGAGAAGTAGATTTCGTAAAAGAAATGTTTGTTGAATAAAAACTATAGGGTTGAAACACAACGAATTTTATAAAAAGATATTAGAAAATAACAAAGCTTGGGTAGAAGAAAAACTAGCCATTAATCCTGAGTATTTCAAGCGTTTATGCCACAAGCAAACCCCGCCTGTTTTATGGATTGGGTGTTCGGATAGCCGCGTACCAGCTAATGAGATTATCGGCGCAGAACCAGGCGATGTATTCGTACACCGAAATATCGCCAATATGGTGATTCACTCGGATATGAATATGCTAAGCGTATTAGATTACGCCGTAAATATCCTAAAAGTAACCAATATAATCGTCTGTGGACACTACGGATGTGGTGGAGTGGAAGCCGCAATGAAAAATGAATCCTACGGATTGATTGACAACTGGATCCGACACATTAAAACCGTGTACCGCTTGCACAACGTCGAATTAGACGGCATTGACGATACCACTGCGCGTTTCAATCGCTTTGTCGAACTCAATGTGCAAGAACAAGTGTACGACTTAGCTAAAACATCTATTGTTCAAGGCGCTTGGGCACGTAATCAAGACCTGAGTATACACGGATGGGTATATGGATTGAATTCGGGTTATGTTACTGATCTAGAGGTGAATGTGACAAGTAATCAAGACCTTGACGAAGTCTATCAACTGCGCTTTAGAAAAATCTAATCCTCATCCAAATTCTCATTAAAGGAAGAAGGTAGGAGAGAAGGAATAAATTTTAAAATTATTGGTAATAAAATAGTACCTCCGGGTAACATAAATATAGCAAGAGAAGGAATTGTTTTGATAACCTCTAAGGTTTGCTTTTTGATCAATTTCTTTTCTTGACTATCTAAACTACGATGCGTAGAGTCCATTAATAACTGCATCAACTGTTTGTTTTTCTGGAGTTCTTTTAGAATACGCCCTTTGTTTCTTCCCACTAAAAATTCCACGTAATTCGTCGAATTGTTGATCATATTGTTGAACAAATTCGTCGATTTCAAATAGTGGTAGTTGTAGTCGTTTTGCTGTACAAAAAGCATAAAACAGCTGCTGCTATCCTCGATTTGCTCAGGGGAAAAGGATAAACGCTCAAAAGGAGCAACCGAAAAATCGGGCAAATGAAGCGATTTAGTCTCGTTATTCCACGAACTACACATTACAATATCCAACAGTAAGCTCGACTCTAAATAGGAGGACTGTACCTCCATAATTTCCTCCGTAGCAAAGTCATTGGATCCGTCCACCAAATGAAGGTCCGCCGTCTGGTGTTGAGTGTGATTTAAAATTTCTTGAATGAGATCTTCAATATATACATGATATAAATTCGGGTGTATCTTTCCTGCTAAATGCGTTTCAAACGTCAAGAAATAGATAGACAACACCAATAAATTAAGCACAATATTGTTGCTTTTTGATTGAGAAAAGAAACTCTCTTTCCACTTAATGGCAAACAAGTGTTCCAATCGGGCATAGGTGTGTTTATCTTCAAATAAACTCGTAAAGAAATTGGTTTTATGCGGGACAAAAAGCTGGTAAAAGTCGAGTAAACAACCTACAAATTCGTCTGTTGTATGAGTAGGGTATTGGAAAAAGTAAATTTTCTCCAACAGTTGTAAAAAACAAATTTTCGCTAATTCCTCTTGGGTATAGTTAAAAGTCGTGTAGATCTCTGGAAGTGCACGGCTGTTTATTTTGCCGAAACTAAAACCAATCGCCCTTATTTCATGAGCTAATTCAGTAGGTGTAGTCGCTTGAAATATCGCATACTTATCCTGTTCTGCGAAGTATTTTTTTATCCAGCCAGACGTTGATGGGTTCATAAATACAAGAAAATTTAGATGATGAAGGGAAAGAAATAGCAGGGCGCTATTTCTTTACCATTTAACTTGTTTTTCAATTGCTTTAATCATTTCAGAGGCAATGTCTTTATTTGTCGCTCCTTCGATTCCCTCTAAACCAGGAGAGGAGTTTACTTCTAACAACAAAGGACCTTTAGCTGAGCGGATAATATCTACCCCTGCTACTTTTAAATTCATTGCTTTTGCAGCGCGTATTGCAATGCGTTTTTCTTCAGGTGTTACCTTGATGATCGATGCGGTACCACCCAAGTGAATATTCGCTCTAAATTCGCCAGGAACAGCCTCGCGTTGTATCGCCGCAACTACTTTGCCATCCACCACAAAACAGCGAATGTCTTTTCCGTTAGCCTCTTTGATGAATTCCTGAACTAAGATGTTGGCATTTAAACTCTTAAATGCATTAATAACACTCTCAGCGGCTTTTTTAGTCTCTGCTAATACGACCCCTTTTCCCTGTGTTCCTTCTAATAATTTGACAATAAGCGGACTACCACCAACCATCTTTATCAAGTCGTTCGTGTCCAAAGGAGAATTGGCAAATCCCGTAGTCGGAATGTCAATCCCGTGATTTAATAACAGCTGAAGGGAAAACAGTTTGTCACGTGACTGAGCAATAGCTGCTGCACTGTTTAAACTATATACTTTTAAAGATTCAAAATGACGGGTTAAGGCGCATCCATAATACGTCATACTCGGGCGTATACGAGGTATTACAGCGTCAAAATCATTTAATACGCGTCCACCTCTATAGTGAATTTCAGGTTGATTCGCATCCAATTTCATATAGCAGTATTTCAGATTTAAGAAGTGCATTTCATGTCCTCTCAATTCTCCCGCTTCAATGATGCGTTGATTGCTGTATAAGTCAGGATTACTCGCTAATAACCCAATGCGCAAGCCGTTTTTAGCTTCTTTGGGCTTGTTGTAATATTCGTCTAATTTTTCTACTGTCGGTTGACCAAGTAAAAAGTGCTTTTCAGGATCTACTAAAATACGACCGCCCATCGCTTCTCTTCCCAATAGCATGCGATATCCCATGGAATCTCGATTGGTAAGGGTTAATTCAATATCCCAAGAAGCTTCACCCAATACAAGGGTGGTTTTGATTACATAGCGAGACTCTCTAGATCCACTAGAACTCTTGACAATTCTTTTATCCACCATTTTGGCTTCGCAATGTATAATGGTCTTGCCATTATTTTGCAACGGATTTACATCAAACTTGACCCATTTCTCTCCGTCTTTTTCAAATGCGCTAATGTTTACGGCATGTAATGCAGAAGTCTTTGCTCCAGAATCAACACGGGCTTTAATTGCTGGGATATTTAATGTAGAGAAAGAACACCATTCTTCACTACCTACAATGAGTTTATCTACCATTATATTTAATTATTCAAATGCGAAAGTACTACTTTAAAGTAATTAGTATTATTGAATAAAGATAAAAAATTTAATAATAACGTTTATATAACAAGCAAGAAAGCTTTAGTGCCTCTACCTCTAGGAATAAAAAGAAAAAACCTGCTAATTAGCAGGTTTTTTTGTTTTTATTTTAATCGTTAAAACTTCTCCATTTTCTTCTTTTGGCGCATCCAAGGTTATGGTATCGCCAACGGTTAACTTCGAATTTACAATTTCTTCCGCAATAGGGTCTTCAATGTATTTTTGAATCGCTCGTTTTAATGGACGAGCCCCATATTGCTTGTCAAAGCCTTTGTCAGCAATGAAATTCTTCGCCTTGTCAGTGAGGATTAATTTGTATCCTAAATCATCAATGCGTTGGAATAATTTGGCCAATTCAATGTCGATAATCGAATGAATGTGCTCTTTCTCTAAAGAATTAAATACTACAATGTCGTCAATTCGATTCAAGAATTCAGGAGCAAACGCTTTTTTCAACGCAGTTTCAATCACTGACTTACTGTGTTGATCCGATTGTTCTTTACGCGCTTGTGTACCGAAACCAACCCCTTGTCCAAAATCTTTCAATTGGCGTACTCCAATATTAGAGGTCATCACAATGATGGTGTTTCTAAAGTCAACCTTGCGGCCTAAACTGTCGGTTAGGTGTCCGTCATCAAGTACTTGCAAAAGCATATTGAAAATATCAGGGTGTGCCTTCTCAATTTCATCAAATAAGATTACACTGTAGGGCTTTCTGCGGATTTTTTCCGTCAATTGCCCTCCTTCTTCATAACCCACATATCCTGGAGGTGCTCCAATTAAACGAGAAAGCGCAAATTTCTCCATGTACTCACTCATGTCAATACGAATTAACGCATCTTCTGAATCAAAGAGCTCCTTGGCAATTACTTTGGCTAGCTGTGTCTTACCAACTCCCGTTTGTCCCAAGAAAATAAACGATCCAATCGGCTTGTTCGGATCTTTCAATCCCGCTCTATTGCGCTGAATTGCCTTGGCAATTTTTCCGACTGCTTCATCTTGACCAATTACTTTACCTTTAATAATGGAAGGAAGATTGGCTAGTTTATTGATTTCCTTTTCGGCAATTCGATTCACTGGTATACCCGTCATCATCGATACCACATCCGCAACATCGTCTTCAGTAATGACAATGCGATTGTTTTTTACATCTTTTTCCCAAGCTTCTTGTGCGATCTCTAACTCTTTTTCGATGTTTTTTTCTTTATCTCTAAGGTTAGCTGCTTCTTCGTACTTCTGCTTTTGTACCATTTCGTTTTTACTCTCGCGTACTTCTTCTAATTCTTGCTCCAAGCTTAGAATATTTTGAGGAACGTGAATGTTAGTGATGTGTACACGTGATCCAACTTCATCCAAAGCATCAATAGCTTTGTCTGGCAAGAAGCGATCCGTCATATAGCGGTTGGTTAACTTTACGCAGGCATCAATTGCCTCATCCGTATAACTCACGTTGTGATGACTTTCGTATTTGTCCTTGATGTTGTGCAATATCGTTATTGTTTCGTCTACTGAAGTAGGCTCCACCAATACTTTTTGGAAACGGCGTTCTAACGCCCCATCTTTTTCAATGTGCTGTCTAAACTCATCAAGGGTTGTAGCTCCAATACACTGAATTTCACCTCGTGCTAAAGCGGGTTTGAACATATTAGAAGCATCAAGTGAACCTGTGGCTCCTCCAGCACCTACAATGGTATGAATCTCGTCTATAAACAGAATGATATCCGTATTTTTTTCCAATTCATTCATCACGGCTTTCATGCGCTCTTCAAACTGTCCTCTGTATTTTGTCCCCGCCACTAAACTCGCTAAATCAAGGGTCACTACGCGTTTGTTAAACAAAACACGAGATACTTTTTTCTGTACAATTTTAAGGGCTAAACCTTCTGCAATAGCAGATTTACCAACACCAGGCTCACCAATAAGCAAAGGGTTGTTCTTCTTTCTACGACTCAAAATCTGAGATACGCGCTCAATCTCTTTCTCTCGTCCAACTACTGGGTCGAGCTTGCCTTCAATTGCCATCTCTGTTAAATCTCGACCAAAATTGTCCAATACAGGAGTCTTACTCTTCTTATTCGGTAAATTCCCTTGAGTGTCAGTCTTCTTGTTTGCTGAACTGTCATTTTGTCCTGATTCTTCAAAAGTTTCAGCTTTTGGGCTGTGGAAGATGTCTTCACTATTCGCTTCTTTCTGATCGTCAGAGAGGAATTCAACGTAGTATCTTTTTACATTTTCATAGTCCACATTCATCTTATTCAAGATCTGTGTGATGGGATCCTCGTTGTTCTTTAAAATACAAAGCAACAAGTGAGCCGAAGTAACCTCAATATTCTTGAATACTTTTACTTCTAAATACGTCAAGCGCAAGGCTCTTTCTGCTTGTTTTGTAAGATATAGTGATCCTTTCTCGTTTACAGCTGTTTTGGTAGTGGAATAGGGGGTTAAGTTCTCAACTTTATGTCTTAAAAAGTCGATATCCACCTCTAAATTTTGCAGAATCGTTGATGCTTCACCCTGCTCAATTCGCAATAAGGCTAACAAAAAGTGCTCCGTTCCTATAAAGTCATGACCTAGACGCAATGCCTCGTCCTTACTAAAGGAAATAACATCTTTAATTTCTTGTGAAAAATTTTCGTCCATATTAACTGAATTTAGGTGATTATTTGTTTCTATATCTATAGTAAAGGCAAAAAGCGTACCTAGTTCACTTTTATTGCCCTTCTGTCATATGCTAATTGACAAAAAAAAACTGGTAAATAAAAATATTACTGTCTGTTTTTTTTGGGAACTATTCGAACAAAATGAATTTAATATGAATAGTTTACTTTTTAACGGAGAAAAACAAAAGCTTATCTAGAACTTTGAAAATGATTTAAACAAGGTTGATTAATGAATAGCCGTTACAAGGCTGTGTTTAGGCTTAAATATAAGGTAAACTCTATTCGATAAGGACAGCACCAAGATATGGTTGATGTTGTTTTAACTTGAAAAATTAGACGCTATATATTTGTCTATAGACTCATCGTATCTTATTATAGATATAGGTCGTTAGCTTCCTACTGTATTAATTGACAAAAGCACCAATAAGTAATAGGAATAGGGATCTGTATGCCAACATAAGGTATACCTCAAACAAAGGACGACCAAACTAAAGCGATTACGATTGATTATTCTCTATAAATTGGTACTTGCGTTGTTTACTTTTCCATCTGTCTTCTGCATATTGACGCAAATCGACAATCTTGTCCTTTTCATCAATAATCTCGAAGCCCAATAGGGTTTCTAAAATATCTTCTAGCGTTAAAAGACCTTGAACTTCCCCGTATTCATTGGTGATAATAGCAATGTGCTCGTGTTTCTCCGTTAGTTTACTCCAAGCTTCAACAACACTCATTCGCTCGTTAAATTGAAGAATATTGCGTTTAAACTCTTTTAAAGGAATGTCAAATTCGTCAGCTGCTAAATGTTCAAAAATTGTATCGCGCAATACATAGCCTACAATGTTTTCCGATTGCTCACTGTAAATGGGAATTCGAGAAAAATGAAGCAATTCTTTTTTGCTCAAAAATTCGCGCAACTTCGTGTCTTCATCCGCTTGAATCATCATAATTCGGGGGGTGTGTATGGTGGAAACTGCCACGTCTTTAAGCCTGATTAGATTTTGTATAATCTTGGTCTCTTTGCCATTAAAAATCCCTTCTTGCTCGCCAATTTTTACTAAGCTAGATAGTTCTTCTCGACTAATACTCGACTCTTGCTGTTTTTTACTCAAGCGTCTTGTTAGGAATGAAGCAAGTAAGACCAAAGGATAACAAAGAACAACCATACTCGATATGGCCGTCGCCGTTGGTGCGTATAAAGTCTTGTAATAATTCGCCCCTAAGGTCTTTGGTATAATTTCAGTAAGTACTAATATACACAAAGTTAAAATAGCAGAAATAACTCCAAAGTAAGCCTCGCCAAAAACAGCCGTAGCTTGTGCTCCAACACCTGCAGCACCAACCGTATGAGCAATTGTGTTTAAAGCCAAAATCGCAGAAAGTGGTTTGTCGATGTCTTTTTTCATGTGTATTAAAGCTTTCGCTTTAGGATCTTGATGCTCTGCTTTGGAATGCAAAAATGAAAGTGGAGTAGATAGCAAAACAGCTTCCGCTATGGAACAAATGAAAGATACCGTTAAGGCTAAAAATAAATAAATTAATAATAAACTCATTCAAAAAAAAATTATAAGCACAATAGTATTGTTTTTTTAAGTTCTAATGGAAGTCAATTTTACTCAAACACACAAAATGAGCACTGAAAGGACAAGAGAAGGTAATGAAGTTGATGGAATGAAATATAGGTTTATCAAATAATAGATCAAAACAGCAACTCAGTTAAAAAAATCAGAACA